>JAWKTX010000003.1:0-300000 GCA_041398825.1 Planctomycetaceae bacterium | reverse complement strand
TCGTCGCTCTCAAACTGCTTCGAGAACGATGGGCAGATGATCCCAAAGCGGTTCAGGGGTTCGAGCGTGAAGCTCGGATCTGCATGAAGTTCATTCACCCCAACATTGTTCCAATCTTCGATATTGGAAATGAGGGTAAGTACCACTTCTTTACGATGGAATTCGTCGAAGGTGGCAACCTCCGGGATTTTATGAAAATTCGGCAGGTGCTGGCTCCACTGGAGGCGACAAAGTGCATCTACGAGATCTGCTCTGCACTGGAATACGCATTGACGCTGGGGGCCACGCATCGTGACCTGAAGCTGACTAATGTTCTGATGAGCAGTACCGGTGTCGCCAAGCTTGTCGACTTTGGACTCGCGGGGGCCGAAAACCCCAACCAGGCAGGAACCAGCGACGACGTGCAGCGAGCGCTTGAGTATGCTTCGCTTGAACGCGGAACCAACGCTCCACGCAACGACCCGCGCAGCGACATTTTTTTTGCCGGAGCGATCTACTACGAACTGCTCACCGGTGAGGGGCCATGGCCGCGGACGGCAGATCGCGAAGAACGCCTGCAGCTCCAGCGGTATTCGAGTGTGCGGCCAGTCAACCTGATCAAACCAAGCCTGCCTCCCTGTGTCGCTCGCATTTGTTCGAAGATGATGGATGTGAATCCATCTGATCGTTACCAGACCGTTGGGGAAGCTTGTCGGGACCTTCGACTGGCCCTCGCCGAACTCGGCGATCCCGATGCTGTGGTGGAAGGAACCAGAAATGCTGCCGCAGATGCAGCCTTTGGACGCCCGGAATTCAAGCTGCTGGTCGTTGATACGTCACGAAAACGTCGAAAGGTTCTGAACCAGTACTTTGAAAAGTACGCGTTCCAACTTGAGTTCCTGAGTGATCACGCGGAAGCCCTTGAAAGGCTGAAAGGGAATAATGCTCCCGGCGGCATTTTGTTTTTTGCAGATGAAGATTCAGACGCCACGCTGGAAATTTACCCCCAGATTCAGGCCTATGCGCGATCGCTGAAGACACCCTGCGTCGCAGTGTTCGCGACAAACGACGAACCTGAAGTCAAACGCAAGCTGAATTCCACGAAGTACGGTACAACGATGTTCCAGCCCACGACGCTGCGTGACATCCGGAAACACTTCGAAGAACTGGCAGGAATACTTACGCCTGACGAAGCTCCGGCCACGAAAACGACGGAGAAGACTGCGTCCCGTAAGGGGCCCACGGCCCGAATGAATCCGGATCGTCCGCAGTTAACCAGTAATGATGACTTCGGCGATGCAACTGATTCTCCGGATGCTCCAATGGAGTTAACGCCTACGGTGGCTGAACTCCGCCGGGGTCTGAAAACGAGTGAAGCATCGATCGATCAGATCCCTGCGTCAGAACAAGCGCCTCGACAGACACGTAGCCGACCTTCGCAACGCAATGAGCTGTCGCAGCAGCCAACCCATGAAATGCCGGCGGCTGTACGATCCGAGGGTTCCGCATCGAAGCCACAGGCTGCGGATAATCCTCTGGAAACGATCAAAGATGCCAAGGCAATGGCCGCTCGATTGCGAGCAGAGCGAGCGCGCAAGGCAAAAGAGAAGGCCGACGCTGAACGCCAGAAAGCCGAAGCCGAAGAGGCTGCACAAAAGGAAGCCGCCTCAGAGCAGGCCTCTCTCGCGCAGGCTGCCAGCGAATTGCGACGCCGACAACGAGAAGAGCGAAAACGACTCGAAAAGGAACGCGCCGAAAAACAACGCCTGGAAAAAGAACGCAAAGTCCGTGAAGAGCAGGAACGTCTGGAGCAAGAACGCCTGAAGCGTGAAGAGCAAGAGCGTCTGGAGCGTGAAGAGCAAGAGCGTCTCGAACGCGAACGCTTGGAACGCGAAGAGCAAGAGCGGCTCGAACAAGAACGCTTGGAACGCGAAGAGCAGGAACGGCTCGAACGCGAACGCTTGGAACGAGAAGAGCAGGAGCGTCTCGAACTTGAACGTCTGAAGCGTGAAGAGCAAGAGCGACTCGAACGAGAAGAGCAAGAACGTCTCGAACGCGAACGACTGGAACGTGAAGAGCAAGAGCGACTCGAACGAGAAGAGCAAGAACGTCTCGAACGCGAACGACTGGAACGCGAAGAGCAAGAGCGGCTCGAACGCGAACGTCTGGAGCGTGAAGAGCAGGAACGGCTCGAACTTGAACGTCTGGAACGAGAAGAGCAGGAGCGGCTCGAACAAGAACGCCTCGAGCGTGAAGAGCAGGAGCGGCTCGAACAAGAGCGACTCGAACGAGAAGAGCAAGAACGTCTCGAACGCGAGCGTCTGGAACGAGAAGAGCAAGAACGTCTCGAACGCGAACGTCTGGAACGAGAAGAGCAGGAGCGGCTCGAACAAGAACGCCTCGAGCGTGAAGAGCAGGAGCGGCTCGAACAAGAGCGACTCGAACGCGAAGAGCAAGAACGTCTCGAACGCGAGCGACTCGAACGAGAAGAGCAAGAGCGTCTCGAACTTGAACGTCTGGAGCGTGAAGAGCAAGAACGTCTCGAACTTGAACGTCTCGAACGCGAAGAGCAAGAACGTCTCGAACTTGAACGTCTCGAACGCGAAGAGCAAGAACGTCTCGAACTTGAGCGTCTGGAACGCGAACAGCAGGAGCGCCTCGAACAGGAGCGTCTGGAACGCGAAGAGCAAGAGCGGCTCGAACGCGAAGAGCAAGAACGTCTCGAATGCGAACGTTTGGAACGCGAAGAGCAGGAGCGCCTCGAACAGGAGCGTCTGGAACGCGAAGAGCAGGAGCGGCTTGAACGCGAGCGTCTGGAACGCGAAGAGCAGGAGCGTCTTGAACGCGAGCGCCTGGAACGCGAAGAGCAGGAGCGTCTCGAACTTGAGCGTCTGGAGCGTGAAGAGCAAGAGCGACTCGAACGTGAAGAACAAGAGCGTCTCGAGCGCGAGCGTCTCGAGCGTGAAGAGCAGGAGGAAGAGTGGCTTGAACGCGAACTTGCCGCCGAGACTGCGGCAGAAGGTGGAGACGACTATGTCCCTCTTTCAGATGGAGAAGTTTCCGCTGGGGACAGCGATTCTGATGATGACTTTGTTCCGCTGAGCGATGACGATGACGATCTGGAACGTGCGTTTGCTGTCGCTTCACCGGAATCAGAAACCCTCAGCAGTGAAGACGAAGAAGAAGAAGCGACGTTTCGACTTGCGACGGCAGGCAACGTTGCCGATGACGATTCATCGGAGGCTTCTGAGCCAGAGTCTGCAGCAAATACCGAAGATGTCGACGGCGAGTTACACAGCGAGGATGTCTGGGCAACCATGTCGCTCAGCGGAAACGCTGAAGCAGGAACGCGTAAGTCCAGGATTTCGAACAAGCGAAAGGCCGGACGGAAGAAACAAACTTCCGACGCTGGATCCAGCGAGTCCGGTGAGAAATCAACCAGGAAATCTGACACTTCGCCCGACGGGAGAAAGAACGCCGATTCAGCTGCCCGTGCGGCAAAATCCCGCAAACGTTCGCGAAAATCAGATGGCGATATCACAAGGCCCAAAGTGGGTTCCGGAACCACCCCAGCTGCAAGGCTCTCCGGTAGTCAGCCATCGATACCAATAGTGGCATCAACCGAGAAACCGGGCCCGTCAGATGCTGCTACAACGGGCACTGCATCTGTCGTCGCCGCTGATCGAGAGCAACCGAGTGGTAAGTCGGCGGTAAGTCGTCAAAAGGCTGGCAAGAAAAGTGTTCCACGGCGGCAGAAGGCCGTCCAGGCAGTTCGGAAAAAGAAGAAGCAGGAAGAGGAAGTTATCTCCGCCATTTTTGACGATGTGTTCAGTGACGAAAACAACACTGACAAAGACCGCCGGTCTAATTACACATCCACGATGCTGCAGGATGACGAAATGGGTTCGTTTGCACCCCGCACAGCTGGTATCGCGTTCCGTGCCCCCAGCCGTGAGGAACCTGATCCGCGTGCCAGGGAAAAGGAGAAGAAAGCGAAGGCGACACCTCCTGCCGAACCCGGAGAAGAGAAGCCGCCGGCCCTTTATTTCGACTTCGGGGACCGGTCGCTATCACTGTCCAGTTCAGCATTGATTGGTATTGCTGCGATTCTCGGATTGCTGTTCGCGATCATCTATGTGCTGGCAAGCATGGGGCAATCGTAAGCAGCCGGGCCAAACGATTAGGAACCACGGTCCGTGTTGTGCCGCTTTCTGCGATTCGATCTGGTCAATCAGAAGTGAATTCGCCCAGTTCGTAGCAGACCACATGCATGGATTCAGGGCTTCTCGAGGCCTTTCGAGAGGAAAGAACTGTTCTCAGATCAGCTGGAGTAGACGTCCGACTTCGGTGAAGGCATCAACCGCTCGCTCAAGGTGTTCGCGGTCGTGTGCCGCAGACATTTGAGTACGAATCCGAGCCTGGCCGCGAGGCACGACTGGGAACGAAAATCCAACAACGTAAATTCCGCGTTTCAGCATTTCCTCCGCCATCCTTGTTGCAAGTTCTGCATCGCCCAGCATAACAGGCACGATGGGATGTTCACCAGGAAGGATATTGAACCCGGCTTTCGTCATCTGGTGCCGAAACCATGCGGTGTTCTCGCGGAGCTTCTGACGAAGATCGCCCGAGCTTCTGAGTAAATCAATCGCCTGAAGCGAAGCTGCTGCGATCGGGGGGGCGAGTGTATTTGAAAAAAGATACGGCCGCGATCTTTGCCGGAGCAAATCGACAATCGGCTGCCTGGCCGATGTGTACCCACCACTGGCACCTCCCAATGCTTTTCCAAGAGTGCCCGTGATGATGTCAATTCGATCACTGACCCCGAAATGCTCAGGTGTCCCGCCGCCATTGACGCCCATAAAACCCACGGCATGGGAATCATCAACCATCACAGCGGCATCGTATTTGTCTGCCAGTTCGCAGATGGCAGGCAGGTTTGCCAGATATCCATCCATCGAAAACACACCATCCGTTGCAATCAATCGGTGACGGCAGCCTGCTGCTTCCCGGAGTTGAACCTCCAGATCCGTCATGTCGTTGTTGCGATATCGAAAACGCTTCGCTTTACACAATCGAACGCCATCAATGATGCTGGCGTGATTCAATTGATCCGAGATGACGGCGTCTTCTTCCGTCAGAAGTGTTTCGAACAGGCCGCCGTTGGCATCAAAACAGGAGCTGTACAGGATCGTATCGTCGGTTCCCAGAAATTCACTGATCCTGGTTTCCAGTTGACGATGAACGGCCTGTGTCCCGCATATAAATCGGACGGACGCCATTCCATAACCCCACCGATCCAGCCCGTCGTGAGCTGCACGTACGATTTCCGGATGGTCAGCCAGCCCGAGATAGTTGTTTGCACACAAATTCAGGACCGTAGTGTTGTCCTGCAGGCGTATCGCGGCATTCTGCGGAGAATCGATTGTCCGTTCAGACTTGAACAAGCCCTGGGTTCGGATGTCCCCGAGCTGAGACGTCAGATGGTCAAGAAAAGCAGACATTAGATTTGACACCCCGCTGTATTTGTTGGGTTCAATAACAATGTGAATTGAGAATGTGTCGCCAAAATACCGGTGCTGCCGGACCCGTCGATGCCACTACCGGAGAGATTCAACAGAGGTCGCCACTGACCGAATGCACTACCACTTCAGAACCACTTTTCCCGACTGACCTGACTTCATCGCCGCAAACCCCTCTTCATATTCCGTGTAATGAAGTCGGTGGGTAATCACGGGGCTGATATCCAGGCCACTTTGCAGCATGACTGTCATTTTGTACCAGGTTTCATACATTTCCCGACCGTAAATCCCGTGAATGGTCAGCATATTGAAGACAACCAGATTCCAGTCGATGGAGATGTCTTCTGAAGGAATTCCGAGCATGGCAATCTTCCCTCCGTGGGCCATGTTCCTGAGCATGTCTCTGAATGCCGACGGATTTCCCGACATCTCGAGACCAACATCAAAGCCTTCCGCCATGCCAAGATCCTTCTGGACGGCCTCCAGTGATTCTTCCCGGACATTGACAGCTTTCGTAGCCCCCATCGTTTTTGCGAGTTCAAGACGCCAGGGATTGACGTCGGTCACCACGACAAAGCGTGCCCCTGCGTGTCTCGCGACGGCTGTGGCCATCAATCCAATAGGCCCCGCTCCAGTGATCAGGACGTCCTCTCCCAGAACAGGAAACGCCAGGGCTGTATGCACGGCATTTCCGAACGGATCAAATATTGAGGCTATGTCACGGTCAATGCCATCGGCATGATGCCAGACATTGGTCATTGGCAACGAAATGTATTCGGCAAATGCACCCGGGCGATTCACTCCGATGCCCTGCGTATGCGCACAAAGGTGACGTCGCCCAGCAAGGCAATTGCGGCATCGGCCACAAACAACGTGCCCTTCACCGCTGACGACCTCCCCCGGATGAAAGTCAGTCACGTTCGCACCGACTTCGACCACTTCTCCCACAAACTCGTGCCCAACGACCATTGGAACAGGAATTGTTTTCTGTGCCCAGGAATCCCAGTCGTAGATATGAACATCGGTGCCACAGATACCCGTCCGATCGACCTTTATCAGCACGTCATTCAGGCCAACAGTCGGTTCCGGAACATCCTCGAGCCATAAACCCTTTTCGCGATGTCGCTTGACGAGAGCTTTCATTTGATACCCCAACTTGCTGGATTTCAGGCATTGTTTAATATACCGGATTCTGTGTTCGGAATACTAGAACACGAAAGTTCATCTTACAAGACGACTTGTGCAGGATAATGGAAATCCCATGAAAAAATCTGGAGGTAAGTCCCGGTCCGGGAATGCTCTTTCAGCCACAAGCGCCGCTAAGCCGACTTCACGGGAATCGGCAGAAGATGTCAGCCGTCATGTCTGCCAGAGAATTCGCGACCTTCGCCGCCAGAGGGGTTGGTCCCTTGACGTCATGGCTCAGCTGTCCGGTGTCAGCAAGTCGATGCTCAGTCAAATTGAAAGGGAGCAGGCGAATCCAACGCTTGCCGTGACTGTCAAGATTGCCCATGCACTGGGGATGAGCGTCGGTGAATTGATCGAGCAGGTCGCACCACCAACCAACATTGAGGTGATTCGCTCGGAGGATCGTTCGCACATTTTTCGCGCTGACGAAAACTGTTCCATCCGTACATTGTCGCCACTGCATCTGGAGAAGGATGTTGAATTTTACGAAGTGCTGCTGAATGTTGGGGGGGCACTGAAATCTGCCGCTCACTTTGAGGGGACTCGCGAATTTCTGACCGTTCAGAAAGGGCGTGTCGCGGTCACCTCTGATGTCGAAAAATGTGAATTGAACAAAGGCGATTCTGCCAGTTATCGAGCTGATGTTTCCCATGAAATTTCGAATCCAGGTCGGTCGGAAGCTTTGGTGTTTCTGGTCGTGATCTATCAGTAACGACGGCTCTCAATCTCAAATTGCTTCGTCGAGTCAGGGAGAATTCGTTTTCTCTAACTGCAATGATGCCTACACTGCCGGATTGATTCGTCCAATACGCTTAACGGTGGTCGCGATATGGCAAGGCGAGTGAAGTGCCCGGAATGCCAACTTTCAATGCGTCTGCCAGATGCAGCGCAATCGGGTCAGCGACTACGCTGCCCTGAGTGTGGGCGTGTATTTGCTGTGAAGTTCGAGACAGCACCGTCGCTTCCGTCGTCTCCACACGCCCTGCCGATTCCGAGTGCGCAGGGGGAAGCGGCTGGCTTCGTTGCTTCACCTGCCGACTGCTCTGTTCGGCCAGCCTGTCCTGTTGGCGACTACAAAGGAGACCTGTTCTGGAAGGTCGATGGCCGACGGGCTTCTCTGAAAGACTTTCTGCTGGAGACAAAAAATCCCGTCAAGCTGTTGATCATGTTCCTGCTGCTGAAGATCCTCCGGCTCCCGTTGCCTGCCTCGACAGATGATCCTCCGGTCAGTGATTTGGCTCCGTTCGAAGGTGATCTGTTTGATATGCCGGAAAAACAAACGATCCTCTTCGATCAGATGGCAGATGAAATGGAGGACTGTGGGTTTGATTCATCCGTCACCCATATGATTGAGGATGGCCATTGCAACTCCACAATCTGGTGGATCAGTATGCGTCACGAAAGCGGTACTTCGATGGGGCGTGTGGCCGTGCGTGAATGGAGAGCCAACCGTCCGGTCTCTTATCATATCGGATGCTCCTTCATCTCCGCTCTTGATGATGGTCGGTATCTGGTTACGACATCCATGCCGCCTGATGCTTCCTGGCCTTCAACTTTCGAGCTGCATCGTTATCCGAAATCGTCACCCAATGAGCTCTGGAACCATCACCAGACGATGCTGGCTCCCCATGAGGCCAATATCCAAACGATATCCTCAACCGACGATTTGCGGGAATTGATCGCAGAACATCATGCTGGCCTCTTCGATTATCACTGCCGCAGGGGATTTTTTCGGCCGCTCAAATCAGAAGACCAGCTTCGTGCAAAGCAACCTGCTATTGATCGCGTCATTAGAATCGAGGCTCTCAACCAGCGTGAAGCGGCATTGGAACGTGGTGAAACGCCCCCGCCAATGCCTATTTCGGGTGCGCACGCAGATGTCGTCCGGGAGATTCGCAGGATCCAGGATAAAAAGTCCGGCTGGTTAAGTGGCATCGTTCTGTTAGCTGTATCCATCGGTCTGTTTCTGGGGATTGGAGCAGCAAACTGGTCGTGGCGTTTTGCGGTGATGCTGTTGCCGATCATGTTCTTACATGAACTCGGTCATTACCTGACGATGAGGTATTTCGGCTACCGTAATCTGAGGATGTTCTTTATTCCGCTGTTCGGGGCAGCTGTAACCGGAGTTCACTACAACATACCCAGCTGGAAGAAGGTGCTGGTATCTTTAGCCGGACCGGTTCCTGGAATCGCAGCTGGAATCGGAATTGGCGTCGCCGGTTTGTGGTTCGAAAATGAACTCATGGGTGAGATTGCGATGCTGATGCTCATTCTCAATGGACTAAACCTGATTCCCGTTCTCCCGCTGGATGGGGGTTGGGTCGCGCACGTCCTGATTTTCTCTCGGCATTGGCTGGCAGACGTTGCGTTTCGGGTGATCGCAGCGATCGCATTGCTGGGGATTTCTGCAGCCACCGGAGACAAATGGTTGTTGTTCCTTGGTATTTTCATCGGCGCTGGCATTCCGATGGTGATGCGAACGGGACGCGTAATTCATCGTCTGAGAGAGTTCATGCCGGCTGATCTCCGGAACGCCGCTGGCGACGGGGATACTGTTCGTCCCGAGACTGCCGATTGCATACTGATTGAAATTGACCGCGAGTTCGCAAATCAACCTTTGAACATCCGCACAAAGGCGCAATTGACACTGAACATTTTTGAGGCCGTCAATTCGCCTCCTCCAAACGCAGGCCCGACGATATTGCTCGGCGGCCTTCACGGAATGAGCCTGTGTGCCGCTGTTCTTTCAATGCTCATCCTCGTTGCCGCAAAACATGGCGACCTTTTCAATATGATGTCATTGGCGACTCTGCAACCCGAACAGTCTTACGATTGCGGCACCAGTCTGGAACATCGTGGCCCCGAAGCAGACGAAATCTACCTGTCACCGCAATCAACTCTGGTCGCAACTTTTGCAGACTCAGAGACAGCTGGCAATGTTTACAGTACTCTCTCCGCGAGTATTCCACCTAACGCCGTGATTCGATTATTCGGTCAATCGATCCTGTTCGCATCTCCGGCCAGCGCATCAGACGATCGGCAGCAGTGGATTTCCTCGCTTGAGACTGCTGGGGGCAGCGTCATTGTTATCGATCCGGAATTCCCGAAATCATTCACACTGACCTGCATTGCGCCATCCGAGGCAGAAGCCGAACGGATTCAGGAGGTTCTTGGAATGTACTTTATGACGGGGGTCGCTCGAACCAGGCGTCTGATTCCGCCATGGTCACCTGAATTCTCCATACAGCCTCATCAGGAGGCCGCCCGACGCACCATCAACGCGATTAATTCTCAATCAGGAGTTGGAGAAGATGATGCGGATCTGGCGAGTCTGCAGGAAGAGCTCATGAGAACGTATTCAGAAATCCGTACGGCCACTCAGCTAGCTGACAGCGGACGAATTGAAGAGATCCGAAAGGTTCAGGAGAACCTGCGCAAACGGATGGAAGAGCGACGAATGGAATTGGTTCTCCAACAACCAGGCGTCGATCAGGGAACCATCGAACTTTATCAACAGCAGCCGCAGAAGAACCGTTTTTTGGAAATCGAAGAGCCGCAGGAATCCCTGCCCGAGGCTTCTGAACCCTCTGGTCCGGAGAAGCTAATGACTGAGATCAGAGCGTGGAATCAAAAACTGGAAGAACGAATGGGGGCGTTGCCGGTGACTCCGGAAACAGAATTTGCCCGGGAATTTTCGCTCAGCTGTGACGGCGGATATGCAACTCGTGCCGGTGTTTTGATCCGTCTGGATTACGTGACACTTTCCTCGCCCGTCGATGGTGCCGTTGCAATTTCGGAATGGCTCGGCGCCAAAAAGTGCGTGGACTTCAAGTACCAGTTTGGAAACCAGGAAGACGATGACTTTTGATGGAATCTTCCGTCGTCTTTCGAACGGCATTCACAAAGCCGGCTGACAGCAGTGGATGAACGTGATTGAGCTGAAACCGGTTCCGAGGGCCACGCTCTGGAATTCAGAATCCAATGGTGATCTACTCACTCAGGAAAATCTCTGATGTCACGACATGTTGCAGCAGGTCTCGAAACCCGGCGGGCTGCCCGTCGGCTGCAGCCTGACCGACAGCAGCTTCCACGATGGTATCGATAGCCGGACGATCCTCAATTTCCATATCACGGCCAACCGCATACGCCAGCAGTTGTGATGTTAGATTTCGGATAAAGAGTTCATCCTGTTCCAGCAGCAATTTCTTCAAGCCTCGCACGTCTCTGAAGTCCTGACCAGTGGGGAGCTCACCGGATGCATCAATGACCGGTCCCCGCTTGTAACGCTCTCGCCAGCGCCCGATTGGGTCGAAGTTTTCCAGCGCAAAACCCGGCGGGTCAATTCTTCGATGGCAGTCGTAGCAGGCGGAGACATCACGGTGTTTTGCAAGTTGATCCCGAATCGATTCTGCCCCACGAACATCCGGATCCAGTGGAGGGACATCCGGTGGCGGCGGTGAGGGTGGTGTGCCGAGGATGTTGTTCAGAAGCCAGACTCCGCGAACAACCGGCGAAGTATCAATCCCATTGGCCGTGACGGTCAAAACACTGGCTTGTCCCAGCAGGCCGCCTCGACGTCGGTCGGCCAGTTTCACCAGATGAAATCCTGCATCTTCGAACGGTTCATTCAGCCCATACAGGTCTGCTAACGGTTTGTTGAGAATGGTGAAATCTGAGTCCAGGAAGTTGCAAACGCTCAGGTTGTTGTCGAGCAGGTACCGAGCAAATAAACGAGTCTCCGTTTTCATCGCAGTTCCAAGATCGTACTGGTAGTAGTCTCTGAATTCAGAGCGATCAGGAGGACTTGACCCGAGATCGCGCAACGCCAGCCAATTGTCAAGAAACCCTTCGATGAATGCGCTGGACTTTGGGTCTTTCAGCATACGGTCGAACTGAATGAGGATTTGTTCCGGCGTCTGCAGCTCGTTTCTTATTGCAACATCGGTCAGTTCCGCATCCGGCATCGATGCCCAGAGGAAGTACGATAATCGGGCAGCAAGAGCCAACTGAGACAATCGCCCCGGCGGCCCATCTGCGCCCGCTGATGTCTCATCCAGGTAGGCAAACGCGGGAGAACTAATCAGTGCATTCACGGAGTCGCCAAACGCCTGCAAATCGCTTCTGCCGAGATCCTTCTGCTGCGTGGCGATCTTGACAAGTCGCGCGACTTCGTCATCCGTCGCTGGCCGGCGATAAGCTTCAGAGGCCAGCCGCCGGAGATTCCGCGTCAACGTCGCGGAATCCAGCTCGCCTGAGGACACGACCCGCAACCAGTCTTCTCCCAGCAAAGCGAGCTGTGATGGCCTTGGCCAGGCGTCGTAGTGTGGCCCCGAGATTGTAATATCGTCCACATGGATCTGTGGAAGCTTTCCATTCGTGATTGCGTTCCGACGAACTTCTACGATGCCTCGATTTGCCGGTTCGGGCAACAAATCACTGTGCCGTCGATGAAGGTTTCCCCACAGGCTTCGAGCATCCATGAGTCCGTTTGGAAAAATGAAACGGGGTGTAAAACCAGCGTCCAGCCAGACGCGGACCTGGTAGTTGTCCCAGCCGTCGGCCAGGGTCACTTCAGCCAGCACAGGTTCGATTGGCTGTGGCTTATGCAATGGCCCTGCGTTTCGATTCCCCGCAACGACTGCGAGACGAAGCGGCTCAGTGCTGTCGCGGCCCAGGAAACGATCGTCGTAAGGGTGCAGGCGATTTAATGCGGCTGCGCGAAACTTTATGTCGTAGTATCCGTCATAGGGCACTCCGTCGGCAAACGCATGAATCGGAGCATACGCGCCTTCATGTTTATCGGCTCCGGGAACGTCATATAGAATCAGGTACTGGAATCGACTGGTATTTCGATGGACCTGATCAATTTCTGGCTGTTGACGAAACCCGTCCTCAAAGTGCCAGGTCTGGACGATGGGTTGGTTCAGCGGAAACATAGCCTTTTCGACAATACGTTCAGCGGCATCAAGATACTGGCTCAGCAAATACCCTGACATCACCAGCGTCTTTCCGTCGTTATCCCGATGTTCAATTAATTGATCGCGGGGAAAGGACGCCGTGGGTCTGAACATGCTCATATTCAGGTGCAGCAGGTCACGAATCGTATTTTCATACTCCCGTGCGTTCAGGCGTCTCAGAATCGTTTGGCCACCTGTTGACCGATTCCTTCGATGGTATTCACCAATCACAGTGGAAAGCCATTGTGCGGCCTTCCGCCGCTCATCATCTGTTGGTTGTTTCGCTTCCCTCGGAGGCATTTCGCCTCGGTTCAACTGGTCAAGGATTTCCTGCAGTTCTATCAACTGATCTGTCGTTGAAAGTTCACCAGTCAGCGTATCAAAGTTTCGTTCGCTCGATGCGTCTTCACCCGCATGACATTCAAAGCAAAAGTCGCGAAGAAATGGCTTCAATCCGGCATCGAAGGTTTCTACCGCCGCTGACTCGTCCGCAGCGATGAGATACGTATTCTGCGATGCGTGCGTAACCAGGAAAGCCACAAGTAAAGTCACTGAAAGGCGTAACTTCAGACACATGGGGTTCTACCTCTGCGATCCGGTTTGCATCTCGGAAACTGCCACTCCGTCTTCCAGATATCTCAGAAAAATGTAACTCGCTCCAACGATGGCAAAGAAAATGCTCAACTGTACGGTCTCCTTCAGCCACGTAACGAAGACGTGAAAATCTGAACGAGTAATTGATGATCCATCCGGAATGGCCCAGACTGAAATCGACTGAGTCAAAACCACGCCGTCGGAGCCAAGTAGCTGAAATACGCTGCCGATGGCAACCATCATCATGGCAGCAAGCAGGAAACAGACGACGGTCATTGTCTTGTGTGAAAGGCAGTAACTTATGCCTCGAGACATTGCATCCCCGCTTCCGCACTGGTCAACACCGATCGCCGCAATGGAAAAGCTCCAGCCAAAGACCACCACGGCCATGACGAGAACCGAAAGAGTACTGATCAGCCATGGGACCGTAATGAGAACACGTTCGCTGACGATTGACTGCAAACCGATGCTGTTGCAAAGGGAAAGTGCCAGCCCGGCAGCATGGGCGAGGAGCCATGGAAGAAGAATCAGGAGTCCTGCCAGCAATGTATTCTGGAAAACCCGGCCGGTCGCCATTACTGAACTCTGTAGCGTCGACAGTATTCCCAGCCGCTGGTCTCTGCAGATCCCATAAGCCGTCGCTCTCGCGATACCAACGCCAAACATTCCCAGAATTATCAGCCGAGAAATAAACCGGAGAAAGACTCCGATGGAGTGGAATGGTCCCCCGAGTACGATTTCTTCAAAGCCTTGAAGCATACCACGAAGGGGCTCACAACTGTCAAACGCCAGTTCGGCAACCTGAAGCAGATTCAGGCTGCCTCCGACAGCGGGGCTCCGTAACATGCGGCCAAAACAGAAGTCCGACACGTTCAGGACTACGACAAGCAACGCGCAGGGGATCAGGCATTGCGGCGATGTTGCAATTTTTCCGACTCGAAGAAACGGACGCATAGACCGGAGTCGCGTTTGAATCGTTGGGGCAGGATTCTGCAAGGTTCTCACTTGTTCGTTAGAAATTCACTGGACCGGGAAGTATTCTCGCCGTTGGGAGCAATTCGATGCAACTCAGCCGAGCGAGAAGTAAGGATTACCTGTCCTCCGCGCCAACAAGGTTGCCAACGTGTTCTTTTCTGTCACAATGCCAAGAGTGATAAACGATCCCGCCTGACACGCCCCCGTCTTAGAACATTCCACGAGCCCAATCAAAATGTTGCTGCTCATTCTGCGCCTGCTTTATCTGATCATTTGTGCCGGGGCAATCCTCGCGTACATAAAAACAGATGACGTGATGGGCGGCAATTCCATGCTGCCCAGAATCATCGAGCAGAACAAGGGACTTGCGTTCTTTGTCCTGCTGTTCCTCTCCCAGATTGTGACAATTGCTGACGTGATGATTCGCAAGAAGCGGATCGAGGTGATTTCGGCGGTCTATTTCGGAATACTCGTTGGTGTCTTGCTTGCCTATCTGATGATTCAGGCATTGACTCCGATTGTTCCGGTCACGAACCCGTTTCATACGGCAGTCGTCCTGATGACGCTGCTGATCATGCCGTATCTCTGCGTCTCTTTGCTGCTGCAAACCAAAGACGACTTTCGATTTGTCATTCCTTACGTCGAGTTCCAGAGGGATTTGAAAAGTGGTCGCCCGCTGGTTGTTGACAGCAGCTCGCTGATCGATGGCCGAATCGCTGATGTCATCGAAACGCAAATCATTGAGTCCCAGCTGATTGTGCCGGATTTCGTACTGGCGGAAGTTCAGGACATTGCGGACAGCAGCGACAAGAATCGACGCGTACGCGGTCGCCGTGGACTGGAGGTTCTGGGCCGGATGCAGCAAAACCGCCATGTCGATGTTCGCGTTCAGGAAACACAGCGAACTGACTTTAAGATGATGACGGTCGATCAGAAGGTCGTCGCACTCGCCAAACAACTGCGTGGCGGAGTCATCACCAACGATTTCAATTTGAATAAGGTTGCAAGTGTTCAGGGAATTCCGGTGATCAACCTGAATGACGTCTCCAACGCCCTGAAGCCACGTTATATCCCGGGAGAACGCCTGGACATTAAAGTCATTAAGGAAGGCGAAGTGCCACAACAGGGTGTCGGTTACCTGGACGACGGTACAATGGTGATCTGCGAGAACGCGGCTCATCTCGTCGGCAGGGAGATCAGTGTCATCGTGACGAGCGTTCTTCAAAGCAGTGCCGGGCGCATGATTTTCGGCAAAATGGTATTTCGTCCCGGACAGGATAAAAGCGATTCGTAGCAACAGGGTGCACTGACCCACTTCTTTGGCGCACCTTCGTCAATCAAGCTCCACGGGAATATCAATGCGTAGCAAAACGGGCGACGAACGTCCTGTCTGGAGAGCCACCACGGTGTTGGCTGTCCGCCACAAAGGTTCGATTGTGCTTGGATCCGATGGTCAGGTGACTTACGGAAATACCATCATGAAATCGGATACCAAGAAACTCCGACGGATGCTCGATGGACGCGTGCTCGTAGGATTTGCTGGTTCCACCGCCGATGCCTTCGCGCTGCTCGAACGATTTGAGCAGAAGGCAAAAGACTATCCGGGGAACATTGCTCGTGCGGCCACAGATCTGGCTCGAGACTGGAGGACCGATCGGGCTTTGCGACGGCTTGAAGCCATGATGATTGTTGCCGACGCAGAATTGACGCTGCTGTTAACGGGACAAGGCGATGTCGTACAACCGACCGATGGGGTTGTGGGGATTGGTTCCGGAGGTGCGTACGCAACTGCTGCGGCCAAAGCCCTGGTGGCACATTCCGATCTGACGGCCGTTGAGATCGTTCGCGAATCACTGAAGATTGCGGCAGAGATCGACATCTATACCAATCAGAACATCATCATTGAGGAACTACCGTGTCAGAAATGACGCCCCGACAGGTTGTGGAACACCTGGATAAGCACATCGTTGGTCAGCAGGCTGCAAAGCGAGCCGTGGCGATTGCCCTTCGAAATCGATGGCGATGGCTACAATTGTCGGATGAAATGCGGAAGGAAGTGACGCCCCGCAATATCATGATGATTGGCCCCACCGGTGTCGGTAAGACGGAGATCACTCGGCGCCTCGCGACATTGACGGGCGCTCCATTCATCAAAGTCGAAGCGACGAAGTACACCGAAATTGGTTACTACGGTCGTGACGTTGAAAGTATGATCAGAGACCTTGTTGAGTCTGCGATCGGGATGGTCCGAGCGACAAGACGGCGCGAGGTGGAAGCAGAAGCCGAAAAGCGAGTTGAGGAAAGGCTTCTCAAAATGCTGGTCCCGTTGGACGAAGACCACGATTTCGACAGATCAGAAAGCTCGTCTGTTTCCATGCCCGAGGAGGCAGTCTCTATTCCGCAAGTAGACGTCGGGGAGTTGGGAAAGGCTCCTTCTGTCGAAGAAAGAACGCCGGAATCGGCATCCGCCCGCCGTGAACGTACGATTGAAAAGTTCAGGCAGATGCTTCGCGCAGGGAAGTTGGAAGATCGAACCGTGGAGATGGCCGTTGAACAAAAGAGTTCCCCGGTTCAGGTGTTTACAAACATGGGCATGGAGCAGATGGATATGGATCTGCAGGGAATGCTCGAGAAAATGATGCCACGGCAGAAGAGTTCGCGTGAACTCACAGTCCGCGACGCTCGACGCAATTTGATGGAACAGGAAGTTGAGGGACTTCTGGACAAGGAAAGCATTCAGGAAGAAGCCGTCCAGCTCGCAGAAAATTCCGGGATGATCTTCATCGATGAGATCGACAAAATCTGCAGCTCGGGCGAGGGCTCCAGGTCCGCAGATGTTTCTCGCCAGGGGGTGCAGCGTGACCTGCTTCCAATCGTCGAAGGGACGACTGTGAGTACTCGTTACGGCGTTGTTTCCACAGAAAAGATCATGTTCATCGCCGCCGGAGCATTTCACCGCTCTCGTCCTGCCGATCTGATGCCGGAACTTCAGGGTCGGTTTCCAATTCGTGTTGAACTGCAGGACCTGACCCGGGAGGATCTGGTCCGTATACTTACAGAGCCATCAGGTTCCCTCACCCGACAGTACACCGACCTGTTGTCTGTCGATAATGTCAGCCTGGAGTTCACGACAGATGGCATCGATCAACTGGCCAGCGTTGCCTTTCAGGTGAACCAGTCGACTCAGAATATCGGCGCCAGAAGACTGCAGACGATTATGGAGCGACTGCTGGAAGAAATTAGTTTTGAGGCACCGGACTGCGGTCCGCGAACGATTGTGGTAGATGCTGAATTTGTTCGTCAGCGGCTCGATGATGTCTGCCGTGATGAAGACCTGAGTCGCTTTGTCTTATGACAACTTCCCGCGTCACTGGATGAGTGGGCGAAGAATCTTCACAATTCACAACTATGATGGAAACAGATCGTTGAAGAACTTCGGGCAAATAACCCTCGATCGAACCTGCCGGCATGGACAAACCGCAAACGACCAACAACGAGGGGTATGACAAGGCCGTCTGCTGGCTTTACGATCGCATCGACTACGAGCGAATTCGTCCCAGCGGTCAGTGTAACCCCTTTCGGCTGGAGCGAATCCAGCAATTGCTCGAACGGATCGACTCACCGCACCTGCGGATTCCCGCGGTCCACATTGCAGGGACAAAAGGGAAAGGATCCACCGCAGCCATGACGGATTCTATCCTGAGATCAGCAGGGTTGAATGTCGGTTTATTCACCTCTCCCCACATTGTTCGCTTCGAGGAACGGATGCGCGTGAACGGTGCCATGCCGAACCCAGCGCAGCTGGTTGAGCTTGTCGATCGCGTCAGACTCGTACTTGAAGAATTTGACCACTCAGGTCGATCGAGTTTGGGTGTTCCCACGTTCTTTGAGATCACGACACTGCTCGCGTGGATGTTCTTCGACAATCAGCAGGTTGACATTGTCGTTCTTGAAACTGGACTTGGCGGGAGACTGGACTGTACCAATGTGTGCTCGCCGCTGGTGACCATCATCACGAGCATTGGACTGGATCACACTCACATTCTCGGCAACACGGTTGCATTGATTGCTGCAGAAAAGGCGGGGATTATCAAACCAAGTGTCCCCGTCGTTCAGGGAATGCTACCACCAGAAGCAGATCAGGTTGTTCGGGACACAGCGTTTTCCAGGAACAGCGAAAGACTGCGTCTGGGGACTGATTTTGATTTCAGCAATGTTGTTGATAGCGAATTGGGTCAGTCGTTCCGCTTTTCGACCGACAGGAACTGTTCAGAATTCACCCAACTGCCCGCATTACAGATTCCACTCGTCGGTCAGCATCAGGTAGCCAACGCTTCTCTCGCTGTGCAGGCCTGCTTATTGCTTTGTCGGGACAAACGGTTTTCCATATTGCCGAGCGCAATCGCGGAGGGTCTTCGAAGTACATTCTGGCCCTTAAGGTTTGAACAACTCCAATACTCCGGCCACACTCTTATCGTCGATGCAGCACACAATCCGGATTCAATCGAAGCCTTTCTTCGGTGCCTGGAGTGCCGGGGCGTGCCGTTCGAGGAGCGTATTCTGATTTTTGCGGCTTCAGCTGATAAGGATGCTGCCGCAATGCTGAAACTACTGGTGCCGCATTTCAAAAAGATTATTCTGACGCGATTCGTCGGAAATCCGAGGAGCATTCCACCCCGTGAACTGGTGGAAAAGGTCATTCCAC
This sequence comes from Planctomycetaceae bacterium, assembly GCA_041398825.1. Lineage (NCBI taxonomy): Bacteria > Pseudomonadati > Planctomycetota > Planctomycetia > Planctomycetales > Planctomycetaceae > Planctomycetaceae bacterium. The sequence goes on along the minus strand of JAWKTX010000003.1, from coordinate 281,083 downwards.
TGAACACTTCAGGCAAACCCCACGAAGAAATTCATGTCTCTCCTGCAGAAAACCCGGATGTGGCCATAAAACTGGCTCTGCAATCCGGCTCGGAAGGCATGACCATTTGTGTTACGGGATCGCTTTTTCTGGCAGCCGAAGTTCGAACAATGCTTTGTGGCGGACAGTCTCCTTTTGCTGTGTTCCCTTAGAAACGAAACCAAGGCTCGTGGGAGTCCACCGAAATGAAAACATCTCCTGAATTTGCACGATCACACGGGGATTCAATTTCAGTGAATCGCCCCACTGTCTTGCTTTGCCCATCTCAACTTCTGGTCATTCTGATTGCTGCTCTGACAGTTCCATTCGGGTCTCGACACGTCGCCGCACAACAATTCCAGAACGGCGTCGTCGCGGCAGACCACCCCGCGGCCAGTGAAGCCGGTGTCCGAATGCTGAAACAAGGCGGCAACGTCGTGGATGCCGCAGTAGCAACCTCATTTGCATTGTCCGTTGTGCGGCCTGCCAGTTGTGGGATTGGCGGCGGTGGGTTCATGCTGATCTGGGACGTGGAATCGCAATCGTGCATCGCGTTGGACTACAGGGAACGTGCGCCGGCCGCGGCTTCTCCGGAAATGTACAGTCGTTCCGAGTCCAACTTTCCTGAGTCAGAGAGCGTTCGCGGTGCCAGGGCGGCTGGCATCCCGGGCACGGTTGCAGGACTGTGCTACGCAGCAGAGCGCTGGGGCAGTTTACCATTACATAAGCTGCTTCAGCCTGCGATTGAATTGTGTGATCAGGGCGTTGAAATTGATGATCATGACATGGAAGTTCAGCAATCAACGCTTGCAAAACTCAAGCGGTTTCCAGGTTACGAAGAACGCTTTGGACAATTGAAGCGGCTTTATCTCAACGGGGGGCAGCCCTGGAAGAAGGGCGATCGATTCTACTCACCGCAGAAGGCCGTGCTGCAGGCAATTGCCAGCAAGGGCTCTCAGGGTTTTTATGATGGGGATGTCGCTGATGCAATCCTGCAGGCGATGACACTCGATCATGGCCTGATTACAAAATCCGATTTGCGAAGTGACATCGCCGCTGTCAGAGATCCGATCGAAGGACGATTTCACTCAGATACGGTTCTGACAATGCCACCACCTTCGAGCGGAGGGGTCGCGCTCATTCAGACCCTGAAGACTCTTCAGGGGTGGGAAGATCTCCACAATCGGAGACTCCAGTCACTTGGTAGAAACTCACCACAGTATGTCCACGTCGTAACTGAGGCCATGAAGCATGCATTTGCTGATCGGGCCGAGTTTCTTGGAGATTCCGACTTCGCGCAAGTACCGGTTGCGCGTTTGTTAAGTGACCGGTACGCTCGGGAACAGGCACAGCGTATCAGAGACCAGTCGACTTTGGATTCGAAGGACTACGGACGCTTCTTCAGCCAGCCGGACGGCGGGACCAGTCATTTTTCTGTGATGGACAGTAAAGGAAACGCGGTCGCATGCACCGAAACCATCAATCTGACTTTCGGAAGCTTTGTTGTTGTGCCGCAATTCGGATTCATTCTGAACAATCAAATGGACGACTTCGCGGCGAATCCTGGCAAACCGAATGCATTTGGTCTGATTCAAAGTGAAGCGAATTCTGTTCAACCTCGGAAGAAGCCATTGTCGAGTATGACTCCAACAATCGTGGTAAGAGATGGAAAGGCCATTCTGGCCTGCGGTGCTTCCGGGGGGCCGCGAATTATTTCGGCAACTATTCAGACTCTCCTGAACCACCAGCTGTTTGGCTTGTCTGCCCAACAGGCTGTGGCTGCCGATCGATTTCATCACCAGTGGTTTCCCAATGATCTTTTGCTTGAAGATGGCAGCCTGGTACCAATGATGAAGTCATACGGGCACACCGTTCAGCAGAATCGCTCGCTTGCTGCCGCTCAGGCTGCTTCGCGAAAAGGAGAGCTTGTCGAAGGTGGATCCGATCCACGGAAGCATGGATCTCCATCTGGCTATTGAAATAGTTTCCACTTCATTTTAACGCCCCGCAACCCACTGAAATCATTCTTATCATGTCCGTCATTTCGAAGGCAGAGATCGAACCATTACTCAGTCAACATGCCCGTCGGGCGTCTGGTCAGGCGATCAGTTTCCTGATGCAACAGGCTGTAGAGAACGCAGACTGTATTTCGCTTGCGGCGGGATTGGTTGATGAGCAGACGCTGCCCGTGGACCTTGCCAGAACGTGCCTTGAGCGAATTCTGGAATCGCCCCGGGACGGAAGGAAGATTCTGCAGTACGGAATTACACCGGGCCCGGAAGAATTGCGGACCGTAATTCAGGAGTGGCTGACAGATCTGGAATCAGCATCCGCCGTGGTTACGGGTCCACCGGCAGCGATTGGGAATATCGTTCTGACTACCGGGTCACAGCAACTCCTGAATCTGGTGACACAGGCTTTGTTCGATCCCGGCGATATCTGCATTGTTGCCGCCCCGACCTACTTTGTTTACCTCGGCGTTCTGGATGCCGTGGGAGCAAGGGCAATTGCCATTGAAGCAGATGAAGATGGAATGTGTCCTTCAAAGCTGCGGGAGGTTCTGGAACAACTGAAACGCGATGGAGAACTACACCGCGTTCGAATGGTCTATGCGGTCAGTTATTACGACAACCCAACCGGAAACAGTATTTCGGCCGAGAGACGCCCTGAATTGCTGGAAGTCGTCAGGAAGTTCTCTGCCGAGCATCAGATCTACATACTGGAAGATGCTGCGTATCGGGAGCTGCAGTACTCAGGAAGCACCCTTCCTTCGATCTGGTCGTACGATGTGGATCGATCGACTGTCATCCTTGCGCAGACATTTTCCAAGAGCTTCTCCCCCGGGGTCAGGGTGGGCTTTGGAGTATTGCCGGAAAAACTGGTAAAGCCCATCTGCGACCTCAAGGGATATGACGACTTTGGATCAGCCCACCTCAACCAGAATTTATTGTGCGAAGCTATTCGGTCGAGGCTTTATCAGGCGCACGTTCGTCAGGTGCGAGAGGGCTACCAAATGAAGCGGGACGCAATGCTGCAAGCAGCCGATGACTTCTTTGCCAAAATTGATGGAGTTCACTGCGTTCATCCGGATGGTGGAATGTATGTCTGGATGACACTGCCTGATTCTATCCCCACGGGATTCGATAGCCCATTGTTCTACGCATCCACCCACAACCAGAAGGTGATGTACGTTCCCGGTGAACTGGCCTATCCGACATCAATGGCTGGCCGCCCGAGGAATCAAATGCGTTTGAGCTTTGGAGTTCAGGGAGTCGATGGCATTCGGGAAGGGATGCGACGACTCGCAGAAGCCGTCGTGTCAGTTCGATAGTGGCCACAGCACGTCCTGGTCTTTTGTCTGAAAGAGCATGTTTTGATGTTAGGCCATTCTCGGTTAGGTTCTCCCTGGTTAGGTTCTCCCTGGTTAGGTTGTGTAGTTCTTCACGCTTACCTGTTGCTGACGTGTTCGCTGGCAAATGCTTCAGAGAACGTTCGCGTCGCAACGTTTAACTGCAGCATGAACCGGAATGAGGCAGGGCAACTGCTGTCTGATCTGCAGAATGGCTCGAATCGACAATTACAGAAGGTGGCGTCAGTCATTCGGCGCGTTCGCCCTGATGTTGTGCTGTTAAATGAATTTGATTTCGATGCGGCGATGGATGCCATTCGGTTGTTTCAAACGCATTACCTCGACGTTCAGCCCTCTGAAGATGTCGGATTTCTGCGTGGCGATCCCCTTCGTTATCCACACGTATTGTCTCTGCCGGTGAATACAGGCGTCCCCTCGGGACGCGACTTTGATCACGATGGAAAAACGGACGGGCCTGCCGACGCGATTGGTTTCGGAAGATTCCCAGGGCAGTACGGAATGGTCATTCTTTCAAAATTTCCAATTGATCGTACTGGTATCAGGACGTTTAAAGACCTGAAATGGAACGCGATGCCAGAGGCAGTGCTTCCGATTGATCCTGCGACATCACGTCCATGGTACAGCGTTGAAGATCTGCAGCACCTCTCACTCTCGTCCAAGAGTCATTGGGACGTACCAATATCGTTTCCCGGACGGACCATTCACGTTCTGGCATCGCATCCCACACCGCCAGCGTTTGATGGCCCCGAAGATCGAAATGGTCGAAGGAATCACGACGAGATCCGGCTCTGGGCGGACTATGTCAGCGATAAAGACTGGATTGTGGATGATGCTGGCCTCTCAGGGGGGCTATCAAACGATGCTCCTTTCATCATTCTCGGCGATCTGAATGCAGATCCGGTCGACGGAGATACCCATAATCATGCCATTGACCTTCTGTTAAAGCATTCTCGAGTTCAACCAGAACCAACTCCCACGAGCAGCGGAGCCATTTATGCGGCAGAGAATCAGGGGGAGCGGAACCGTTCTCACCGTGGCCCGCACGCCCATGACACCGCTGATTTTGGAGATCGCAGTGTAGGAAATCTGCGAGTGGATTATGTGCTGCCATCACGCGATCTGAGAATTGTTGCAAGCGGTGTCTTCTGGCCGCGGCCTGACGAGCCTGATTTTGATCTCATCGATTGTTCTGACCATCGACTGGTTTGGATCGATCTGCAACTCGATTGACGGGATTACCATCAGGGCTGAGCTTTCAGTTCAGGATGAGTCTGAACGGCGGCCCCGCCGAGTTTACCTTTCAATTTCCCTCCCCCGCGAGTACATTGGCACGTCTCGTTGAATGAAGGGCGTGTCTATGCAAACCGGGTCCAGAGTTCCATATCATCCCTCAGCTGGCCTGAATCGTCGGACGGCAGTTCAGGCCGGGGCAATCAGCCTGCTTGGGTTGGGAATGAACCATTTGTCCGGGCTCAGAACGCTCGCAGCAGAATCGAATGCTGACTCATCCAGAGACTCGGGTTCCAGAACAACTGGTGAACCGTTCAAAGCTTGTATCTTCGTTTTCCTTTCCGGCGGCCTTGGTCAGCACGACAGTTTTGACCTGAAGCCAAATGCTCCGGACGAAATCCGCGGAGAGTTTTCTCCGATCTCAACAGCGACGCCCGGCCTCCAGATTTGCGAACACCTGCCCGGACTGGCAGCTCGAAGCCACTTGTGGTCACTTTGTCGCTCTCTGACTCACACATCGAATGAGCACTCTGCCGGGCACCATATGATCTTGACCGGACGAAGTCAGTTACCCCCGGGGTTCAAACCCAACGAACCTCGCCCACAGGACTGGCCTTCGATTGCAGCGATTGCCGGTGCCACAACCGTCGCGAGAAATAACCTTCCCCCAGCCGCAGTTCTTCCGGAACGATTGGTCCACAATTCCGGGCGAATCATTCCCGGACAGTTTGCCGGGCTCATGGGGACCCGCCGAGATCCGTGGTTTATTGAAGCATCGCCGTTTCATGCTTCTTCGTATGGCGCATTTCCTCAGTTTGACTTCGATCACCAGGACCGCGGAAAACCCGATTCCCGCATCTTTGAAGCACCGAACCTCAGTTTGCCGCATGAATTAACCCAACCACAACTCAAACGGCGCGTCAACCTGCTCACCGCGCTCGAAGAACAGTGTCGACGCCTTGATCAGGCTGCAGGAACGGGAGAGTTCGATCGTTTCAGAAACGGCGCGGTTTCGCTCCTGACAGACCCATCAATCCGAAGAGCAATGGATGTCACCCACGCCGAACCGGAAATCCAGAATCGATATGGAAGGAATTCGTTTGGCTGGTCCCTGCTAATGGCTCGCCGTCTGGTGGAAGCGGGTGTCAACCTCGTACAGGTCAACCTTGGAAATGATGAAACGTGGGATACCCACGGGAATGCGTTTCCACATCTGAAGAACAATTTATTTCCTCCGACGGATCGAGCGATGTCAGCACTGCTTGACGACTTGCAGGAGTCCGGATTGCTCGATCAGACTCTGATTGTGATGGCGGGAGAGTTTGGTCGCACCCCGAAGATTTCGTTACTCCCAAGCCACTACAAACTTCCCGGACGGGATCACTGGGGTGCGGCTCAAAGTGTGCTGCTTGCCGGCGGCGGAATTCAGGGAGGACGAGTGATCGGATCCACCGATTCCATCGGAGCGTACCCGGAAAACTCACCGCAAACGCCGGAGAATCTTGCAGCGACGATCTACGAATCGCTGGGTCTTCCTCGCGAAATTTCCTGGCTTGACGAACTGGAGAGACCCCATCTGGTCTATCACGCAGATCCAATCGTCGGCTTATTCTGAGTGACCATGTTTGCGAGCCCACTGTTCTCCTGCCTATCATTTCGAAATGCTGCACCTCAAATCCAACACAAGCGAACGATGGTTAACTCAAGTCGACTCTGATCTTCCCGAGATCCTGATCGACCACGCGCATTGCGAACAGAAGGCTGCGTCAACAGCGATGGACCTGATGTTCGATTACGTGGCACACGATGATCTGTGCGATGAGATGTCGGAAATTGTGCTTGAGGAACTGGACCACTTCAAACAGGTGCGGGAACTGTTAAAACGGAGGGGAATTCGTTTTCGCGGCCTGAAGCCTGGCACTTACGGACGCCGCTTGAAAGAACACGTTCGAAAGCAGGAACCCGGGCGGGCCGTCGATCGATTGCTCATTGCAAGCCTTATTGAGGCTCGCAGCTGCGAACGCTTTGTCTTGTTGCGTGATCATCTGAAAGATGACGAACTGGCAGCGTTCTACGGCAGTCTTTACGAATCCGAAGCCCGACACCATTCCACCTATGTGCGTCTGGCAAAGAATTTCGTCAGTGAAAGTGATGTGGAACAACGACTCGCCGAATTGGCTCAAATCGAAGCGGCGATTATCGAGGAAGGTTGTCCGCTTCCTCGAGTGCATAGTTAAGCAGCACGGACAGCCATGAAGGGGAATTCAATGTCTGGCCCGATCATCCAAATCGGAGACGTACTCACAAGCCGCGAGGCATCTCGTCGTGAGTTCCTGACTTCTTCCGCCAGCGGGCTTGGGGGTCTGGCGCTTGCCTCGTTGCTTCAGTCCGAAGGTGCAATGGCAATGGATGCAGGCATCGCGCCGACGCCACCGCTTGCGACAAAATTCTCTCACGTTGCAGGACGAGCACGCAACTGCATCTTCATCTTCATGGCCGGTGCTCCATCGCAACTTGATCTGTTTAACTATCGGCCAGAGCTCAATCGACTGAACGGACAGAAACTCCCGGAATCGCTTCTGAAGGGTGTGAGATTTGCCTTTATCGAAAAGGACACCGCCAGACTGCTCGGGTCGCCTCGCCGATTTCGTCAGTATGGAGACTGCGGTACCTGGATGTCCGACCTGCTGCCAAATATCGGGCAGTGTGCCGATGACATTTGCCTGATCAATTCAATGCATACCGATCAGTTCAACCATCATCCGGGGCAACTGATGATGCAGTGTGGGCAAGCGCAGTTCGGACTGCCTTCCATGGGTGCATGGTTAAGTTACGGTCTGGGCACTGAGAACCAGAACCTGCCAAGCTACGTTGTACTGACCGCGGGACGAGGTTCAAGTGGTGGCGCGACCCTGTGGAGCAGTGGCTATCTTCCCTCTGTTCATGCTGGAGTACTGCTGCGTAACCAGGGCCCGCCCATTCTGAATCTGGAATTGCCGCCCGGGTTATCCCCTTCGCTGGAACGCAAGGGTCTGGATGTGCTGCAAACGATTAATGGTCTCCAGCTGGACAGGTATCGCGACCCCGAAATTGCGAGTCGAATCGCAAATTATGAGCTGTCATTTCGGATGCAGTCGGCCGCACCAGAGCTGACCGATTTGTCGGGTGAAACGCAGGCGACTCTGGCTGCCTACGGCGTTGATCGAAAAGATCCTTCGCAAAAATCCGGGCGTGTGGGACCGGGTGAGCACTATGGTTCGTTTGCTCGAAATTGCCTGCTGGCTCGCCGTATGGTTGAACGTGGTGTGCGATTTGTGAACATCATTTTCGCTTCATGGGACCATCATTCCAAGCTGGATCAGGAACTCACGTACAATGCGGGAATGGTAGACCAGCCGATCGGTGCGTTGATTCAGGATCTGAAGCAACGCGGATTGCTGGACGATACAGTCGTCATCTGGGGCAGCGAATTTGGGCGAACCCCCCTGGGCGAAAACCGACACAACAGTGCCAATGTTTCCGGGCGTGATCATCATCCCAATGCCTTCAGTATTTTCGCCGCCGGCGGTGGATTTCGTGGCGGATATGTACACGGTGAGACCGACGACATTGGATGGAATCCCGTCGTCGCACCTGTGCACGTAAACGATTTTCAGGCAACGCTGCTAAGCGCGTTTGGTATCGATCACAAGAGACTGACATTTCGCCACCAGGGCGCGGACAAGCGATTGACCAACATCACACGCGACTCTGAAATGATCGACGACCTCCTGGCGTAGCAGTCCGTCGAAGGACGAAAGAAAGGCAACCCGAAGCGTCAGCGAACAACTGGTTCTCAGTCGAATACCAACATCAGCCTGCGACGACCTGACACCGAGGCTTTCAGTGCCACCGCGTAGTGAGAAGTCGATCGGAGCAATCGCTTCTGCCAAGCCTTCATCGCAGTTTAAGATTCGGTACAAGCTACTGGCGTCGAGGCCTCACTGGAATCATGGTACGAAGGGATGATTCCCCGACGTTTCAGATCCTGTTCCAGCATGATTTCCCTGACCATGTGAATGATCATCAACGCGGCTGCGACCCCGCAGAGTATCAGTAGGGGAGCCTCATATCGCAGAGAATGATCGACGTCGCGAGTGAAAAACACGCCGTCCGCTCGAATCCATTCGAAACCACCGGCATGCAATGTTGCGATGGCATTGTTGCAAAGGTGGAATGCAATCGCCGGGAACAGGCTTCGGCTATAGATTGCCAGGATCCCCAATACCAGTCCCAGCAATCCGGCATTAAATGCCTGCTGTGGAATCATATGGACGATTCCAAACATCATGCTGCTGATCACGACTGCAATGGCAAGGCGACCACCACGAGCCAACCCGCTGAGAATGAATCCACGAAACGCGAGTTCTTCGCAAATGGCAGGGGTGAGTGCGAATACCACAATCAGCAGCCATGTCGGTTGTTCGCCCGCCCGTAGCAACCCCATGACTTTGACAGCTCCATCAGGCAACGGAGGAAACACCTGGTGAGCCACAAGAAACTGACTCAGCTCAACACTCAGGGGATGAGCGACACATGCCAGGCCGATACCTGTGGCCATGGCTTGCAGCGACGGCATTCGCAGTCGGAAAGTTGCCCGAAGACTTGTTGTTAGCAGAACGCCCATAAAAACGGCCGGACAGGCAATCATCACCATCTGCTGGATCACCATTAATCGCATCATATTTCGGCCGGCATCTGGCGATTTCAGGTCTGGCTGAAGCCACGACATTGCACCGAACTGCAACATCAGAATCAGGACAAAACAGAACACCGCTTCAGGAAATGCTGGTACAGAATCCTTTGTGCGCAGTAACTGGGCAAACCAGTGGCGCAGATCAAACTTTTCTGCTTCACGAAACAGAACGTCTTCGCTGTTGTAGAGCTCGATGGCCCACCAAAGTGCCAGCAGACTGTAGCCGAGGCTTGAGATCAACACAGGAACCGCGTAGACCACAAGATTATTGCTTGCCGCTGTTTCCAGCAGCAGTCCCTTGAGCAGCAATGCGACATTGACGACCGGAAGCACACTGTACAAAGGCGTCATTTCAACGGCAGGGGACAGGCAAAACATCGTCATGCCCATCACGACCATCAGCAGGGGGGTCAGATAATACTGTCCCTCTTTGGTCGAACGGGCGAATGTCGCCAGCGCCAGACAAAGCGCGCTGAATAGTGCGGCGAGCGGTATCAGGAGTATGAAGAGCCAGATCAGAGATGACGCTCCTGGCAACTCCAGGCTGATCGCACCGGGTAACCCGCCGCCCATTGCCATCGCCATGTTCTTGCCGGTGAACCCCATACTGACCAGATTCAGCAACGCAGTGCAGATGCTGAACAGCATAATCGTGCCGAATTTTCCCAGCACAAGTTCGACCCGCCGCGCGGGACTAATTAACAGGGTTTCCATTGTCCCCCGTTCCTTTTCGCCAGCACCAAGATCAATGGCCGGATAGAAAGCCCCTGTCAATGCCATGATCACAAGCAGCGCCGGAAACATCTTACTCCAGACACTGGCAGCAACCTGTTCATCCCGAGCGACTTCAATCCAGGTCAGCCGTGCCGGGTGATGCAACTCCGCTGGTAAGTCCGCCGCCTGAAAACTCTGCGCTCGGATGGCTTCTTCCCACCGATCCAGCGCTCCCTTGATTCGACCAGCGGCGACAACAGATTTGTCGTCCGCGCTGTTCTTTACGATCAGAATCGGGGCAGCCCTGAATTCGGTCTTTTCGTTTCCACGATCCTGAATATGGTCCTGCATTCGCTTCAGCGACTCAGAGTAATCGGGGGGAATACAAATCAGGACCTGTATCCCACTGGTTTCGAACAGCTGATTAATCTGTGTCTGTGGATCGGGCGCGACGTCATTCGCTGTCCGTTCAACTCCATCGGGCAGTAGTTTGTACTGCGCGTAAACCTGCTGTTGAATTCGACGCCCGGCCTCCAGCAGTTGTTCATCAGTCAGTCCGCGAACAGCCGGCTTCCGACTGGCAGCCTGTCCGTCCTGACGAATGTCGGGTTTATTTTCGTCTGTATCGCCGGGCAATGCACTGTTTGACTTCAGATCCGTCACAATTCGCAGTTTGGACGCATCATCAGAATTTGCAAACCAGGTTTCAGCGATACCATTCTGAGCGAGCAAAGCAGGATCAGCCGGAAGCTGGTCCGTATTCAGGATTACGACATTTCGGCGTTGCTCGCTGAATGTCAGCATCATCTCCACAATGCCCAGTCCGAGCATCGGATACAACATCACCGGCAGAATGGTGATCATGAACAATGTGCGTCGGTCGCGCAACTGGTCGCGGACTTCACGCATGAATATCAATCGGATGTTTTTCCAGCTCATTCTTCAGTCCATTCGACAGACGAATCGTCTTCAAAGTTGTTTGGCACTGCCCGGGCTCGACACTGCGGATTCGAATTCTTCTTCTCGCCGCTGAATCAGATCGAAGAACAGTTCCTCAACATCCGGCTGGCTATACTCGTCGGCAAGTTCCGGCAACGTGCCTTCTGCCAGAATGCGACCGCGGTGAATGATCGAAATTCGATCGCAGAGCTTCTCGACCTCCCTCATGATGTGGGTCGAAAAAATAATGCACTTGCCCTGATCCCGAAGGGAAGCGACGGCCTGAAGTACTGCTCGTGCGACAAGGACATCAAGCCCTGATGTGGGCTCGTCGAAGATAATGACGGGGGGGTCATGAACGATCGTTCGTGCAATCGAAACCTTCTGTTTCATACCTGTCGACATCTTGCCTCCAAGTCGATCGCGAATATCGTTCATCTGCAGAATATCAAAGATCTCCTTCAAACGGAGCTGCAGCCTTTCTTCCGGAATTCCATACAGCCGACCGTAGTATTCGACCATTTCCCAGGCCGTCATTCGATCATAGATTCCTGTATTGCACGACATAAAACCGATGCGTGTTCGCACTCCTTCCGGATCGCGAATCACGTTCAGTCCGTCGATCTCAACGGTGCCGCGAGTCGGGCGAAGCACGGTGCTGAGAATTCGAAGACAAGTTGTTTTGCCAGCCCCGTTGGGCCCGAGAAGCCCGTAAATCTCGCCCGGCTTGACCTCGAAAGACACATTGTCGACAGCACGAAACACTCCGTGCCTCGCGTCGTCGAATTCTTTGATCAGCCCCTGAACTCGAATCATGCGTATTCGCTGCCTGTTGAATTTGTCCCGGCGTCAAATCTGATGTCTTCCAGCACCATCGCGCAACATGAGCGCAGATGACTGTGGCAAATCTACCACACACAGATTGGATCGCGCGAAACAGCAGCGAGCTGAGCAAATGATTACGACTGCAGAACCGGAAGAATCGGCTTCGACGGTTCCGGACGCACCTGATCCGGCTGATCGATATATTCGTAAAACACATTCCGCTGCCGCGGGATGTAACCGACGTTCTGAATGCAACGCCGAATCTTGTCCACCGTCAGATGGTGAACGGTGCCAGCCTGAGATACCACGTTTTCTTCAATCATCAGGCTGCCCATGTCATTGGCTCCAAACAACAACGCCAGCTGCCCCACTTTTTCACCCTGGGTCACCCAGGACGACTGAATGTTGTTGATGTTGTCCAGGTACAATCGACTGACAGCCTGCGTCTTCAGATACTCGAACGCACCCGCAGGGGCCAGATGATCCATCGCTGTGTTATCGCGCTGGAATGTCCAGCAGATGAACGCCGTGAATCCACCTGTTTCATCCTGAAGTTCCCGAATGCGATCCAGGTGTTCGATTCGTTCTTCGAGGGTTTCGACGTGACCGAACATCATCGTACCCGTGGACTTTCCGCCAAGCTGATGCCAGACTCGCATGACATTCAGCCAGTCATCCGAGAGAACCTTGCCGCGTGTAATCTCCTTTCGGACTCGGTCCACCAGAATCTCTCCTCCACCGCCCGGAATGCTTCCCAGACCCGCAGCTCGCAACCGTTCCAAAACCGTCTTCAGTGGCAGCTTGCTGATTTTCGTAAAGTGGAAGATCTCCGGCGGACTGAAGCCGTGGATATTCACTGCCGGAAAATGCTTCTTCAGAGTCGAAAGGGTCTCTTCGTACCATTCGAGCGGCAGTTTGGGATGGAGTCCGCCCTGAAGCAGAATCTGATCACCGCCGAGATCAACGGTCTCCTGGATTTTCTGAAGGAGTGTCTCCACAGGCAGGACATAAACTTCCGGATGATCGGGCGGACGATAGAACGCGCAGAAATCGCAAACAGCTGTGCAGGCATTGGTGTAATTGATATTGCGATCAATGTTGTACGTGCGGAAAGGTTCCGGGTGCAGTCGGCGCGTTACCGCGTCTGCAGCAGCTCCGATGGCTGCAAGGTCGTGTGACTTCAGCAGAGCCAGTCCGTCGGCGCGAGTCAGACGTTCACCGGAAACCGCTTTCTCAAGCAGGCACGAAATCTCGGAAGACGATGTCAACATTCGGGTTCACCAGGTTATGTTGAGAGGCCAGATCGCAAAACAAACGCAAGCCATTGCGTTCTGCGCTGGTCAGGTGGTAATGCAGATTCTTCGTGAGGTAGTGGATTGCTGTTTCTTCCGTGATGCCAAGATCCGCCGCCGCATTGCGTCCGATTCGGTGGATGGCTTTCAGCCCGAGGTCTCGAGCCTGACAAAGGGCGGCATCGACACCTTCGGTTTGAGCATTGCGGCGGGCAACCCACATGGCAAATACGAAAGGCAGTCCTGTCCAGTCATACCAGAACGCACCAAGGTCGATTACTTCTTCGAACGATTCATCGGGAGCAATCATCGCCCGATCTCCGATCAACAGAACGGCATCCGCAGAGGACTGCCGGGTGCTGAAGTCCATTCGAAGTGGCTCTGTCTTTGGAATCACACCGTATTTCTCGGCCAGGATCACTTTCGACAGAGCCGCGCTCGTTCGAGAACCCTCGTCCAGAGCCAGGGTCTTGATCCTGCCAGGGTGCGTGCGGCAGTACAACTTGACGCTCATCACCTCGCCGCGTGCAGCGACGCAGGCATTCGACACAATCTCATACCCGGGGCGTCTGAAGTACTCGACCGATGGAATCAGCGCAACATCCAATTGGTCCGCGGCCAGTGCGTCCGCGAGTCGGCTGGGGTAATCCAGGACCAAATCTGCCGTCGGCAGAAGTTGATCGAGGCCCTCGACCAGTGGACGAGAGTTCAGGTAACTAACCGCTCCAATTTGCATGGTTGTCAGGGTTGCGGAGGACATGATTAATAATCCGGCATCCTGTTGCCCCGGAAACATTACAGAAACATCCCGGAGGCAGTGAAGAGCAACAAACGTCGCAGTATAGGGCCACACCCCGTGGTCTCAACAGCGGTCCGAACCCGGATGCCGATGAATTATGGGATGTGAGACCACTCCGGCGTCAAGCGGGAGAGATGCCATCCAGCATTCCCCCCTGGAGCGATCCCGTCTACAGTTTCCTCCCCGCTGAGGATGTCGCCAGTTAACCCAATCTGTCAAGAAGTCTGAATAACGCGTATGAACGGCGATTTTGAAACTGATCTGAATGTTGCAATTGTCGGATGTGGCACTGTCGGTTCTGGAGTCATTCGGATCCTTCAGGCAAACGCCGATCAGCTGGCGGCCCGCGCCGGTCGCCGCCTGAACCTGCGCCGAGTCGTCGTGCGGGACAAAACGCGCCCTCGCAGTGTCGACATTGATCCCTCTTTGGTCACAGACGACATCAACAGCGTGATCGGTGATCCGGCCATTGATGTTGTCATTCAGGTGATGGGCGGCATCAACCCGGCACTGCAGTACATGACTCAGATTCTGCAGTCCGGCAAAGACGTTATCACCGCAAACAAAGCGCTTCTGCACGCCCATGGTGAGGAACTGTTTTCGCTCGCCGAAGAGAATGGCTGCTGCATCTCATTCGAAGCCGCGGTAGCTGGCGGCATCCCCGTGATCGCCGCCGTCACACAATGCCTGACGGCCAACCAAATTCGTTCGATCGAGGCCATTCTGAATGGTACCAGTAATTTCATCCTGTCCCGGATGCTCGACTGCAGGCTGACGTATGAGGATGTTCTTGCCGAAGCCCAGGCACTGGGTTACGCAGAAGCAGATCCTGCGATGGACGTTGATGGGATCGATGCCGCCCAGAAACTTGCCATCCTGACGCAGCTGGCGTTTGGTACTCGAGTCGCACTCGACCAGATCATCGTCCAGGGGATTCGTCAGGTCGAATTGCTCGATCTGCAGGTTGCCCTCGAACTGGGATACAAAGTCAAGTTACTGGCAATTTCACGGATGGTTCAGGACCGGCTTCAGGTTTCGGTTCAACCGACGCTCGTCCGCGCTGAACGTGCGGTCGCGCAAACCGGTGGGGCGGATAACATTATCGCGCTCGAAGGTGATGCCCTTGGGACGCTGCGACTGTCGGGAGCCGGGGCTGGACAGATGCCAACGGCATCCGCCGTCGTCGCAGATCTCGTTGACTACGCCACGGGGCGAGCTCCGCTGACATTTGCGTCGATCCTGCGAACACGACATCAGACCCCCGTCCCGATTCATCCACCCGACGAATTCAGTCGCCGATACTACCTGCGTTTTGTCGTTGCTGATCGTCCTCACGTTCTTGCAGATATCACGGATGTCCTCGGGCTCTGTGGTATCAGTATCAGCAGCGTTCGGCAGGATGAAACCCCCGACGAAACCGAAGGCAATCAGGGAGTCGCCCGTCTGGTGATCATCACGCACCGAACCACCGAAGGCAAACTTCGCACAGCAAATGCACGTCTCGCGACCCTTTCGTGTATTCAGGGGACAGGCATCTCTATGCCCATTTCGGATTAATTCTGTCCCGCAGTTGCAGCCTTGGCAGCGGCAAAGATCGCCTCTGTCGCGATTGCTTTGCGCCGGCACCATTCAGCGGGCCTGAGATCAGAATGCCACTCGTTGATGCCGCCAGCGAAACCGGTTCGCGAACCAATTCGTTCCTGATGGGTCTCGTTACTGACCTCAACTGCCTGTCGGGACTCCATCAACACCCTGTCACGGTGTGCCTCAAGGCACGATGTCCCGTCGAACCTTCGTTGAGGTTTCCGGAAATCAGACGATGCGGCCGCACGGGTATGACGCACATGAAATGTCACAACAACCGCGTCGGCGTTTCCAGAAGAACCAGCTGCTTAGCAGACGGGTCCGCTCGATGGCTGACTCTTGTTCGTTCCACCTGACGGGCTGAGAGGATTCCGTGTCTCGTCAAATCTCAAGGTCCGGGAACTCCGATGCGAAAACTGGCGAGCATTCAAACGGTCTCTGAAGTGAGCTCCATTCCAGGTGCGGATGCCATTGAACGATTGCGCATTCTTGGATGGTGGATTGTTGCAAAAAAGGGGGAACACTCAGTCGGGGATCGACTGGTTTATTGCGAAATCGATTCGCTCCTTCCGGAGAAGCCCGAGTTTGAATTCCTGCGGGCCAGTTGCTTCAAGCCTGCCATCGAAGAGGGCGGCCAGGTTCTGCAGCGTGCCGGTTTTCGCATCAAAACCATGAAGCTGCGGGGGCAGGTCTCTCAGGGGATCTGTTTTCCACTCAGCATTCTTCCCGCGGAAACAGCGACCGATATCGGACTGGACGTAACCGAAGCTCTGGGCATCATCAAGTACGAACCTCCGATACCGGTGGGCATGGGTGGACGAATCAAAGGCGTATTTCCTGCGTTCCTTCCCAAAACGGATGAGATTCGCATTCAGGTGCTTGAACAGATCCTTGAACGGTACCGTGGCATGCGGTTCGCGGTCACCGAGAAGCTGGACGGCACATCGTTCACCGCGTTTCTGCACGAAGGCGAATTCGGCTTGTGTAGTCGTAATCAGTGGCTGGATGACACTGACATGTCCAACACCCTATGTCGGCTTGCCGAGACTCTGGGACTGCGTTCCCTCCTTAAAAGAATGCAGGCAGAGTTCGGAATCAGTCCGGCTATTCAGGGCGAGGTCATTGGGCCCGGTGTGCAGGGAAACAAGTACAAACTTAAGGAACCGGAACTGTATGTCTTTAACGTGCTGGATGCTCGGGAATACCGGCTTGTGGATCGAACGCAACAGCAGGAGATTCTGAAGGTGAGTGGTCTGAAGTCGGTTCCACAAATCGATGTTATCACACTTGATCACACAGTCGATCAACTGGTCGAAATGTCGATCGGCACCAGCGTTCTGAATTCCAGTGTTCAACGCGAAGGAGTTGTGTTTCGACCCGAATCTGAAATTCATGATCCGGACATTGGTGGTCGCCTGAGCTTCAAGGTTATCAACCCCAGGTTTCTGCTGAAGTTTGATGAATAGTCAAGTTTTGGCGAACGCAATCACCAGACATGGAGTCTGTATCACGCGGTTAGATTGATACACGGATCAACTGCCGGTTTGGAGTCCATCCGCTTTTATCGGGGAGGTCGTGGGTTCGAATCCCACCGGCGGTTGAAGTCAGAATTTGGAAGAGCGAAAAGTGAAGTGAAAAACGAATTCAGTTCTTCCTTCACTCTTCCCAATTCAAACTTCTAACTTCTTCCGCCGTAGCTCAGTGGGAGAGCACCAAAAGTCTCTGACCATCCCTTCGTTGATCCGTATTCGAAACGTGGAACTTGTTCCGACTGCCCGATTGGAGTCCATGAAGTCTGGTGTCCGCAAGGACTCGTGGGTTCGAATCCCACCAGCGTGGCGACACGCTGTGGCGGAGTGGCCAAACGCGCCTGATGCCCCGAAAGGGGCGTTCTCTGATCATCCCTTCGTCGGGACGAATTTTGTTTTTGTTGAGAGTGGATTTGATGCGTCAGGACATGGCCAAAGTGATTGTCGAACGCCCCCGATACGGGTCACGGCTCCCATCGCGCAAGAAGGGATACCGTAAATTCGAGCAGTCAACGCCCGTCGAAGACTTACCGAAAAACGAGCCGATGCTGGGCCGCTGGAAAGGCCGGCAGCGGATGCTCAACGAACACCGGGACCGATGCGACGATTCCTGCGATCGAATATCGGGCGGCCCCAGAACAAGGTGCATCAGGAACTGTGCGAATTTGTTTCATTCGACAATGCCGTACAGGCGCATGTGCTGAGTCATGTGTACGACTACGTTCAGCGCCACGTGATCATTCATGATCGGCAGATCGTTGCTGTGCGTCCGTGGGGATATCGCGCAGGAATGCGTCCGGGCGAAATGTACGTCTGCCCGAACACAGGTCTGCTGAAGCAGGTCAGGAAGAATAAGAGCCGCTCTCCTGCTGCTCAATGCATTGTGGGACCGACGGTCAGATGCATGAAACGTGACGATTCCTGGTGGGAAGTTCGTCTGAGAATCCGCCCCGAGTCACCGAGCACCGAATGGGATGTCTGGCTGGAGAAGGATGTCGCCGACACGACTCCGGATGAATTCCGGGCCACCTACGGTGGAAAGTTTTTCGCGATCTCCAAACGAGGTATGAATCCAAAGGAAACGCGAGACGTGTACCGTCGACTGCGGATGCAGAGTCGGCGAAGCCGCCCCTAAACTTTCTGTCACTCGATCTCATCCGGCTCCGAGAGAACCTCGACCAGCAGTTGTTCGAGCCCAAGCCCGACAGCGATTGATTGGATCGCATCGGTCTCATCGTCCGTTGCCGTGCGCCATAGATACCGCAGGTCACGCCGTCCTTTGTGACTTCCCTTACTGATCCAAACCAGTTTGGCAGACGAGATGTCAATCCGCGATGCAACGGGATAACGGACGCCCTTGAACACCTCCAGCAACACGGACCGGTCCAGTTCTCCCGGAATGAGTTCGCGCGGATACAGATCCAGTTTCAAGGCTTCCTCTTTGTCAAACAGTTGGAACAGTCCCGCGTCTCTCACGGCCGACCGAACGTCGCTTTCAGAGTGCAGGAAGTCTGGACGTCTGAGTGACGAGAGATTCCTTCAAGGCTTCGTTGCGTTGCGACCGGATCGATGACAATGTCGATGTCCTGAGTCATCCGCGGATCGGCATACAGCGAACTCGTCACGCCGCCGGTTAAGTGGAATCTGATTCCATGCCGCTTCAGGATCTCGGCGGCGCTTGTCGATCGTATGCTGGAACGCCTCAATCGGAAACATTGGCCATTCCCTGTCGATCAGTCGGCGAGTGCGTGGATCACTGCCGTAAATTCGAAGTGCGACTTGCCATTTCCAGTTCCACGTCATTCAGCGGGCCCTTGCCTTCAATGATGCGTCCAGCAACTCTGCCGCCCCCACGCAGTCAGAGCAGCACATCGTTCCATGGCTTTGACATGGTGTAAGAGCACTCATCGCAGCCTGATAATGCTGTTCAACAATCGACGTCACGTCTCTCACCTGCTCCGGTGGATTCTTCTGGGCAACCTGGCGAACCAACCGGTACGCTTACTGTCATTATACACACTCGACTGACGGTTTGGAGTCCATGAAGAATTGAGAATGACGAAGTGAGAAGAGGGAAGGCAGGTCAGTGAGACGTGTTTTCTCGATCGCGTTTGATGATTGATGTCAGGATGGCAACCAGCTCGTTGCATTCTGTGATCAGAGATTCGATTCGCGTCTCCGGAACCAGTTCAGCTGCCAGAACGAGTCGCAGCCAGTAGAGCGTTTCCCGAGCCTCCTTGCAGGCAATGCTGTACTTGGAAATGAAATCTGCACGACTCTGACCTCCCTGCCCTCTTCGACGTTCGCTCCGATTGATGTGCCCGATCTCCGAAGCTGTCGCGACATCGTCCGCGCAACTCCGGGTGCTTCATCAAGGTGCTTACAAAGGTTCACAACTCGAAGTGCGAACGCGAACGTTCGTTCGGGTAAGTCTGTCTTCATCAGAGATTTCCTCCCGGACGCGCCCGTCCCGGTACTCCAGTTTCACTCTTCACTCTTTAACTTCACTCTTCTTCCATGGCAAATCGAACATTGTTTTCAAGTTTGAAGTCCATCCTGCCGCGGGCGACTGTTCGCAACGAAGCGGGCGGACCGGCCTATGCTCTGGAGCCGAAACATGCGCTGCCGCAGTTTGCGGCGACGGGATGTTTCAACGGAACGTTCTATGCGAAGCGCTGAGACTCAGCTTGCCACGCTGAAGACGCTCATCGATCAGGTGAACGACAACGTGTACCTGGCAAAGCTGGCAGTCTTTGCGCGGGAGCGAGCCTGCATGAAGGACATGTCGGCGGCCCTGGCGGCGACTCTGGCGGCTCGGGACACGGTTCTGTTCCATCAGGTTTTTGATCGAGTCATCGACAACGGTCGTGTTGCGGACGCTGTTCCAGATGATTCGTTCGGGCCAGTTCGGCAAGAAGTCTCTGTCGAGTTCTCTGCAGCGGGCATTCCAGCGGTGGTTGAACTCTGCTTCGCCGGAAAAGTTGCTGTCAGCGCCGATCGGTCACGATCCATCGCTCCGGGACATCCTGCGGATGGCTCGACCAACGCCAGCGGACAACGGCCGGCGTGCTCTGTTTGGCTGGCTGACGGATAAGGAGCAGCCGAAGTGGGCGCCGGCAACCGAAAGTGATCTTCCGGGAGCAGGTCCGGTTGCTGGTCGAGTTCCGTCATGCGGAAACCCCGAACAGCAGGTCGCGCTGCTGCAGGGAGACGTAGGTCGCCAGGCGTTGCGTGCCCGCTGGGATCTCCCGTCGATACGGCGGTCCACAGGTCTGGTCGGCGATTGCCTGTCGATGGGACCGCAGCGCTGCGGATGAACCTGAATACTCTGCAACGTCACGGCGTCTTTCAGGACGTGGAAATGGTGCGGTACGTGGCTGACCGGCTGGCGGATGAAAACGAAATTCGTCGTTCGCGACAGTTCCCGTACCAGTATTTCGCTGCGTACCTAAACGTGTCGGATGAGATCCCAAATACGATCAAGGCGAGCCTGCACAAGGCGGCCGAGATTGCCTGTGGAAACGTGCCGGAGTTGCCGGGACCGATCGTGATTGGTCTTGACGTTTCAGGTTCGATGCAGTCCGCGGTCACGGGAAACTGTGGTCGTGGAGCGACGTCGAAGATGCGGTGGGGACGTTGCCGCCCTTGTGGCGGCAGCGATTCTGCGTCGCAACCCGGACAGCGTCGTGATCCCGTTCGACACCCGTGCGTTTGATGTGAAGGTCGATCCGTCCGACTCTATCCTGAGTCTCTCGGAACGGCTGGCGAAGTACGGAGGCGGTGGAACAGACTGCTCGCTGCCGCTGCAGATGGCCAACGCGAAGTTCTCGACGCGGAAGTTCGCGGGGGCGGTCCCGGCCAGCGACAACGAAAGCTGGATCACCAAGGGCCGCCTGTACTACGGCGGACGAAACGGAGCGACCGGGGTTATGACGGAATGGCAGAAGTTCGTTGACAATCAGTCTCGGCTGCCACAGGCACCAGGCGGCAATGCCGCACCGAAGCTGATCTGCATCGACCTGCAGCCCTACCAGACAACGCAGGCTCCGGAACGAGGTGACATTCTGAACGTCGGCGGCTTCAGTGACGCCGTGTTCGAGGTGATCGCCGCGTTTCTGTCCAGTGACGCCGGCCGCTTCGTTACCGAGGTTGAAGCGACTGAGCTGTAAACAGTTCGGTCAGTGCCAATCGACACCCCGGTTCGAGCAATCGGATCAGGGGTGTTTTTTCGTTGACACTGAACCCAACTCATTTGCCTGACGAACCCGAAGCGTATGTACTTTGTCTTTCATGCGATGAGAATCACTTCATTCAATAACGAACCCATTTCAGAGATCCCATTCCTCAATGCAGGTCGGGGACAGGGATCATTTTACGTCGATCGACTGCCTGTTCATGTTGGCCAGCTGTCCGGCCTGCCGGATGATCTGATGCGATCATCGCCACGGCTGATCTGCAGGGTCGGGAACGATTTCAAGATGGAATCGGAGGACCGCCGCGACTCCTGGGTGAGGTCCTGCCGGAGCGACTTGCCGTTGAACTGCTTCCGGAACTGAGCATTATCCCGGAACGAGTGGGCGTCATCCTGGCCGGAGACTTCTACACCGTTCCGAATCTCGACAAACGTGGAGGGTCAGGCGATGTCACCTCCGTCTGGCAGGCATTTGCCAGGCAATTCAAATGGGTTGTCGGCGTCGCAGGCAATCATGACATATTTGGAAACTCTGAGGCACCAGCCCAACGGATTTCCGCCAATTCGCATTATCTCGACGGTCAGCGAGTTATGCTGAGCGGCCTGGTGCCGGGATTGGTGGCATGCTGGGAATCCACGAAAGCCGCATCGCAAACCCGATGAGGATTTCACATTGCATCTTGAACGGCTCACGGGTGCGGCGCGACATCATTGTGATGCACGACGGCCCTGATGATCCGGATCGCAGGCAACGCGGCTCGTCCATCATTCGTCAAACGTTAGGCGACTTCGGCCATCACTGCTGATTCGCGGTCACGCCCGACTGGGACACCCACTCGCAGAACTCAACAACGGGACACAGATTCTCAATGTAGACTGCCGCGTTGCTGTGCTGCGTCGATATCCAACAAGACTCGCCCGGACCGACAATATTGCGGTCATTGAATCAAGAACTGCGATCACGATAACATCCTGCCGGAACCAATCGTCGTGTTTCTCAGATGAATCGGAATGAAGAGTCCACTCTGGACAGCCGCAGATACGATCCTGATCCTCGGTCTCGTGAGATTGAACCGGGGATTGCGGATGGTGTGTACGTGTTCGTTCAGGACGAGAATGGAAGTATCTTCGTCTTGCCGGACGGTGCTACCTACATGTCCCAGGTGCTGGGCGGTGCACGCTCCCACAATGTATGCCGAGGATCTGACATTGAGCGAGGCAGGGTTCAGGACCTCTGCCTGTCAGGGACCTTTCAGTTTCTGACGCAGAAGGATTGCTGGCCGTTGCAAGTGCTGGAACTGAAGGGCTTTCGCATCATGCCGGGCGCCGTCAGGAAACTCTTTCTCATGTCGACTCCAGCTGGCCAGTGGTGTTACGATAGTGTCGGGAGGTGCAGAATAGTGTGATTCTGGAGGATAATCCGGATCGACGAGCAGCGATGTCTGATGTTCTCGCGGACCTTTTCCGCATGGGCTGTAGTCGAGTATTTCGCAGTGGCACGGAGGATGATTGAACACCTGGAATCGACCGGGCTTTATGACGTCGCGTTGATTTCCCTGGACAACGATCTGGACATGGTAACGTCGGATGATGGCCGCCTTGTTGATCCAGGTGACGGGATAGAGGTCGCAAAATGGCTGATTACGGGCCTCCTGTCGTCCCGGTCCTTGTTCATACGACGAACACAATGGCTGGCGACCAGATTGACGAACTGCTGGGATCAAACGGCTGGTCACATTCTCGAGTGATACCCTATGACGGAAAGCTGGATTCGGAGGTCTGGAGATCGACCGTGCGTACACTCTTTGTCACTCATGCACCTGATGCAACGGTCATCATCGGTGTGACGATACTCAGCATGGGTTGCAGTTCGGATTGCCACTGAAGTGATGCTTGAAGACATTCTCCGAGTCCGGCGCCCTCCATTCACGGGGAGACGAAGCGGTCAGAGATTTCAGCTTTGAGTTGGCTACCTCAAACGGTAGCGACGTCTTGGCGTCCATTGTGAGCGTGGGAAAGCCGTTGCTGGCGGATATTGGGTTTGGCGCGACGAAGAAGTTGTAGACTTGAGTATCAGTTGTCTTGGAATCGGCCCTGTCGCATCGGACAACGATTCAGTGGAACCAATGTTTCCGCCCCAGCTCCTCGTGGAAATGGAATCCAGGAGATCCAGTTCGAGATTGTTCAGCCCAAACCCGGACATCAGGCTGTGGCTGGAAATCGACAATCGCTGGACCTCATCAGCCGAGGGGATTCAGGCAAAAGTCGCGTGAAATCTCTGCTGGAGCTTACTCTTGTGATTGCAATCAGGGGAACCTCAGAATGACATTGACGTCAATCGGCGATCGGAGCTATTGTCCGATTGAATTTCAAGAACTCAGGGATGAGAAGTCAGCATGAACGCTAAACCTGTCGTTCGGTCTTCACCGCGCCCGGATGTCGCCGCCATGAAACGATTCGGAATCTGGTGGCAGAACTACAAGCAACCTGCGCCGAAGCAGGCAACCAGGTGCACGTCCCAACCGAAAGCCGCCTGATGCATGTCTGAATCAGAAGGTCTCGCCTGACTACTTCCTTCCGGCAGGTCGCGTTCGCCTTCATCTACTGGCTCAATCCGAAAGTGAATCCAGCGCGTGGACGATTAGGTCGGTCGCTCCCTTTGTTTGTTCCGGATGAGGGCTGATGCAAAGCACTTCTCCTTTTCCAAAAGTGCCAAGGACGATGGCTGGAGTTCCCTTCATCAGTCCGACGGGAGTTTCATTCCGAGCAACCTCTTCGTTGAATACCGCGAGAACTTGAAAGTCTTCAATCCCGGGCTGTTCGTGGGGTTCGATGACGGGGCCGTTGGCGTAAAGTACGGGAAGCTCTTTGCTTGATGTGCCGAAAAACTGTTGTCCGTGGTCATTGAATCCTACCGGTAGCGTACTTCTGCCTCGACGCCAGAGGTTCGATCGAGTCTTCGCGTCCAGGATGCCAAGCCCCCACGAAAATCCGCTGCACGCAAGGTACGAACCTGCACAGATGCCGACATAGTCGCCGCCATCGTTCACAAACTTTTTCACTTCGGCCCGTCCGGCTTCGCCCAGCGAGCGCGATTGGGCGCTGCCTGATCCTCCACTGCAGCAGAACAGATCAAACTGCTGCAGCGAACCCGCACGAACATCGGCACCACACAGCCGATCAATTGTGACATCGTTCCGATCCCCCCAAAGACTCTGAAGTGAAGGGATCCCGTTTCCAGCAACGCCGACATCGTCAAATAAAGCAATATTCAACCTGGGCCGATCGACGTCGAAAACAAACTGATTGGCAAGCTCAGGAGAACTGATCATGTCAAGCCGATAAAGCAGTGTCGCAACCATCCGACGATGCTGACGCGATCGCAATGCGAGCGACTGACCTTTGACGGTCGTTTCAAGAATGAGTGTTGAACATGACTTCGATTGCTCCGAAGCGGCCCTGGCAAGACTTCCCCGAACCGCCGGACCTCGCAGCATGAATTTGCGGTCAGCAAGAGCAATTTCCTGATCGACACAGGAAATCAGGAGTTCCGCCATCGCCTCCGCGGCGGGCGTTGTGGAAGCAATCACGGAACTGCCCACGCTGTTTTTATTCAGCCTTCCGAAATCAATTCCTTCGTGCAGGTCGACCACCCAGTCTGGCTGATATCGATCGATGAGTGTCCATAGATGAGCGGCAAGCTCACCCTTTGGGGCGACCACGCCCTCTTCGTGATGGAAGTTGCGATTCAGATCACGAACTGCCTTTTCCACATCCGGTATGTAACGCGTTCCGGCCGTCAATGCAGGTACGTTCGCGCGAGGGACACAGATCAGCTTGCCGCAATGAATCGGCCATTTGGCAATCTGTTCTGCCGCGGCGGCTCCAGCGGGTTCGTTGCCATGAATACCGCCGGTCAATAGGACCACTGGTCCGGATACGCCGGAGTCGCGAACGATGACTCGTGTTTCATAAACCGTTTCTTCAGCCAGCGTCCACTCAGAAAGAGAAAGAGAGGGTCGCGAATCTTCATTTTCGACAGCAATATTCTGGACGGCAGGAATCGAACGCTGAGAAATACCGAGCACTGCCAGCACCATCAGCACACGAAACCAGTGCGTGCCACGCGGGCGATGACTCATGCCAGACAGACCATGATTGCCGGGACAACAAGCGAGTTGAGCATAACGCATTCGACAGCTCCTGCAGTGGACCATTCTCACCAGACTCGGTAAGCATAGTCACATACAGTGCCATCGCCAAACAACGACGAAGACCCAGCCGCGATGTGCGTCGGAACCGAAAGCAGAAGGTTAGCCGTTAAGCAGCCATCCGTCGGTAGTAGAACTCAGAGCGTATTTCCAGCACGGCATCGATTACGTCGCTGACGTCTTCATCCGTCATGGATGGGGAGAGCGGAAGGCTCAGCATTCGGCGGAATGCATCTTCAGCAACTGGGAAATCGCCCTTCTTCAATCCATACTTGCTGCTGTAAAACGAGTGGAAATGAATGGGAATGAAGTGGACCGAAGTTCCAATGTTTCGCGCGGTCATTTCGTCGATGAACTGATCACGCGTGATGGACAATTCTGACTCGTTCAGTCGCAGCACATACAGATGCCATGCATTCTGCACATGTAGTCGCGTGATTGGAGTCTGAAAAGCGGCGAGTGGGGCAAATGCGGCGTTATATTGAGAAACAATCTCGGCGCGACGCGATTGCATTTTTTCGAACCGGCGAAGCTGCTGCAGTCCAAGCGCTGCCTGAATGTCAGTCATGTTGTACTTATAACCGGGTTCAACAATGTCATAGGCCCACTTCCCGCCAGCGGCATAGCGGCTCCATGCTTCCCGGCTCATCCCATGTAAACTCAGGATTCTCGCCCGGTCCAGCAGATCCGTCGGCCCCGTCAGCATGCCGCCCTCCCCGGTGGTCAGGTTCTTGGTCGCATAGAAGCTAAAAGCGGTCAGGTTGTTTCCGGAGCCGATTGGCTGGCCTCGGAAAGCAGCTCCGATGCCATGAGCAGCGTCTTCGATCAGATGCAGTTGGTGGCGCTGACAAATATCTCGCAGTGCATCCAGCTCGACAGGATGCCCGGCGTAGTGGACGGCAATGACAGCTTTTGTACGGGAAGTGATAGCTCGCTCAACGTTGGCCGGGTCGATGTTCAGCGTGTCCGGTTCGACATCTGCAAGTACCGGAGTCGCCCCAACATGCTCAATCACATTTACTGATGCGGCAAATGTTAATGGAGTCGTTATGACCTCGTCCCCGGGGCCGATGTTCAATGCCTTCAAGGCAATGTGAAGTCCCGCAGTGCACGAATTTAACGCCAGCGCTCCGTGCGATCGTGTTGCCTCAGAGAATT
The DNA here is from genome assembly GCA_041398825.1 of Planctomycetaceae bacterium. Classification (NCBI taxonomy): domain Bacteria; kingdom Pseudomonadati; phylum Planctomycetota; class Planctomycetia; order Planctomycetales; family Planctomycetaceae; species Planctomycetaceae bacterium. The sequence continues at coordinate 254,487 of JAWKTX010000003.1, read as the reverse complement.
CCGATTCAAATTGCCTTGTTTTCGGGCCGGAAGTTAACCACCCTGATCGCAGAGTGTCTACGACTTCATCAATTTCTTCCTGACCAACCAACGGAAGTGAAAACGAAAGGAAATTCTTGCGCACACCGACCTCCACAGAGGCTCCGCCTCTGAAATCGAGAATTACCGATCCCCACCAGATGCCAGCGCTCCTGCCAGCATTCTTCCCCAGCCAACGGCAGCCGTTGACGATGACGAACGCCGATACTAACCCGAAATCAAAACTTGAGGCTATACCAGTTTTTTTCGACGCCAACCGCGAAATCCGCTGCGACTGCAGTCACTGAGTCAACATTGGCAGCGCACTTACTGCTGACCCCGCAAAATTCGCCGATTCTCCACGTTGCGGAATCGTCACAGCAATCGAGATGGCAAGGAGATGTCAGATCTCCGGCGGTTTGATGGTTGCCTTCCGGTGCTGAAATGAAACGATAGACGGTCAGAGGCCTGCGCGGTTCAGGGATGAGCCGTCAGCGGTGTAGTCAGGAGCTTTACTGAAGTACGGTGCAGTCACATGAGTCTGCCTAACCAACGATGGATAGTTTAGTACCGTCCGCTTCAGTGGCTTTCGAATCAGACGCGACGCTAACCCATGAACTCATCCCACCTCAGTACCTTCTTGATCCGTGTCCTCTCGATCCGTATCCTGGTGACTGCCTTCCTGCTGATTCTCTTCGGAAATTCAGCCTCAATCGCAGATGAACCCAGTGGAGCTTCAGGTGCGGAAAGTGTTCGCCGGCAGACCGCTGTGACGCTGAACTATTGTCGAGCGGCATTGCACCGAATTCGCCGAGCTCCCGGCAAAGATGTTGTTGTGGAAGAACAACAGCGTATCCTGAACAATCTGGACCTGAATCAGATTGACGATCCTGAGGTAATTAGTCTGTACCGCGCGATTCTGGATGAAATCGGACAACTTTCGATCAGCGAGCGTGAACGAACCGTCATTGACGAACAGTTTCGGCGCGGCATGCAGCGCAAGATGGGGACCGAAATCTTTGTCATCGGAGCCCAGGTGGCAACGGGACAGCTGGGTTCCGTCATTCAATCCGGCGCCAACAGCTGGTGGGATTATCGCAGCACGCAAATCAAGCGAGATTCGGACCTCTGGAACGTCGAGAAATCTCAGTTCTCTGGTCTGATGAACCGCTCCAGCACGTTTCTGGACAGTTTCTGGCGTCTCAGCCGAAAAAATGACATCCCGGACCGTTGGCTTTTGCGAGATCAGGACCTCGATCAGCTGTCGGACGTTCTGTCTGAGCCCGATGGAGAACGCCGACTGCGAATGCTTGGGCGGCTGGAAAAATTCATGGAGTGCTATCCGCCATACTGGTACTACGTCGCGCGAACGCAACAACAGCTGGGACAACTGGATGAAGCACGGCGTACCTATCTGCGACTGGCCGAAATCGGGGACGGGCACTTCCGTCAGGATGACATGATGGCCAGCAGCATGGCTAACCTCTCGCTGATACTGGAACAGAACGGTGACCAGAACGCCGTCGCAATGGCTCAGAAAGCCTACGATTATTCGAACCGAAACTGGGAAGCAAACCTGGTCTGTGCCTGGGTGCTCGGAAGGCATCAGAAGTACCGCGATGCCGAGGACCTGATCCTTTGCAACATGGACTACAAACTGGAAAACGACCAGAGCACCATCGCCCTCGTGTCCCTGTATTATCATTCCGACGACAAAGCCCGACTCGCAGAACTACTGGAAAACGAATCCATCGTTGCTCGGGTGCCAATTCCAGGTCTTCTTTTGTGCGCCAAATCGCTTGGGCCGGATCAGTTGCCACGTTCGGCCCAGCACTACCTGTCTTCGACCCTGGTCGCAACCCGGCGTTTCACGGGTGGCAGAAATGCGATTTCCCTGGCCGCGGTTTCCGGATGGAAACTGGCAGACGCAGAAGCCACTTTTTCGGACGGCGAATCAGTGTTTCATACGGCTGGCTATCGACCGACACCACGGGGCCTTGAAATGAACTTCGTGCCGCGAGCCGAAGAGCGTCCTTCGCGCGAAGTGGGCGAAAATTCCAGCTCACAAATTCGATTAACGCTCAACTATCAGGGAACGCCAGCCATCCATGTGATTATGTCTCGCCCGAATTCTCAGGAAAATGGAGATTCCAGCAGCAATCGGCGACAGGGGATCTTCAATAATCCGCTCTCCTCGGTCGCGCGCCTCACATCGGCACAGCCGTATTACATTCAGGAGATCGAAGTCGATGGACTGCGTCTGTCATTCAGTGACGGTCCGGAGGCTATCCCGGCTGCCGAGGCGTCTCGCAACCGCCGAGCCGAAATCCTGAATGACCTGGAAGATGTTTCCATCCTCCGTTAGGTCCCGGTAGGTGACCGCCCGAAGCGTTTCAGAACAGCGATCTGACAGCTGCCTGACGGCTTCCCCTTGCGATGCAGAGTCGGATTTCTCGCGTTTGGAATGCCTTAAGGCTCGTGAAACGCACGATATTTGCGATTTTTCGGTAAGCCACAGATCTGTTTTCTGGACAAATGCTCAGTGTGGACACAGAACTGATCCGGTGAAACTTGTTTTCCGCTAGCGCACGTGTGAGAATCCCGCTGAAAACGGAAATCGATGGTAAAGCCTTCCGGCGAAGTTGGCGAGTTTCACCGGGACGCGATACGAGGCGTTCTCCCGATGTGGGAGGCGTGATTCGCCGGTACGCTTGATTCAGAAATCCAGTATTGTCTACCACGCAAATGCCGAATCTCAATCACTTGTTCGCAACCGATCCCGCTGGGGTACAAACCGCTGATGCCGTCAGGCGTTCGGTTTTGTGCGACTGCGCGATGGCGGATCGGGTGGTTGAACACTGCATGTTCGCAACTGTCGCCTCCGCGGCGGTGAAACGCTGGGCCGCCATCGCGGCCGCGAAAGCCAGATAGCCACCTTCGCTGACCTCAGTTTCGTGTGTCATGCGGTCCGGGTGGCAGAATCGATGCGCACGCCGCGCCGACCGGTCACAAGTCGGCAGAACCCAGGTTGAACGGGTATTCCGGGCTGTCAATCAGTCCGGATATCCAGACGAGTTGAATTTGAAAGGCCGACGACATGGAAGAGACCCGCAGCACTCAGTATCCGATGACATCCCGACCACCCTTCGGAGCTCCCGAAGCGACGGGCTTGTACGATCCTGCGAATGAGCATGAGAATTGCGGTGTCGGCTTTGTCGCTCATATCAAGGGGCTCAGGACCCATCAAATTATCGATGATGCCGACCGCATCCTGCGGCATATGGACCATCGCGGCGCGTGTGGGTGCGAAGAGAACACCGGCGATGGTGCCGGAATGCTGACGGCGCTGCCGCACAAGTTCATGACGCGGGTTGCCCGGGAAGAAATGGGCATCTCGCTTCCGGAGCCCGGACAGTATGCGGCGGGCATCGTTTTTCTTCCGCAGGACCCGGAGCAGCGTGCGACCTGCAAGAAAACTGTTGAAAAGTTTATTGCCGATCAGGGCCAAAAGTTGCTGGGCTGGCGATCACTGCCCGTCGACTTTGAAGGTGCTGACATCGGCAAGACCGCCCGCGACTTTGCTCCCGCAATGGAAATGCTGTTTGTCGGGGCTTCGGCCGGTCTGGACGCTGAAGCGTTCGAACGGCAGCTCTTCATCATTCGAAAACTGGCAAGCCACAAACTCCGCAACAGTGACATGTCACAGGCGCTTGCGTTTTACGTTTGCAGCCTTTCGACAAAGCTGATCATTTACAAGGGGATGCTGACTTCGTTTCAGGTACTCAGGTTCTTCAAGGACCTGCAGGCTGAAGACTACGAATCTCACCTTGCCATGGTCCACTCCCGATTTGCAACCAATACGTTCCCAAGCTGGGACCGCGCTCAGCCGTTGCGATTCATGAGTCACAATGGCGAAATCAATACGGTGAAAGGCAACTCCAACTGGATGTTTGCCCGCCAGGGAATCATGAAGAGCGAATTGTTCGGGGACGACCTCGAGAAACTGTTCCCGATTGTGGAACCTCACACGTCCGACAGCGGCTGTTTTGATAATGCTCTGGAGATGCTGTATCACTCAGGTCGAACGCTGCAGGAAGTCGTCATGATGATGGTGCCGGAAGCATGGCAAAACCATCAGACGATGCCGGAGCACAAACGGGCATTCTACGAGTACTACTCAGCATTGCAGGAACCCTGGGACGGCCCGGCTTCGATTTCGTTTACCGATGGTCACTACATCGGTGCCACGCTGGACCGAAATGGACTGCGTCCCAGCCGTTATTATGTGACCAAAGACGACCGTGTCGTGATGGCCAGCGAAGTTGGTGTGCTGGATATCGAACCCGAAAACGTCGCTTACAAGGGGCGATTGCAGCCCGGTCGCATGTTTCTGGTAGACTTCGAGCAGGGGCGAATTATCGATGACGCCGAGCTGAAGGCTGACGTTGCATCACGACGCCCCTACAAGCAATGGCTGGAAGAACAGCGGATCATGCTCAGCGAGCTTCCGAAAGTTCAGCCACCGGAACGGATTGTAGATCAGGAACTGCTGAACAAGATGCAGGCGTTTGGATATACATCCGAAACGATGCAGTTCATGCTGCTGCCATTGCTGAAGGCAGACAAGGACCCGATCGGTTCGATGGGCAATGATGCTGCACTGGCATGCCTGAGCGAACAGCCTCGCATGCTTTATGATTACTTCCATCAGATGTTTGCTCAGGTGACGAACCCAGCGATCGACTCCATCCGTGAAAACGTGATTATGTCGCTGGAGTGTTACATCGGGCCGGAAGGAAACCTCCTGGACACCAAGGCTGAGCACTGTCACCGCCTTGCTGTTCCTCACCCGATTCTGACGAATCATCAGATGGCAAATCTGAAGGGGATCAACTATCGCGGATGGCGCAGCAGAACGATCGACATCACATACCCTCGAGCCGAAGGGACCGAAGGGCTGAAGCCGGCACTGGAGCGAATCTGCCGCGAAGCTCGCGAAGCCATTCGCGATGGCTACAGCCTGATCGTTCTTTCTGACCGGGCGATCAGCGCGGAACGCGTCCCCGTGAGCGCACTGATGGCGACGGGTGCTGTTCATCATCACCTTGTGCGCCATGAAGAACGCACACAGATCGGATTGATTGTCGAAACCGGTGAGGCGCGTGAAGTCCACCACTTCTGTCTTCTGATGGGCTATGGGGCTGATGCCGTAAGCCCTTACCTGGCCTTGTACGCGCTGCGACAGGCTCGCGTTGATGGCAAATTGTCCGAAGACTGGGACGACGATCGCATCATCGCTTCGTACCGCTCCGGTGTCGCAAACGGCATGTTGAAGGTCATGGCCAAGATGGGCATTTCGACGCTTCAAAGCTACAAAGGTGCTCAGATCTTCGAAGCACTTGGTCTCGCCAAAGAGGTCATTGACCTTTGCTTTGCCGGAACTCAGAGCCGGATCAAAGGTGTGGGATTTGACGTACTGGCGCAGGAATCCCTGATGCGACATCATCTTGGATTCCCGGAGAATCCTGACAGCATATCGCATGAGCTGCCGAACCCCGGGCTTTACCACTGGCGACGGAATGGAGAGAAGCATGCATGGAATCCACACACGATCGGACGGATTCAGCAAGCGGCTCGAACCGGGGATAAGAATGCCTATCGCGATTTCGCAGAGCTGGTCAACAAAGAAACTGTGCGTGCATGCAATCTGCGAGGTTTGCTGAAGTTTCGCACGGGGAAACCTGTACCTCTAAGTGAAGTCGAACCGGTTCAGGAAATCGTAAAACGCTTCTGCACGGGAGCGATGAGTTACGGTTCGATCTCGGCAGAGTCTCACGAATCACTGGCGATTGCGATGAACCGTCTGGGCGGCAAAAGCAATACTGGTGAAGGCGGAGAACAGTACGACCGATTCACACCGGATCCGAATGGCGATCTGCGTCGATCGGCGATCAAGCAGGTCGCGTCCGGACGATTTGGCGTGACCTCGTGGTACCTGACCAATGCCGACGAGCTGCAGATCAAGATTTCGCAGGGGGCAAAGCCCGGAGAAGGCGGCGAACTCCCTGGTCATAAGGTCGACAAGATCATTGCTGCGACTCGCCTTTCGACACCGGGTGTGGGCTTGATCAGCCCGCCACCTCACCACGACATCTACTCAATTGAAGACCTTTCACAGCTGATATTCGATTTGAAAAATTCGAATCGGGCCGCCCGAATCAGCGTCAAGCTGGTCTCTGAGGTTGGCGTGGGAACAGTTGCGACCGGCGTGTCAAAAGGCCATGCCGACAACATCCTGATTTCAGGGTTCGAAGGTGGTACCGGTGCTTCCCCGCTGACCAGCATCAAGCATGCCGGGCTGCCGTGGGAGCTGGGGATCGCAGAGACCCACCAGACTCTTGTGATGAATGACCTGCGAAGTCGGGTTCGACTGCAAACGGATGGTCAGCTGAAGACCGGTCGCGATGTTGTTATCGCAACACTGCTGGGAGCAGAAGAATATGGATTTGCAACTGCCCCCCTGATCACTCTTGGCTGCATCATGATGCGGAAGTGCCATCTGAATACCTGTCCGGTTGGCATAGCCACACAGGACAAGGAACTTCGCAGGAAATTTCAGGGCAAGCCGGAACACGTCGTCAACTACCTGTTCATGGTCGCCGAAGAAACGCGGGAGATCATGGCCGAACTGGGATTTCGGACCATCAACGAAATGGTGGGACGTGTTGATATGCTGGAACTGGACGAGAATGTGGCCCACTGGAAGGCAAAACACCTCGATCTGTCGCCCATTCTGACGCCGGCAAAGAAGCCTCACGAAAACGTGGGCACCTACTGCACCGTCGACCAGAATCATGCGCTCGACAATGTCCGTGACATGGAACTTCTGGAGAAATGTCAGCCCGCAATCCGTGAACGAAAGCACGTTCGGATTGATACGACCATTCAGAATATTGATCGGGCGTTCGGCACCATACTGAGCAACGAAGTGAGCAAGGCCCACGGTGCCAAAGGTCTGCCGACAGACACGATCCACATTAAAGCCCTGGGCTCGGCAGGGCAGAGTCTCGGAGCGTGGCTGGCCCACGGCATAACGATCGAGATTGAGGGAGATGCAAATGACTACACCGGCAAGGGACTTTCTGGTGGGCGGATCATTGTGTACCCACCGAAAACGTCTGATTTTGTCGCTGAGAAAAACATCCTGATCGGAAACGTCGCGCTCTATGGCGCGACGTCGGGTGAGGCCTACTTCCGAGGAGTGGCGGCCGAACGATTCTGCGTTCGAAATTCCGGAGCATCGGCTGTTATCGAGGGTGTCGGGGACCATGGTTGCGAATACATGACGGGCGGCAGAGCCGTCATTCTCGGCCAGACAGGTCGCAATTTTGCTGCTGGCATGTCCGGTGGCATTGCCTACGTCTTCGACCCTGAGGGCAAGCTGCTCGTGAATTGCAATCTGGAAATGGTTGAACTGGAGGACGTCGTTGAAGAGCAGGATGTGTCTGAACTGAAGACGATGATCGAAAGCCATCTGAAATACACAGGCTCCACTGTGGCAAAATCAATCCTGAACGACTGGGTCAACAGCCTGCGTCAATTCAGGAAAGTCATGCCTGTGGACTACAAACGAGCACTTCGAGAGCTTGCCGAAGAACAAGCCGCTGTTGCTTCTCGCTGACGCCTGCAGAAGGATCCGCCCATCAATGCTGGCGGTCCTTCTGGTTCAGTTACTCACGCACAACGTTCTGAAGAATGAAAGTAGAGAGTCATGGGAAAGCCAACAGGCTTCAAAGAATTTGCCCGACAGACACCAACCGACCGTGAACCGCTGCTGCGAATTCTGGATTGGAACGAATTCCACAATCACATGGACGAGCCTGAACTGCGAAAGCAGGGCGCGCGATGTATGGATTGCGGAGTTCCGTTCTGCCATACCGGCGAGATGATGGCCAATATGGCAAGCGGCTGTCCCATCAATAATCTGATTCCGGAGTGGAATGACCTGGTTTACAACGGTCGTTGGCGGGATGCTCTGGACCGACTTCACAAGACGAACAATTTCCCTGAGTTTACCGGGCGAGTCTGCCCGGCGCCGTGTGAGGGTTCCTGCTGCCTTGGAGTGAATGAACCCCCGGTTACGATCAAGAACATCGAATGTGCGATCGTTGATCATGGGTTCGAGCACGGATGGATTGTTCCGGAACCGCCCGCCGCCCGTACAGGGAAGAAGATTGCAGTTGTCGGCTCAGGCCCGGCCGGGCTTGCCTGCGCAGCCCAGCTCAATAAGGCTGGCCATCTGGTGACGGTTTTTGAAAGGGATGATCGCGTGGGCGGCCTGCTGATGTATGGCATCCCGAACATGAAGCTGGACAAGAAAGACATTGTTGAACGTCGAGTGAAACTGCTTGAGCAGGAAGGAATCACTTTTGTTACCAACACGGAAATCGGCCGGGATGTCCCGGGGGACAAGCTGAAGAGTGAATTTGACGCCGTAGTGCTCTGTACGGGATCTACTCGTCCAAGAGATCTGCCGTCTCCGGGAAGGGAGCTCAAGGGAATTCATTTTGCGATGGACTTCCTGCGGCCGAATACCAGGAGCCTTCTGGATTCAAATCTGGCTGATGGAAACCACATCAATGCAAAAGACAAGCACGTGGTTGTGATCGGCGGTGGTGACACCGGGAATGACTGTCTGGGCACATCATTGCGGCATGGATGCAAGTCGATTGTCAACTTTGAAATCGTCGAACAGCCGCCGTTGCAGCGTTCGTCAAACAATCCCTGGCCGCAGTGGCCTCGCGTGTTCCGTGTGGATTATGGTCATGAGGAAGCTGCAGCAAAGTTTGGCCGCGATCCTCGCGAATTCTGCGTACAGACACTCGAATTCATTGGTGATGAAAATGGCAACGTGAAGGCCGTTAAGACCTGTGAAGTCGACTGGCAGAAAATCACCGAAGGTGGAGCTCCATTCACGCCAATCCCGGGCAGTGAGAAGGAATATCCTGCGGACCTGGTCTTCCTGGCACTCGGATTTCTCGGGCCCGAACATCCGGCAGCGCAGCAGCTTGGAATCGATATCCGCGAGGGTCGCGGCGGGATGAGTTGGTTCACGGCAGAACACGAGAAGTACACCACGAACGTCAGCAACGTCTTTGTCGCCGGTGACTGTCGACGCGGGCAGAGCCTGGTTGTCTGGGCAATCAATGAAGGACGTGGAGCGGCACGTGAAGTGGACCGATACCTCATGGGTACCACCGATCTACCTTAACTTCGACCGACTTTGATCTGGGGTAACAAGACGTTACCATGGAAACACGGTCATTTGGTTTGCTGTAAATTCACCGATCTACCCGGAGCCCAAAAGCGATGGCGAAAAACAATTCCGATTCAACTACCCGCCGCAGTTTTCTGCAGACCAGTTCAGCAGCAACCGCTGGAGCAAGCCTGCTGACAGGACTCAGCCCTGTCATGGCTGCCCACACGAGTTACGACGAAACCATCAAGATCGGTCTGATCGGATGTGGGGGACGAGGTCGTGGCGCCGCTGAGCAGGCGATGAACACGGAAGGTCCGACCAAACTGGTCGCGATGGCGGATGCATTTGCTGACAATCTGGAGAGTGCTCACAAGACTCTGGTCAGAGCCCACAAAGACAAAGTTGATGTCCCTGAAGACCGTCGTTTTGTTGGCTTCGATGCCTATCAACGGGTTCTGGAGCAGGACATCGATCTTGTAATCCTGGCGACGTCTCCCGGATTCCGTCCTCTGCATTTCGAAGCAGCAATCAACGCTGGCAAACACGTTTTCATGGAGAAACCTGTCGCTGTCGATGCCGCAGGTGTACGAAAGGTAGTTGCGGTCGCACAGGAAGCCAAAGCGAAGAATCTGGCTGTGGCTGTTGGTCTTCAGCGTCACCACGAACCCATCTACAAAGAAACGATCCAGCGACTTCATGATGGCGCCATCGGCCGAATTGTGGCAACTCGTTGCTATTGGAACGGTGCTGGTGTCTGGGTCCGCCCTCGCAAGGATGGACAAACAGAAATGGAATACCAGATGAGAAACTGGTACTACTTTAACTGGCTTTGCGGTGACCACATCACCGAACAGCACATTCACAATCTGGACGTCATCAACTGGCTGATGAAAGGTTATCCAGTCATGGCCCAGGGCCAGGGGGGGCGTCAGGTTCGAACCGGAAAAGAATACGGCGAGATCTACGACCATCACTTCGTTGAATTCACTTATGAAGACAGCGATGGCATAAAAGTGCCACTGCTGAGTCAATGTCGGCATATTCCAAACTGCTGGAATGAAGTGGATGAATACGCCCACGGCAGCGATGGATTTTGCCACCTCGCTGACGGGATCATCTATGACGCGAAGGGCAATGTGAAATGGGAGTTCCCGAAGAAGGACGCCAACGGCAAACGCCGCGGCGGTCTGCATGATGGCCACCAGCAGGAACACCACGATCTGTTCGCTGACCTGCGAGCGGGTCGAATCCCCAATGAAGCGGAGTACGGTGCCTACAGTAGTATGACATCAGTACTGGGGCGTATGGCGACGTATTCCGGGAAGCCTGTTTCATGGAAAGATGCGTTGGCGAGTGAAGTTCGCATCTCACCAGTGGAGCAGTACCATAGCTTTGAAGACACGCCGCCAGTGCTTCCGAATGAGAACCTCGAATACGCGATTCCAATGCCCGGTGTGACAAAGGTTTTGTGATCGATTCGTTGAGGAGCCCCGCTTGAACGAATAACGGCCTGGCGATGTCCTTCATCGTCAGGCCTTATTTTTGGTGCCCTGATCATTTTCAACTCCCCCTGGAAGAATGTTCCCGAATGAAAATCGGCATCATGTCAGATATTCACGACAACGTGGATAATCTTCGGCACGCAATCAATCTCTTTAACTACCTTCAGGTGAGAGCAGTTCTGCTGGCTGGTGACTTCGTATCACCGCTCGTCGTACCGTCTATGCGCAAACTGACGTGCCCCGTCATTTCCTGCTTTGGTGACAACGACGGCAATCAAACCGGCATCCTCGGCGGGATGAAGATTATCGGTACTGTCGGCTTTGGAGCGATCTGCTGGAGATCACCCGACGGCGTTCACTTCCTGATGGCCCATCAGCTGGAAGACATTCGAAACTGCATCGATGGTGCTGATGTCGTCATCTTTGCGCATACGCATCGATCGAGTGTTGCGAAGGATCGGCATGGACGCTTATTCGTAAACCCAGGTGAAGTCGGCGGATGGATGTTTCGGAAACCGACGGTCGCCGTAGTTGATACTGAAACTCGTGAAGCAGAGATTCTTTCCCTGCCGGAAATGTCTCCAGGTGTCTTCATTCCGGAGCCAGGATAGTCGGTGATGAAACCTCAGTGGAAGCTCATTCTTCTGGTGATTACAGCGATGGCAATACCCATCTGTACTTACCTGCTATTACCGCTGGTCCCTGCGACAGAACTTCAGGTGGAAATGCCGGTGGATGGCTCACAGTTTCCAACATCGAAGCTGGCGTTCCGGCAGGTGATTCCATCCGCTCCGGTCGGGCATCCGAGAATCTGTCATGTCGATGTGCAGCCAGTGACCGGGCTGACCGGCACATCAGGCACCAGCGGGAACGGGATTATCGTCTGTGATGCAGGTCGCAATACTGTCTCTGTTATGCAGTATGCATCGGGCTTATGGAATGAACAGACAATACTCGAAGATGTCATCGCTCCCGCCCATGCAACATTGTGCGACATCGATGGCGATCTTGATCCGGATATCGCGGTGGCGGTTCTCGGCAACATCGAACCGGACGACGACGTTATTGGCAAGGTGATCCTGCTGGTCAACGATTCAGGAAGTTTTCAACCGCATGTCATCCTGGACGATGTGCGAAGAGTCGCCGATGTACAGCCGGGGGATTTTGACGGAGACGGTGACATCGATTTCGCTGTTGCAGTGTTCGGGTACAACCGAGGTCAAGTTCTGTGGCTTGAGAACCGGGGCGAGCTCCATTTTGTCCGGCACGAACTGCTGACGGCTCCGGGCGTCATTCATGTGCCTGCGGCAGATTTTGATGGCGACGGCGATCTCGATTTTGCCGCCGTGATTTCACAGGATGAAGAAGAAATCTGGGGGTTCGAGAACACGGGCACCGGGCAGTTCAAAGCGAGAAAAATCTGGTTTACCTGGAATTTTGACCTCGGGAGCGCCGGTCTGGTCAAGTCCGATCTGGATCAGGATGGCGACATGGACCTGCTACTTCCTGCTGGTGACAACCTTGAAGATTTCGATCCCTTTCCCCAGCCTTACCACGGTTGCTTCTGGCTGGAGAACAAGGGAGACTGGAATTTCGAAAGCCGGAGAATTGCGACGCTCGGCGGAACCTACGCCGCCGATGTGGGTGATCTGGACGGGGATGGTGACAACGATGTTGCCCTGGTCAGCATGGCTAATGTCTGGGATGCATCAGATCGTGCCAGCCTGGTCTGGCTCGAGAATGATGGTCAGCAGAATTTCACGACATGGCAGGTGGCCAGCGCTCCGACCCATCTGGTCACAGTCTCCATCGGTGACATTTCGGGAGACGGGATTAACGACATTGTCGCGGGAGGTCTGCATATCCGCGGTCCCTATGATCGCATTGGTCGGGTCACGATCTGGCAGAACCAGGGTGTCCCGAACGCGACAGGGAAGGTGGTGCTGACAAAATGAAAACAGCATTCAAACTGTTGCTGGCCGTGATCCTCCTGGAATCCGTTGCTACTTCCGTGGTTGTTGTCCGAAGACTCAGGATGTCAGTGCCTCCGGTTCCGAATCTCAACAAACTTGATGATGACGCCGCCGACGAAATCCAGAACCTGCGTCTCAGAGCCATTGAAGGCAGCAGCGAAGACTGGCGTTACCTTGCCGAATCCTATCTGGGGACGGGGTTCTATCTTGCAGCAGAGCGTTGCTTCGATCACGCCGCCGGAATGGCTCCGGACGATGATCAGGCGATGTACGGGAAGGCATTTTGTCTGGAAAGAGTTGGCAAGACCGCTGAGGCTGTTGAAGCATTCAAAGCCACCATTCGACGGGCCGACCCGCAACTGGCGGAAACTTGCTGGTACCAGATCGGTCGCTGTCACTTAAGAGATGGTAACGAGGCGGATGCAGAAAAATCATTCCGGAAAACTCCGAATTCGGCAGCAGCCACCTATCAGCTGATACGAATTCTGTTGCGAACTGATCGTCTCGATGAAGCATCCACACTGTTGCAGGAACAACTCGCCGCATATCCGAATTCTCTCAAGTTGACACAGCTTCAGCTTCAGTTGGCACGTTTGAGAAATGATCCCGCAGCTGTTGAGGAATGGGCGTCCCGCGAGCAACGCGCCACTTACATGCTGGTGCTGGAATATGGACAGAGCTTCATCACGATGTTCGCTGCCAGGCACGGAGTTTCGGCCGTTCTTTCACAGGCTATGCAGCTCAAAAATACCGGCACGCTTCAGGAGCGACAAGCAGCACTGGCTCAAGCCCTTCGGATCATTCGACGAAATGAATTATGGAACTATCGGTCGGTTTTTCTGGCAGCAGCTCATGTTGAATTTGGACTCGGCAACCTGCAGGCCACGCGCAGCCTGATTAGCGAGATTCGAAAGAATTCGAACGACGGGACCGACATTCTGGAACTCGAAGGGTTGATTCTGCAGCAGGAAGGTCGAGAGGAAAAAGCGCGGCAGATCTGGGAACGTGCTCTTGCCATGAAGCCATCAGTGGATTTGCATCAGTTGCTGGCTGATTCTTACGCGAATAATGTTGAGCAACAGGCTTTGCACCAGGAGCGAGTCCGATACTTGCGGTCAGTTGAGGCATTTCGGGACAACGAACTCAGTACAGCATTGGAGGGTCTGCAGGAATGTGTGATAATGCAGCCTGCGCATGCCGAGGCGTGGTTTTACCTGGGAGAAACAAACAGAGCCATCGGAGAGTTTGACAAGGCGATGGCTGGCTATGCACAATGCCTGCGGCTTGACCCGCATTTTGATCGAGCCGGAGCGGCGAGCGAGCAACTGAAGTCAATACTGCAGATGAACGATCGACGATGATTCATCGTGATATCAGCGGTTGGTTCAGTCCGGTGCCAAAACGGTCGATTTTTTGTTCGCGAAGGAAGGTCCAATGAGAATTGTGGTTTTCGCAATGTTGCTGATGATCACGGCCAATATTGTTGGCTGTGGAGGAAGTGCAGTCCCGAATGGTGCACCACCACCACCTCCGCCACCGGGTGCACCCGGCGGAGACGACGACCCCAATGGCGGGGTTGGCTTCGACGATCCAAGCATGGGAAAAGATGGTGCTTAGTTAACATCACGCCCTCTGACGCTTTCGCCAGAGGGCGTTTTACTTTCGCGATCATTAACGCACTGATGCTCTCTCGCCTGCTGAATTTCACTTTGCTTTTCAGTCTGCTGCTTGCTTGTGTTCCGGGTTGTAATACCGGGAACGATCAAGAGCCTCGCGCGAACAATGCTTCTGCGGCTGCCACTATCGGCAACGCCTTGCCGGACCTCCGGATCGCAATGTCCGACGGGCGATTCCGTGATGCGGACGCGTTGGCCTCCGCCATCCTTGCCTTACATCCCGATCACTCCGAGACTCTTTTTCACGCTGCTGTTGCCAGTGCGGAGTTGGGGAACTACCAGACCGCAGTGGACTACTGTCTTCGCGTCGCTCCCGGATCCCCACAATACTCCAACGCGATGATGATGGCAGGAAATCTGCTGCTCGACTGGAAGGGCGAGGTCAAACGCTCTGAACAGTGCTTCCGGTCGGCTTTTGAGTCTGATGATTCCAGTACCTTTGCCAGGGATCGATTGCTGTTCACGCTACAGTTGCAGGGACGCGATCACGAATCAGCTGTCCTGCAGATTTCCGCGCTTCATGAGGCTCCTGGGGATTTGAGTCGGCTGATCGCCGTCATTCAGGGTGATCTCGCCTTTCCGGCAACTGCGTTGATTCAGATATTGCAGAAATCCGACCCGACATGCGGCGGACTATGGCTGGCTGAAGCAAAGCCACTCCTGCTCCGAAAGGATTTCCGGAACGCGGAGGCTCTTTTAAGAACGGCATGTCAAAAGGATCCCGAATCCGTCGATGCGTGGGTACAACTCGGCAACCTGCTTCTTCTGGAAGACTCGTCCGGAGAACTTAGGACCTGGTTTGACATCAAGCCCGGCGGGGCTGAAGCTCACCCAGGGTTCTGGTTGGTCGCGGGCGAGTACGCTCGGCAGCAGAATGAGCCCCGGCTCGCGGCATCCTGTTTTTTCTCTGCGCTGGAATTGACTCCGGCTTCTATTCAGGCGAACTATGGATTTGGGATTTGTCTCCAGCTGATGCAACTGGGAACAGACGCGGAGCTTTTCCTGTTGCGAGCTCAGCAATTGCAGCGTTACCAAAAACTGCTGGACCATGCGGCCACTGCAGGGGATGAGTCTGTCGTTACGATCGATACATTGCGCGAGGGGCAGGACCTTGCGACCTCGCTGGGATTAGCCATTGAAGCAGAAGCATGGCAAACTCTCATTGCCAATCGTCAGCAGACACGTGGAATTACCGAGTCTCAACCTGATAGCAGAGCAGAGGAACGCAGAACGCGTCTACCGCCGACAGAGAAGCGGTGTGAACTGCCAAAACTGAGTGAAACGGCACAACGGGCAATCGTTACGAAAGACCTGAGCCATGTCGTGGCAGATCTCTTCCGCAAAACCAACAGTCAATCGCACGTCGATGTGGCTTCGGATGAATCACCTGCCTGGACAACGAACAGGATGTTCCGGAATATTGCCGAGGCATCAGGTTTCGAGTTCGAATTCAATAACGGTACTTCAACCGGAATTACGGGGCAACAATGGGCATATGACTTCACTGGCGGTGGCGTAGGTGTCATCGATCTGGATGGTGATTCGTGGCCGGACATATTCTGTGCGCAGGGGACTTATCTGAATTCAGTTGACAGCGAACATCGTCGGGAGATCGTGCCAAACGAGGGGGTATTCCGCAACGTGAGAGGCCACCAATTCCTTGATGTGTCGGACGTCGCGCTGAATCATGTGCTGGCGGACTATAGTCAGGGTGTTGCGGCTGGTGACTGGAACAACGACGGATTCCCTGATCTGTTCATCGGAAATATTGGTCGCAACCGACTCATGCTTAACAACGGTGATGGCACATTCACGAACGTCTCCGAACAGGTCAATGGCGATGCAGAACGCTGGTCAACCTCCTGCGGCATCGCCGATATCACCGAAGATGGTCTGCCGGACCTGATCGCAATCAGCTACGTCGAGGGCGACTATCTGACACGGATTTGCAGGGATGAATCCGGACCACGTGACTCCTGCGCACCGCAGGCATTTCCGGGCAGCCAGAATCAAATCTTCGTGAATCAGGGCGACGGTTCATTCGTTGATGGAACAGCTGCCATGGGCTTTGCCGGCTATGAAGGAAAGGGACTTGGTCTGATCGTTGGTGATCTCAACAACGACTTACACGCAGACCTCTTCATTGCGAACGATGGTACGCCCAATTTTCTGTTTCTCAATGAAGTGGAGAAGCCCGCCGGCGTTTCTGAAGGAGACACCGGCCCTCAATTTCGTGAGGCTGCGCTTCCGCTCGGAGTTGCTCTTGATAAGACCGGCAGAACCGAAGCGTGTATGGGAGTGGCCGTTGCGGATTTTGACAGGGATACATTCTTTGAGATCTTCGTGACCAACTTTTACGAGGAATCAAACACGTTCTATCAACCGACTGGCAGGACGTCCGTTTTCCTTGACCATTCCGTCCATTCCAACCTTGGTCCGGCGAGTATTCAGTCGCTTGGGTTTGGAACTCAGGCCATCGATGCTAACCTGGATGGTCGGCTGGATTTGTTTGTGGCCAATGGTCATGTGGACGATTTCAGGGATCGCGGGATACCGTGGGCGATGCGTCCGCAGCTCTTTCTGAACGAAGGCTCCCGGCGTTTTTCTGAAGTACGTGCAGAAAACGCAGACTCTGACTACTTCCAGCAGGAATGGCTTGGCCGGGCTGTGGCTCGGCTGGACTGGAATCGTGATGGTGCAGAGGACCTGGCAGTTTCTCACCTGAACTCAGGATACGCACTGCTGGAGAACATCTCGGGGCTGCAAATCAAGGATCGTGTCAACAGCGTTGCGGTAAAGGTGGTTGGCACCTCAGTCTCCAGGGATGCCGTCGGCACATTGATTTCGTTGTCTGGTACGCATTCCGATGAATCTGAATTCCGTCAGGTCCAGGCAGGTTCGGGGTATCAGGCAAGCAACGAATTTCAGTCTGTGTTTGTGTTTCGGAGCGAAAGCGGGAAACCGGAAAATGAGGTGGTCGGCATTGAAGTGCGATGGGGACAACAGGAGAATACGGTCCAACATTCCGTCAACGAACGGTGCACGACCCTTGTTCTCATCGAAAAGCGGAATACCGCCTACACCATCCCTCGCTGAAGCTTTCCCATTGCAGTAGCGCATGCCATGCGTTGATCACTGCAGCAAAGTTGCAAACTATGCACTCCGTTTCTCTTCATGCAATTGCAATCCGATTTGTGGTGATCACGAGCGTCAGTCTGGCAACCATCTGGATTAGTCTAGGCCGAATGGCGGCCGAGAAAGTTGCGACGGCAATTGCAATGCCGGTTGGGATCATCTGGATGCTCCTGTTGTTCGCCTGTGCGGTGGCAATCGCCCGCCGGGAAAAAGCATCAGCAATGTTTATTTTTATGATCTGGCTGGCAGTCACATTCGCGGGAAGCGGATTTGTCGCCGGCTGGGTGGCCGACTCTCTGGAATCGCCATTCCTTGCGATCAGCCCGCTGGAAGAAGAGCCTTTCCACGTTGTCGTCGTGCTGGGGGGCGGAGGTTCCATCGGCGGTAACAACCGGATGCAGGGCAACTCTTCAGGTGACCGATTGATTCTCGCAGCGCAGCTGTTTCATCAGGGAATTACAGAGAACTTCATCTGCACGGGTAAGCGAATCGAATCCATGAATTCCTCAGGGGTCGATCCATCCGATGTTTCAGCAGAAGTGCTTCAGAAACTTGGAGTCCCTGAATCTGCGATCGAAAAGCTTGGTGGTCGGAATACATCGGAAGAAATGAAGACACTTGGGGAACGGTTTGGTACGTCGGACAAGAGAATCGGGATCCTGACGTCCGCATGGCACCTGCCTCGCGCACTCAGGCTGGCCCGCCGGAACAACTTCAATCCGCAGCCATTACCGGCAGATTTCCGAAAGTCTCCCGACATCAACCCTCCAACAACAGGAGAAGTTCTCCTGATGCTGATTCCGTCCGCGGATGCACTGGCGGCCAACACCGCCATGGGCAAGGAATACCTCGGAATGCTGGTCGGCCGCTAGAAACCAGCGAATCGCACTCGTGTGATTCCTTGTTGATGGAATTGCACCAATCTTGCGTACTCGGGTGGAAATCTGCTTCGGATCTCCACAAGATTTGCCGCTGACTGGCAATGCGACCCCGTATTGCATTAAGCGCAGCAGCGCATTGTTTCATTGGCGACAAACGTGAGAACGACGGTTCATGTTTCAAATTAACGAGAACTACCTGAAGCTGAAGGCTGGTTACCTGTTTCCTGAGATTGGTCGGCGTGTCACGGCGTTCACCAAAAGCAACCCCGACGCCAGGGTCATTCGGCTCGGTATTGGAGACGTTACAGAGCCCCTGCCACAAGCGATCGTGCAAGCCATGCACGACGCCGTGGACGAAATGGCCAACCGCGACACGTTCCATGGTTACGGTCCGGAACAGGGCTATTCATTTCTCCGTGAACCAATCGCTGCATCCGACTTTCAGGCTCGCGGTGTGGATATCACGCCGGAGGAAATCTTTATCTCCGACGGCTCGAAGTGTGATACCGGCAACGTTCTGGACATCCTCGGCCCGGATAACCGAATTGCCGTCGCAGACCCGGTCTATCCGGTTTACGTCGACACCAACGTCATGGCAGGGCATACGGGTGATGCAGACGCCAGCGGTCGGTACGAGGGACTCGTTTACCTGCCGGGGACAGAAGACAACAACTTCGTCCCGGATCTGCCGTCGGAAAAGGTTGACATCATCTACCTGTGTTATCCGAATAATCCAACAGGAACGGTGGCGACCAAGGAATCGCTCCAGCGGTGGGTGGATTATGCGCGAGAGAACAAATCTCTGATTCTCTTCGACGCAGCCTACGAAGCTTTCATCTCCGACCCGGAGATTCCCCACAGCATTTTTGAAATCGAAGGTGCGAAGGATTGCGCGATTGAATTTCGCAGCTTCAGCAAGAACATTGGTTTCACGGGTGTTCGATGTGCCATGACCGTGATCCCGAAGCAACTGACTGCCACAACATCAGACGGTACAGAAGTTTCACTCCATCAACTCTGGAGTCGACGGCATTCGACCAAATTCAACGGTGCGAGCTACATTGTTCAAAAAGGGGCGGCAGCGGCTTATTCCGATGAAGGCCGTCAACAGATGAAGGGTCTGATTGATTTCTATATGACCAATGCCAGGTTGCTTCGCGATGGACTTGAGTCGCTGGGAATTCGCGTTTTTGGTGGAGTTAACGCCCCTTACGTCTGGCTCAAGACTCCCGACGGATTGTCAAGCTGGGACTTCTTTGACAAGTTGTTGCAGAAGGGACATCTGGTAGGAACGCCGGGAAGCGGATTCGGGGCTGCAGGAGAGGGCTATTTTCGCCTGAGCGCGTTCAATAGCCGAGCTAACGTAGAAGAGGCTCTTCGGCGTTTCACTACCGTTATATCCTGAAGTCTGATGACCCGTTCCGCGAGTGAATCAGCAAACAAGGGGCAACTTTCGAACGTACAGTGATGTACCGCAGGCAGTTGCCCCGACTTTTGCGCCGGTTGCAGATGATTCCGAGTGAGGCGGCAGACGGTCGCCCAGCGGGGGGCCGAGAAGTGATGATTCTTCATACTTGTATTACCAATCCATGACGCAGATAAACTGAGACAACCATGGCTGTCATTCCATCAGACTCTGAAGAGGGCACTGCGTCCAGCGCGGTCATTCCCAGGCGAGTTGTCAAAACGGCAATCGGGCCTCGGTTGCGAGTTCTGTTCTACGTGATGATGGCTCTGCTGGCGTTGATCGGCGCAAACAGCACGTACCTTGCGGGGGTGACCTGTCTGGAGTGGTGGACCAGTCAAACATATCAGGACTACTTTTACGTTTTGATGTTGTTGGTTCATATTGTCCTCGGTCTATGCATCGTCGGACCATTTCTGGTCTTCGGCATCATCCACATGCAGAATACGAAGGATCGGAAGATTCGTCGGACGGTTCGCATTGGGTATGCCTTGTTCGCCGTTTGTCTTCTCGTGCTCCTTTCCGGATTTCTGCTCCTTCGTATCGACGGAGTATTTGACCTGAAACATCCAACAGCTCGAAATGCTGTGTACTGGATGCATGTGGCGTGTCCGGTTCTGGCAGGATGGCTTTACTGGCTGCATCGCCTTGTCGGCCCGCGAATGCGATGGAAGTCGGGACTGGCGCTCGCCAGTCTGGCCGGGGCCGCGGCCATAGGGATGGTGATTCTGCAGTCGCAGGATCCTCGCGACTGGAATGTTGTCGGACCAGAGACAGGTACCAGGTACTTTGAACCGTCACTCGCACGGACCGCGACCGGCAAATTCATTCCGGCAAAGACGCTGGATATGAATGACTACTGCATGAAGTGCCATCAGGACGCTCATGACCAGTGGGCGAACAGCGTTCACAAGTTCAGTTCTTTCAACAACCCGGCTTATCTCGCATCGGTTGCTGAAACTCGTGAAGTCGGGATGCAGCGAGATGGAAATGTTCAGGGATCACGATTTTGCGCCGGATGTCATGATCCTGTGCCATTCTTCAGCGGAGCATTCGACGATCCCAACTTCGATATGCTGAACCACGAAACGGCGAAGTCCGGCATCACCTGCACCGTTTGCCACGCAATTACTCATGTCAACAGCAATGTTGGTAACGCTGACTTCACGATTGAAGAGCCTCAACATTACCCATTCGCATTCAGCGAGAACCCGGTACTTCAATGGGTGAACAATCAGCTTGTCAAAGCAAAACCGTCATTCCATAAGAAGACATTCCTGAAGCCGCTTCACAAGACATCCGAATACTGCGGCGCCTGTCACAAAGTGCATTTGCCATTTGCACTGAACCACTATCGTGACTTTCTGCGCGGACAGAATCATTATGACTCATGGCTATTGAGCGGAGTATCCGGACATGGTTCAAGGAGCTTCTACTACCCGCCGACTGCACAGAACAATTGCAACGAATGTCACATGCCCGTCGGCGAATCCAGTGACTTTGGTGCGAAGGTCGTGGATGAATCCGGGCAGCTCAAGGTCCACAACCATTTGTTTCCGTCCGCGAACACTGCTGTTGCCTGGCTCAGAGACCAGCCGGAGGTTATCAAGGCTCATCAGGACTATCTTCAGGGCGTCATGCGGGTCGATCTGTTTGGCTTGCGGGAAGGTCCTTCGGTCGAAGCACCGCTGACAGCTCCATTGCGGCCACAAGTCCCGCCATTGAAACCCGGCCAGACCTACCTGCTGGAGGCAGTGATCAGAACATTGAAAATGGGGCACCATTTTACGCAGGGGACGACGGACTCCAACGAGATCTGGCTGCATCTGACCATGACCAGTGACGGCCAAACATTGGGAGAAAGTGGAAAACTGCTGGAAGACAACAGCGTCGATCCGTACGCACATTTCGTCAACAATTTCATGCTGGATAAAGATGGTAATCGCATCGACCGGAGAAATGCTCAGGATATCTTTATCCCACTCTACACCAACCAGATTCCTCCTGGTGCAGGGCAGACCGCTCACTATCGATTTACCGTCCCGCACGACGTAGCGCATCCCGTCACGGTCAAGGCGCGGCTTCTGTATCGGAAGTTCGACTCGATCTACATGGAATACGTTGACAGGAAACTGGCGGAGATGGGAAGTCCAATTCGAGGGCATCAAGCCGGGCAGGCGTATCGAAATGAACTTCCTATTACATTGCTGGCCGAAGACGAGATGACATTTCCTGTACACGGAAGTGGCATTGACGTCGAGAATGCTCCCTCCACGATTCCCGAATGGCAGCGATGGAACGACTACGGCATCGGCCTGCTATTGAAGGGGAAAGCGGAACTCAAACAGGCGGCCGATGCGTTTCGGCATGTTGAGCAGCTGGGACGCTACGACGGACCTTTAAATCTGGCCCGTGTGTTGTTCGAAGAAGCCGGACACGGACAACTGGATGAAGCTGTTGAAGCTGTGAAGCGAGCCGCAACTTACACCGATCCACCAGCTCCACCGTGGACCCTTGCCTGGCTCAGCGGAGTCGTGAATCGACAACAGGGTTACCTGAAGGAGGCTGAAGACAATTTCCGACAGGTGCTGGAATACAAAACCGAGGAGACAGTCCGACGAAAATTTGACTTCAGCCGCGACTACGTTGTTAACAATCTCTTAGGCCAGACAATCTTCGATCGCGCGCTGCAGATTCGAGGTGATGCTCGCAAAGAAGAGCGTGCCGAAAGGATGAGAGAGGCCATTCAGATCTTTCATCGGACGCTTTCCATAGATTCTGAAAACGTTGACGCTCATTACAATCTCGCCAGCCTTTATCGCGAGATCGGCGAAATCGAGCTCGCTCAGAAACACAAGGATCTGCATTCGCGATACAAAGTCGATGACACCGCTCGGGGAAAAGCACTACAAAAGGCCAGGGAAAAATACCCCGCAGCGAACTTCAAAGCAGAACCCGTGGTGATCTACGATCTGCAGCGTGATGTTCGTCCTTCGGAATCTCAACCAAAACAAGCAGACGAGATCGAATTGAAGTAGTACCACCGTCGGCAATCGAAGGCTGTGTTCGATAATTTCGCAACCCGTCCAGACCGAAGTCACTGCTTCAGTATCCTTGCCGGTGTTTAACGTTAGAGCTGCTGCTCTTTGAAAACGTCAAACGCTATGTCCACGATTCATGACGGAACCAGGAGCCAAACGTGCCCACCAACACAAGACTAGTGGCTGTTTCCGTCTGCATCCTTTGTCACGTGATCGTCGCGGTGGTGCTTTTTCAGTCGGGTGATGGAACTGTCTTTGGCTGGGGATCCGTCGCACTTTTCATCAGTCTGGCAATGATTGTGATCCTTCTCAGGGGATCAGCTAACAGGCAGGGAACGACAGATGACCAGGCAACCAGCCTCGATTCCGTCAGGAATGCACTTCTACGCGAACGAGAAGAATTCGAAGTGCTGCGTGCAAGTACCGCGGATGGATTCAACCAGCTCTCAGACCGACTAGCCGAGCGGGAAAGAGATCTGGCGACGCGTATGGCGCGGTTTCAGGAGATCATGGAATACCCTGACAAGAGCGAGCAGGTATTTTCGGAAGCAGATATGGCTTCGATCAGCCAGCTTTCTGAGAAAGACAAACAGGTCAATCGAATTCTTGAAGCCGAGGCAGAACGGGTTTATGAGAAGATTCGTATCAATGGATACTGGGTCGACGGTGGGTTGGATACCGAGGCGATCCGGACGGAACTTCATGCACTCGTGAAAAGCATCGCCAGGGTCTACTCCCCCGATAGTCAGCATCCTCTTCTGGAAACCAGTTTCGAACAGTTGGCACGCGCTTCCAGCCGAATCTGCCTGCATGCGCTTGTCCTTCTGGAACAGTTGCCTTTGGGGGTGCAGCGATCCAACTTCAAATCATTGTACAGCTACTTTCAAAAGGCAGCCTCCGGCTACGGTACGTATAAGAAAGCCGCGCCATGGCTGACCTACCTGACCAGAGGCCTGTACGCAGGTCGCCTTGCGAGTGCCACCAATCCGGTCACTTTGGGCGCATGGTGGCTGGCGACAGAAGTGGGCAAACGAGGTGCGTCAAAGTTCGTAGAGAATATGGTGGAAAAACAGGCGATCGCTGTCCTGCATGATCTTGTGACAGTTGTCGGAGTTGAAGTTGCATCTGTTTACGGCCCCGGGTTTCGACAGCGTGATTATGCGTGGATTGCCGGCACAGAACTTGTGGAACTGGTCTCCAGATTTCCAGTCTCACGCGATAGTCTGAGCGAGGGACTTCGAGCCATCACTGCGCTACCCCTTCGAAACGAGTATGATCGCATTTATCTCTACCGGTGTCTGGCGAATCACCGATCAACCGGGATGCGACTTCCCGATCCCACGCTGCTGTCCCGTGATCAACGAGAGAACCTTGCGACCCAGTTGGAAACGTTCTTTGAAAGACACATCCACGGAGCAACGCGTGAACTCGCGCAGGACTGGAGGAGTGACTTTGAGTCTCGATTCGACATCAAACTGAAACCAACAGGCCATCAGAACGCAGACAAGCGTTTGAATGTTTCTCAGGAGGAAGCGTCCAAAGCGATTTATTCGCTGAGCGGTTTTATTACGGCCTGTTGCGGATGGGATTCTGAGCAATGTCGGAATTTTCTCGCGACAAGCCCACTGATCGGAAGGGTTGATGATGAAACACGAAAGAGAATCGCCTGCACCGACAAAGACTGGCTGCCTCGTTCGACGTTTGAGCCACCGGACATTGATCCGGCTTCGGAGATCACCGAGATGTTCCTGCAGCAACTGGCTAAGACCGCTGGTTTAACGCTCTGTGAACACACCGAAGTTGAAAGGCTGGCGCGCGAAACAGCTGGCTATTTCCGGCGGACTCCCCGGGAAACGGATTCCATTTTCAGCGAGCAGTACAGGCGTTTGCTGCAAAGCCGATCGAACCGGGATCTGAATGAAGAACTGACGTATGGAGTCTTGCGATCTGTGTTGCTGCATATGAAGCCCACAGAACGACTGTGCTTTTGCTACCAGGGTGTTACTGTCAGCGCGAAAGCATCCATTGAGACGAGCGGAGCCTGTTACGAGAATGTCGATCTTTGGCTGGTGGGTTTTTCGAGTCCAGAGCAAGATAAAGCACCGTCCGAGGTTCGAACCGTCCTTGTTTCCGCAATGGACACAGGAGACGTTCTATGGGAGGCCACAGGCTTTCTCAGGGTTCAACGACTGAAACGCGTTTTCCTGGATGACGCAGTGATTGATGGTGGACTTTGGAATGACGCGACTCTGCAAAACGCAAACGCATCGCTCGTCGTTCCCGGCAGTCTCCGCGGTGGTCGTTATTCATCCTGGTTCGGACCTTTACTCGAACGATCCTTAGACTCACGGTCTGCTGAGGATGCTTAGCTTAGCTGTCCTTTGAAATCGCGACAGGCACGCTGGGTGGCGGTAAATTGTGGTGTTTTGAGGCCTCCGGTTCGAGCCAGTCCCATGTTTCGACAGGGCTGTTAGCTGTCCGTTGAAAAGCCGGGACAGGCACGCTGGACGACTGGAAACAATCGTGTTTTAAGGTCTCCTGCTTGAGCCAGTCCCGTTTTTCGACAGGATGTTAGGTTAGCTTGCGGCGTTTACAAAGAATGCCGCCGTGTCTGCGAGGGAATGCGGACGTCCTGCGCTTGTGCAGAACGCCATCTCTTAATAGTTCACAGGTTGCGAACTTCGCAGATAGGCGAACAAGTCACGTAGCTGCTGGTTGTCCAGTAATTTGAGACTGCCTTCCGGCATGACAGATTGAGGCACGACCGTCATTTCGTCAATCTCATTCTGAGGGATGACGACGTTCTGTCCATCAACTCCCCTCAGGATTACGACCTGACTGTCCTTGTCTGCAAGGAATCCATTCAGAATACGTCCATCGTTGGTAATGACCAGGTGATTCTCGAAGCCTTCACGAATTTCAAGACTCGGATTAACAATGTTGATCAGCATGCGTTCTGTGTTATCGCGAGCGAATGGTGTCAGATCCGGGCCGATTCGGCCTCCTTCTTCAAAGAGAAGATGGCAGCGTCCGCAATTCTGCATGAACAGTCTCTTTCCCGATTTGGGGTTGCCGGAGCCTGTGTCCAGCACCTGTCGAATACGGCTCACTTCGGCCTGCATCTCATTCGAGGATGCACCTGACACTTTCCCCCAGTGTTTCTCGACGAGTTGCTGAATTCGGGGATCATTGTGCATCAGCATTTTTCTGAGTGTCTGTGCGGACAACGTGTCGGCAGGCAATCGTCCTTCATCTACGGCGTTGAGCGCGACGGTGGCAAATTCCGGCCTCGCTGCCAGCAAAGATTCGGCCGCAAGTCGAGCATCCTGTGACAATTCATTGAATCGCCGCACGACCGACACAGCCACCTCTGGATCATGAAATGACTGCAAGGCCGTAATCGCTGCAGAAAGAACACGGTCATCTTTTTCAGCCGCGACCACCTGCAGCAGTGGCCGCAATGACTCGGCAGGAGCCGTTTGCCCCAGTATCTCGATCAGTTGACTGCGGTCAGAACTGTTTGTGTTCGTGTCGGAAATCCTCTTTAACGCTTCTGTGATCGCTTCCGTTTGCCCCTGTCGCAGCTTAAGGGCCAGGGACCCGCGCCCCGTCGCTGCAATTGCTTTGGCAAGTGGGGCGGGAATGGTCGCCAGGGACCTCCCCTGGAACGCCTCCTCAAATCCTTTTAACAGAATATCCACACACTCATCGTCCGGTGCCCCTTTTAATAGTGTGGCTGCCTGCAGCAAATCTTCGCGAGTTCCTGAAACAGCGTAACGTTTCATCAGTCGAGCGAGCAGAACGTTCTTCACCAGCGGTAACTGCCAGGATGTTGAGTCTGCGAGAATTTCATGAAGAATTTGATCGACTGACGCAGGCCCAATCTGAGCTTCCAGTGCCCACCAAAGCAGGAGCGGCTGGTGAATATCGGCAGCGTCCTGATCAAAACGAATCAATGCGCCCAGAATCGGCAACGCATGTTCGGGAGGAAGCCGCCTTGCGGAACTGGCGAGCTGTTTTCGAACCTCAATGTAGGGTTCCGTACGGCTCAGGGAAATCAGACTTTCTGCAACAGGGTCCGAAACCTCTCGATCATCGCACAGGAGACGAACAGTCCAGGCACGCACAAACTGGTTTTCGTGTTTCAGGAGCGTGATCGCCACTTCGTCAGTAAATCCGTGGGATTGATAGATCGCCCACAGGGCTTCCAGTTGTGTTTGTCCGTCGCCCGTTACCAGCAGTTTCCGGAACGATGGAAGCAACGTTTCATCAGCTCTGTCTCCGATCAATCGCAGCGCAGTTTGCCGTCGCTCACGAATGGGATTTTCCAAACCGGTGATCAGCTGCGCAGCGGTTGCGTCTTTGAATGCTGTCGCCGGAAGGCCATGACGGAGATGTTGTGGCTTCAGACGGTAGACCCGCCCTGTGGTTCGATCAACACGACCAGCGTAGTGGCTACTATGGTCGATCCTCTGTTCATACATGTCGGCAACATAGATGCATCCATCAGGACCCACCTTGATGTCGACAGGTCGGAACCAGGGGTCGTCAGTTCTGACCACACGTTCGATATCCTCAGTTTCAAACGACGACTGGTACTGTCGAACGTCGCTCATCACCACCTGCCCCTGCAGCGGTTCAATACCGAACAACCGGCGATGGTATCGCTCCGGCAGAACGTCGTCTTCGTAGATCACAAAGTTGTGGGTAAATCGGGCGACGCTGTGGTGTTTAATATTCTCAAAATACCCAAACGCAAACGGG
This sequence comes from Planctomycetaceae bacterium, assembly GCA_041398825.1. NCBI lineage: Bacteria > Pseudomonadati > Planctomycetota > Planctomycetia > Planctomycetales > Planctomycetaceae > Planctomycetaceae bacterium. Next base: position 226,773 of record JAWKTX010000003.1, on the reverse strand, counting down.
TTCGACAGCGGACCGTGTTTGCCGAAACCTTTCCTGTAATAACCTCCCTGCACATAGTGGAATCCACGAGTATCACCGCCATTGTGACCGGAAAACACTCGCCCTTTCGAATCGATCTCGCACCCAAACGTGTTGCCACCACCCTCTGCGAAAACCTCAAAGACCTCCTTTTCCGGATGGTATCGCCAGATCTGCTGGCCCAGTGTTCGAATTGGTGGATCGGTGCTGCCTGGTTTTTTCACCGCAGCAGAAACGGTACTTCCCTGCGCGCCATACAGCCAACCGTCGGGACCAAAACGCATGCTGTTGATGACGGAGTGAGAGTCTTCCAGTCCAAATCCTTCAAGAAGCACACGAGGATCTCCGTCAGGAATGCCATCGTGGTCAGCATCTGGATAGAAAAGAAGATATGGTGGATTGGTAACGAAAACGCCCCCCCGTCCTATGGCAAAAGACGAAGCAATGTTTAATCCATCGACAAACACAGAATGCTGGTCGTAGACGCCATCTCCATCGGTGTCTTCATGAATGCTGATGCGATCGGCACCACGAACATGGTTTGGCGGCGCAGCGGGTACGCTGTCGTAAACTGACCGCAGAAACGTATCGCGACTGAGCATACGCACCCCGGCCACGTCCGGGTATTGCCGATACTCCATGACCCAAAGCCTGTTCCGCTCGTCCCAGGTCAGGAACAACGGTTGCGCAATCACCGGATCACTGAGCACAAGCTGAAACTCAAGATCATCCGGAGTTACGAACCTCTTTTCAGCCTCGGCAGGCGACAGAGGATCTGTGTCCCCATTTCGTCGCATCACGTAGCGTTCGAGGTCGTTGACATGATCGATTCGGAGGTAGACGCCCCTTGCAGCGGCGTCCGTTTCTGATGGTAGGTCGGATTCCAGAACGTTGAACATTTCAGGGGTGGCCTTCCCCCAGGAATCGTCATCACCGGGCCTGTACTGCCAAGCGCCCTCCAATCGAATTGCTTCTTTTCGAGTTTCGTTCATCAGCACTGGTGGTGCGACGCTGAAGTTTGGACGGGGGTCGTTTTGATAGACACGAATCGCAAGAGTGTTCAATGCACCCGGGTTTAACTGATCGGTTCTGATCGAGTAACGCCCCCGTTCACCAAGACCACTTCGAAACTGAGGCGGGAACGTACCTGTTGCTCCTACAGGAGTACCGTTGATGTAGGCCGCTCGTGCGTCGTCCAGCGATTCGACGAACAATGTGACGGTGCCTTCCTTCCATTCCACAGGCACGTACACCATCGCCCGAAACCACGAGTATCCGTCTACCGGCGCCAATTCTCCTTTTGGCACAGACCTCCAGACGTCCGGGACGATTTGCGAGAACCAACCCGGAGATGACGGCAAGGAAATCGTCTGCTGATATGCCTCTAACGGGGAAGTCCTGATCAGCAGGAGCGTGGCAACAACGCTTGCAAGAAGTGTCGGACATTTCATTTGGTCGTTTCCCCGATGATTTTGGAACGAAGCGATCGACTGCTGACCGTTGCTTCGGTCAGGGTTGGTGCAGGAGATTCCACAACGGCACGGCGCACCCACTTCAACCCGGACTTCAAAGTACACATGTGAAGTCGAACGGGGCTTTGGGAACGCCCCGTGAACCCCTAATCAGGCCGATTTACTGGCTGACTACTTGGCGACGAACTTTACAGGCAACGGATGATCGAGGGTATCTTTACTGGCCTTGAAGCCGTCACCGTCGACATCGACAAAGACAGGATTCGACAGTGCAGCCGGGTGCTGGGCGCCCCATGCTGGGCCCTGAACGTCGCCGAGCAGTTCTGTGCGATGGCCAGTCACCACGATGACATGAGCGTCAGATTCCACCGGGAAGCTGAGGGTCTGATCAAACTTCACGGTGCTGGTCGTGAACATGTCGGGGTGCGTGTCTCGAGTAAAAGTCAAGTCGTCTCTTTTTCGTCCGTTGACGAGCACAAAGACCGTATCGATGTCGAACCAGTTTGGTGTCTGCACTTTGATTCTTGCGTTCAGTTTCCCTGAAGAGGCTGCAAGGTCCTGACCTGCGATTCGGACATCGTCTGGTTTGGCCGAATCCGCCAGCGTGAACTCGATGAACGGGCCATTTGACATGATGATGTTTCCAGCGCGGGAAACGGATTTCATTTCATCCGAGTCGATTTCAGCGGGGTCGTCCGTTGAAGACTTGAGCCACAGTCGCAGGCCACCTGAACCATGAAAGTTGTAATGAGAATCGGTGTTGACGACTCCGTAAATACGAAACCCCTGATTCAGAAGCTGAAGCCAGTTAAACATTCGGGAATTGCCAAACGGCTTTCCGTTGCGACTATCCAGCGGACCGAGATCAAGAATCGGATCGATGGGGTGAATCTCCATGACGTTGATGTGTTCGAATGAACGAGAGTACCCTGTGTCCGGTTCCTGATTTCCGTCCTTGTCGTAGAACAACCAGCCGATGTCGGGATGATTCTGCTGAATAAGCTTTTCGCTGTTGTTATCCCACGCCGCCAGCCTCTCGACCTGAGTCTCCGGACTCCCGTCTGGTGTCGGCGCACCACCATCCTGCGTTCGTGGCTTGTAAATCAAAGGGAATGCATTCTGATGGTTGAGTGGCAGTGGAGAGCCTGTCAGTTCCATCCCCGACACTGTCGACAGAAATGCACCAAGATTCTGACTCTGAATGTGATCGACGTAGGTACTGATGCGATTGTGTTCCGTGCAGGGAGCGAATTCCACGTGTTCCGCGGCCAGATTTAAAACACGTCCCAGTTGACTTCCTGTGTTGTCACCCGATGGTGAGCTGTGGCTGTGAAAATCGGCACTTACCCATCCAGTCGTGTTGACGACTCGCGACAGCTTTACCTGAACTTCTGACGTCTTGCCCGCATCGACCTGCAGCTTCGTGAACTCGGCATCGTATTCCGGTCCATGGCTGATGATGAGGTCATAGGTACCGGACGCCAGAGTTGCCTGAACTTTCCCGTCTGGAGTGTACGCCAGGTTTCGAACGAAATGCTCGGCAGTCTCCGGCCCCCAGTTGGGGGTTTGTGTGTCTCCGCTTCCGTCGAATTCCACTTTTGCCGGGATGGAACGTCCTTCCGCATCGGTCACCGTGATCATTGCTGTGCCGGGCGTGTATTCATCAAGCTTAATTGGAATATTCGAAGTTGTGTCTTCGATCCTGAACTTCGAAGACGCGAAGTTCAGGCCAGCCAGCGAAACCTCAGCCAAACCGTCTCCTGTCGGCAACGCAGTCTGGATCTTCCCCTCCTGGTCGGACACCGCGATGCCACGGCTATGTCCATTCACCTTCAACTCAACTCTGGCACCTGTAACGGGCTTCGCCTGATGATCCTGCACAACAAGGGTCACGTTTCGATGGTTCGCACCACGGCCCGACTCTTCTTCGTGCATCGCAAGTACCAACGGAAGATCTTTCGCTACATAAACGTGGCGAACAAACTCAAACGATGCACCTGGCTTAAGGATCATATCGCGACCATCAACTGCCTCGTACGACAATACAGATTCTCTCGCGTTACTGTTGCAGCGAATCGTGTATCCGGGGGCTGATACGCCATAGGCCTGCTGCCAGTGAATATCCTGAAACCAGAAAAGTTCGTGTGTGCCGTTGGGGACCTTGGGCATGTCTTCTTTGCCCCCATCGGCGCGAAGGTCATCCTCGAGCGTGAGTTTGATTTCCTTGTCCGAGGTATTGGTCCACGTCGATGAAATCTTTACATACGGCTTACCGCCTTCAATCGAATACTTCACAACGCAATCAGGTTGGCTTCCGCCACCCCTGGACTGAATTGTAAGTTCCGATGTCGATGCCGTTGCCGTGACTCCCCCCAACGTCACAGACTTACCATGCGAACCCACACTGACACCATCCTCGAATCGGAATACTCTGCGTCCGGGATAGAATGCACTCAGCTGATCTGATGCGGCATCATTCACTGCGAGATCGATCAGGCAACCTCCGACGGATTTCACGGTCATGTTTGCGTTCCGGGTGCTGGCAGGGTTTGCAATCACAGCAGTGATCAATTCATTCCGAAGAACGATATCGCCGTAGATCGCATCTACTTCTTTGCCCCTCGGAACCAGATCATTCCAGTTCTCGGGGGTCAGTCTTGCAACCATCGTCGGTCCCGACTTCGCGATCTGCGCACTTGAACGGGAGCAACTGGTGAAGACGACTGTGACAACAATCAACGACGCCAGCATCGGAATCATGTTAGGAGAAAGGGGCCGCTGGCCATGAGAATCCGCGGAAAACGTTGGCAGTGAACCTGAGGACATAGAGCCACTCCTGAATGACAATGGGAGGTGTATTTGGCGGGGACACTTTCGTACTCGCCGGTTTCTGTGGAGTATCGAAAATGAATGAAGGAGTTATGAACGCTGGCCCTCCAGACTAACAATGGAGCCACAATTGTTGAACCGAGTCACTCTGGCGAAACTCCGGACGCGAAATTTCCCGGGTTCCTGCATGATGGTTAATGCGACGCCATTTCGGGACTCAATGGGTGACGATGCGTTGTCAAATTCAGGTTGGATGCGATACTTCCGGAATCAGAACTCAGTTTCCTGCTGGAGAAAAGTCATTAAAGGTCCATCGTTTCAGTACGACATGCGTGCCCAGCGCATCTGGATTTGTCCCGGCTGTGGCAAATCGGTACCGACATCCGGGGCCGTCACTTCACGCCTGTGTTCCTGCAGGGAACCACCATACTTTATGCGCCTGCAGATTCCGATGCCGCTTCAGGAATTTGACCTTTCTGCCTTTGCAGACGACGACCCGTCACTGGATGTTGAAGACGACGGACCCGACGGACTCGAAGAAGCCACGGCCGCCGTCCTGGCGGCGATTGCGGAACGAATTGAAAACACCGTTAAGCCTGCGCGAAGGAACTATCCGTCAGGACTGTTACCTGCCGATCTCGGTGATGACACCACTGCACCGAATGATGATGCGGACGATTTCGGGGCGGACATTCTGGAGCCCAACGGGGCTGGCGGGATCGACTCTGAATCGAAACAGCCCGAGAATCAAAGGGATGCCGGTGAGTTGAGGGCTGCAGTTTCAGGAACGACGTCTGCCACCTCCGGCCTGAGGAAGTCTTCCCAGAAAAAAGACGACGGAACATCACCAGTCGGTGATACTGGGGCCCCCCGGCCACGTCGTCGTCGTCGCCCTCGCAACGAACGAAATATCGATCCACCAACGGCGGCCCACCGCCCCTTGGCGGACTCACCTCCGGAAAGCAAAGAATCGGGCGAAGCGAGCGAGAACGAAACTACGAAGCCCGGGAAGCCAAGGCGATCCCGCCCGCGACGTGGAAAAACTCGGCGTCCAACGGATACAGGACCAGGAGATGCTGTTGCGCCGGACGCAGTCGTCCAACAGGAATCGAGCAACGATTCACCACGCGAAGGTGGCGATGCGAAACGTCGCCGTCGGAACCGCCGCCCACGTCGACGCCGACCAGGCAACGAGGAAAACGGCAGTTCGGCTCAACCGAACACTGACTGAGCCGGATTTGGCCAGAGCAGGATAGCGACGGCTGGGCTGATCAAAGGCCCAAATCTGTTTGCCACTGAATTCGAACAGCCTGTGCAGAACCTGGGGACGTCAGATCAACTCCGCGGCAACGAATTACGCGACATCTCCGAATCAGTGGAGAAGCGGAGCAAAATCAGTCACAATGCCTCTCCTGATGATTGTCAGCTCGTTGAAAATCATCGCCCCTGTCCCAAGTACAAAGCACGAATCCTGGTTCACCAGGCGGTAACACGATTCATGGCTGATCATTCAGACATTCCTACATCTTCCGTTGCAGGTGCTCATTACACCGTTCTGGCCCGCCGGTTTCGCCCTCAGGCGTTCGACGATGTTATCGGGCAGGAACACGTTTCTCGTGCGTTAAGAAACGCAATTCGCGCCGGGCGTGTCGCGCATGCCTATCTCTTCACGGGAGCTCGAGGGGTCGGTAAGACGTCAACGGCCCGCATTCTTGCCAAGGCTTTGAACTGCCCCTCCGTAAAGGACGGCGTTCCCTGTAATCACTGCGAAATCTGCGAGGGCATTTCTGCCGGCAATGACGTCGATGTCCTCGAAATTGACGGCGCGTCGAACCGCGGGATTGATGATATTCGATCACTGCGAGCCAATGTTGGCGTTCGTTCCATGCGAACTCAGTTCAAGGTTTATATTATCGACGAAGTTCACATGCTGACGCGCGAAGCGTTCAACGCTCTGCTGAAAACACTCGAAGAGCCGCCGCCCAATGTGAAATTCGTGTTTTGTACAACCGAGCCGAACAAAGTTCCGGACACCATCCTCTCTCGCTGTCAGCGATTTGACTTCTCAGCGATTGGTGAAACGTCTATCGCTCAAAGGCTGAATGAGATTGCAAAGGCCGAAGGTTTCGAGGTCACGGAGGATGCCCTGGAGCTTGTCGCCCGCCGAGCGCGCGGATCCATGCGAGACAGTCAGTCTTTGTTCGATCAATTGCTGGCCTTTAGCGACGGTACGGTCTCTGCAGAGGACGTTCACCGTATGCTCGGGACAGCGGGGGACGAAAGACTGGTCGAGCTCTTCGCCGCAACCGTGGAACATCGCCCGGGGGAAGTCCTTTCACTGCTCGACGATTCATTACGTGGCGGCGTTCAGGCCAGTGAATTGATGGATCAGTGTATCGCGTATGTACGCGACCTGATGGTCCTGCAGGCTGGTGGAAGTCAAGTACCGCTATCTTCCGTCTCCAGCCGATTCCGCGATCAACTGATGGGGCAGGCGCAGCGACTTGGCATGCACTCCATTATGGCGGCGTTTCAGGTTCTCGCAGATGCGCGTAACCAAATGTTTCGCAGTACGTTCGCGCGTACGATCCTTGAGATGTCATTGATTCATGTGAGCCTCCTCGAGAACCTTTCGGCCATCAGTGATCTGCTTTCCGGAAAACTCCCCGCCATTCCGGACCTTTCTGATGCGGTCGCAAGTTCCTCCAGCGTGACCGTGGAAGGAAAGACTGCGGAAAAAAAAAACGATGAATTAGTGGAAGTTGATCACCAAAATACGGTCAACTCGCCATCCGTCCACGTTCAACCATCCCAACCGTATGCGGAATCGCCCTCAGAGACGGATGCCCTGCCCCCGGGTGGGCCATCCGCGAAAGAGTCAGACTCGTTAGACGCAAAGGAGAGGTTGTCCGAGGAATCACGGCAGGACATTCAGCTTTCAACCGTGGAACTACCACTGGAATCTGCCAGCCTGACGCAATTGCAGAAGCTTTTGACCAGCCGACTTGGAATTGTTGTCGCTGCGGGTTTGCGTCAGGCCTCCGGGCTTGCGATTGGTCCTGAGACAGCGACCGGAGCGACCGTACTGGAAGTCAGACTCGACAAAGCTTACGAAGCCGCAAAGGCTTCACTCGAATCCTCCGAGAATAAATCGCGAATTGAAGAACTGGTGGCCCAGGTCACTGGGCGAAAGGTAGAGCTGCGTGTGATTTCGCTGGATACGCCACCAGTCTCTGCAGAAACAAAGTTGTCACCACCGGCGCCGGAAGCGTTCAAACCCACCAATGAGGCGAAGAAAACAGAGAATTCTGCCACGAAGGCTTCAGAGAAAGAAGAACAACAGGGAAGCAGATCAGATCCTCAGAAACGGCCGTCTGCGCCGAAACCTTCTTCTCCCAAACCTTCCGTAAACTTGCTGAATGATGTCGATCCGGGAAAAGACAATTTTGTCCGGCATGTGATGGATACATTTGGAGCAACGGTGGTTCGAGTCATGCCAGCTCCAAACACCCGAACGCATACCCCGGAAGAATCCTAACCGAGACGCACGCCTCGTATCACATCAGACTATCAGACATCGGCGACAGGAACCGATCAATGGGCTGGGCAAACCGAGTTGCCTGGTTGCAAAACTGTACCAACGGCCTATCATCGCTCCGCTTACCCAGGGAATTTTCGACGGAGAAACCACACGATGTTCAAAGGATTAGGAAATCTGACAGGGATGCTTCAGCAGGCCCGCGAAATGCAGGAGCGAATGGCTGGCGTGAAAGAAGCCATTGCCGCTTTAAAGGTCGAAGGCAGCGCTGGGGGGGGGATGGTCAAAGCCACGGCCTCGGGCGATATGCGAATTTTGAACATAGCCATCGATCCTTCGCTGCTTGAACCGCCGGACCGAGAGATGCTTGAAGATCTGACGACAGCAGCAATCAATCAGGCATTGCAGAAGGCGAAAGCAGCTTCCGCAGAACAGATGGCCTCCATTACCAGCAGCATGGATGTTCCCGGTCTGCAGGATGCGCTCGCTAAATTCGGGATGGGTGAACAATAGATGGCCGGACGATTTGAAAACCAGGACCATCCCTATGGCCCCAGTGTCGCGCGACTCATCGAGGAATTTGGAAAACTCCCCGGGATCGGCCGGAAATCTGCAGAACGGCTTGCCAATCACATTCTTTCCGCAACTCTGGAGGAGGCGAATGGTCTCGCGGATGCCATTCGCGATGTGAAACAGCATGTGAAACGCTGCTCAACCTGCTTCAACCTGACGGAAACAGAAACCTGCCGCATCTGTTCTGACCCGCGGCGAGATCGACATGTGGTCTGCGTTGTCGAACAGCCGAAAGATGTCGTGGCGCTGGAATCCTCTGGCGCATTCAACGGCCTTTACCATGTTCTTGGCGGCCGCATTGCTCCACTTGAGGGCGTTTCTCCCGAAGACCTCACCATTCACCAGCTTGTGCAACGCGTCCGCAAGCAGGGAGTCACGGAGCTCGTAATGGCTACGAACCCGACTCTGGAGGGCGATGGAACGGCACTTTTCATTACCAACATCCTCCAGAACGACAACGTTCGAATTACCCGGCTTGCCAGGGGGATCGCATCGGGCAGTGTCCTCGAATTTGCAAATCGAGAAATGCTGGCTGACGCACTTCGCGGCCGTCAGCAGTTCTAGCCGTGCGTCGGAGTAGAACTCTGAACCTGGCGACAGCAAAACCCGCACAGACCAGGTGCGAAGTGCGAACAAAGCCGAAAGTTTCGGCGAGTTACACCGCGTATAAAATCCAGAACTGATACCACCTTTTCCTTCAACATGGACCAACGATTCATGCTTTCACACATGGTGTATTTCACTTTGAATGACGCTTCTGAAGATGCCTGCAGGAAGCTGGTCGAAGACTGTCACAAGTTCCTGAAACCACATGCCGGCATCGTCTTCTACGCCGCAGGAACACTGGCCCCCGAATTTGATCGCCCGGTGAATGACCAGAATTTTAACGTCGCACTGCATGTTGTTTTTGACACGAAAGAATCTCACGACGCCTATCAGGTATCTGAATCGCACCTACAATTCATAGCGCAGAACAAAGAAACGTGGAAGCAGGTGCGTGTGTTTGATGCGTACGTAGCCAGCGGTCACTAAGACTTCACAAAGCACCATATGCCCGGTAACACGGACGATCCGTGTGCCGGGCGGTTTCCGGTCAGGAACTGTTGGTCTTGTTGATTGCGATGCGATCATTCGCAAACGGATGCCTGTTGCAGCCAGTTTGCTTCACAGCCTCGGTTGTGGCCGGTACCGGAGAGTACTGGCCGCTCAGCCATCGCGGTGACGAATCCCACTCCGCGTCTCACGATGCCAACCGGTCATCAACGGGTCCGTTCTTCGGACTCCTGAAGCGTCAGCCGGTATGCCAGCATTTCGGTTTCCTTCTGCCATCCGTGAGCTTCATAGAATCGCTGCGCCGTCTGATTGGTTGATGCTGTCTCAAGCTCCATCCTTATCGCCCCCGTCTCTCTCGCGAATTCTGTTGCAGCGTTCAACAGCATTGTCCCGATTCCCTTCCCTCTGAAATCCACCGCAACAAAAAGGTCGTTTAGTACCCAGATGGATTCCAGGCTTATCGAAGAGAACAATGGGTAGAGTTGCACAAAGCCAACGACCACATCATCTGTTTCGGCAAAAAGAACCACAGATTCCGATGCCTGAGTTCTCTGCATCAGAAAGCTCCGGGCGCCGGACAAATCGGCCGACATTCCGTACCATTGCCGATACTCATCAAACAATGGTGCAACCCTGAGGATGTTGTTGAGATCCGCCATTTTCAAGAGGCATTCCATGGTACTCATGAAGCAACTCGTTGTTTGCAAGAGGTTTAACGGGAATGAAACCGCCAGATTAGAACTGGCCTGAGGGACAACATGCGACGCTATTGGCTGTTTAAATCTGAACCCGACGTATTTTCAATTCAGGACCTTAACAACGCAAAAGGGAAACGAACGTCGTGGGAAGGTGTCCGTAACTATCAGGTCCGTAATATGCTGCGTGACGACGTGCAAAAAGGTGATGGCGTTTTGTTCTATCACAGCAGAGTTGACCCAATGGTGATCGCAGGGACAGCAGAAGTCGTCAAAGCTGGCTATGCAGATCATTTTGCGCAGGATCCCGAGCACAAGTATTACGATCCCAAATCGACCAGAGAGAATCCAATCTGGTTTATGGTCGACATTCGACTGGTGAAAGTCTTTGAATCCCCGGTGAGTCGCCAGCAACTGGCCGACGATCCCGATACGTCCGGCATGAAAGTCATGTCGAAAGGGTCCCGACTTTCGATTACTCCGGTGACAGAAGACGAGTGGATTGCAGTGCATCGTATTGCCGGCGTCGAACTATCATAGGTACATTTCCTGATAACGAATACGGCGTGCTCAAAACGAATACTGTCCATTTAAGATGACAGACAAAACTCTGGCGTCGGTATTACACGCCCATGAGCCTGTATTCTTGAACATCTTGTGGAATCTCTGCCGACACCATGTCGCCATTTCCTGCTGCCATGGCCAATCAGGAGGACGCCTGTGAGCAATCATCGATTCGAGCGACATCCGCAAGCTCACACACCAACGCAGGCAAAGTGGTGGCATTCCCTGCCTGACTCCGAACGCATCATCTGCGATCTCTGTCCGCGTGAATGCAGCCTGAAACCGGACGATCGAGGTTTTTGTTTTGTACGTCAGAATATTGACGGTCAAATGCAGCTGACAACCTACGGACGGAGCACGGGGTTCTGCATCGATCCCATCGAAAAAAAACCGTTGAATCATTTCCTGCCGGGAACGCCAGTCCTGTCATTCGGCACGGCGGGATGCAATCTGGGCTGTCAGTTCTGCCAGAATTGGGATATCTCCAAATCTCGGGAAGTCGAAAGACTCAGCGAAGTCGCAATGCCCGAGCAGATTGTTCAGGCAGCTCTTCAGACAGGTTGCCGCAGTGTCGCATTCACCTACAACGATCCCATTGTCTGGGCCGAGTATGCGATCGACACCGCCAACGCATGCCGGGCTGCTGGCATTCAGGCCGTCGCTGTCACTGCCGGGTATATTCATCCGGATGCGAGGGCTGAGTTTTTTCATCCTATGAATGCAGCCAACGTCGATCTCAAGGCAATCACAGAGGAGTTCTACCATCACATCACCTACTCACATTTGAAGCCGGTCCTGGAAACGCTTGCCTGGCTGAAAAATGAAAGCGATGTCTGGTTCGAAATCACAAACCTGATAATCCCGAAAGCCAATGATTCTGCAGACGACCTGCAGCGAATGTGCGACTGGATTCTCAGTTGTGTGGGCGATGAGGTGCCAGTTCACTTTTCAGCCTTTCACCCCGATTTTCGCATGAACGATCGTGAAAGGACTCCGCATGAAACATTACTGAAAGCAAAACAGATCGCCCTCTCAACAGGTATCAAATTTGTCTACGTTGGAAACGTCAACGATAAGCAAAACCAAAGCACGTGGTGCCCCCAGTGCAAACATCTGTTAATCGAACGAGACTGGTACGAACTTGGAGCATGGGCACTGAAAGAGAATCAGTGCTCCAATTGTGGATACCGTATTCCCGGTGTCTTCGAGGCAAAGCCCGGAGTATGGGGTCGAAAACGTCAGCCAATTCGAATTAGTCAGCTTCAGAATCTCAAAGAGTCTCAGATGGCAAACAGTGTGAAGGAAAAGCCGCGGATCTCCAAACTGCAGGAAGACGTGATCCATCGCTCCGCATGCGAATTGGTTTTGGCCGCAGTTCAGGGCACACCTGCATTGCTGACAGACGAGACGCTGGCAAACGCTGCGAATACCACAGTGATGGGCGTCTTTGTGACACTAAAGAAGGCGGGACAACTACGTGGATGCATCGGCAGGCTGGGTCAGCCTATGCCGCTATTGACGGCACTCCGCGAGTCAGCAACGCGAACTGCGACGTCGGACCCCCGGTTTCGGCCGGTTTCATTCCCTGAGCTTTCGGGGCTGACACTGGATGTCACCCTGCTGTTCAATTTCGAAACGATGCCTGAAAGTGTTGAAGACCGGTTGGCTGGAGTCGAAGTCGGAAGACATGGGCTCAGAATTCAGCTTGGTTCCCAGGCCGGACTTCTACTGCCCAGTGTGCCTGTTGAACAGGGTTGGGACGCAATCACATTCTTAGTGCAGGTCTGCCGAAAAGCCGGCATGCCGGCCAATGCATGGAAGGATCCCAAAGCAGCCCTCGAACGATTTGAAGGCCGCATGATTGAGGGCAGCTTCGATCACACACTGATTCAGTCTGTTCGCGTGAATCAGACACCTTCCCGTTTCACCGTAACCCGAGATCAGATTCAACGACTGAATCAGTTCTCGCGATCGAATGTTCTCGCACTCATCCGGGGGGCTGTTCCAGCCTGCATGCTCCCGGCAGGGTGCGACGATGGTCCAGTCAGCGGTCTTGCCATGCAACTGACCTTCAAAGGAACGTCGGAATCCATACTGTTTTCGCGTTTGTATCTAAAGGGTGAGATTCCATTTCAGTCAACGCTGATGCAAATCTGCCAGAGTGCGGCTGACTGGTGCAGAAAACACGGACGAGAATCCGCGACGCTGAACCAGTTACAGACGGACCTCGCTGTTTTCCATTCTCCGTTGCCCGCGGGGAGTGTGGCGAAACCTTCATTTGCAAATTTCCGGCCAGGTGAAATGGGACTTGCGGTTTCCGCACCCGGTGTCAATGCCTGGTTGTTTGACAGCGCAATGACAGGTCAGGATCTGTGGACGAGTGTATTTACACAAGCTGCCGACGCTTTACCTCCGGATGCAAGTCTCCACACGTTTACCTGCCAGGCCACGTGTCCGGCGATGCAAAAACTTTCATTCTCCACCGCAGGCAGATTTTCAGGCGTTCGCAAACCTGCAGTTGCCGGAACATTTTATCCAGCAGCAGCGGCAGAGCTGCGGGATCTGGTTTCGGACTGCTTTCATCGAGCGCCCACGCCCCCCTGTACCACAAACGGTCGCCGCAACTGGCCTGCAGTTATGGTTCCGCATGCGGGATTGCGGTACTCCGGACACATTGCAGCAGGCGCATTCAAGTTATTGGACATTCCGGATACCGCCATCATCATCGGACCTCGCCATACGCCGGAGGGTTGCGATTTTGCACTGGCGCCCTGGGAGACATGGAATCTGCCAACAGGAACGATGGATTCAGACACTCAAACATCCAGTCTGCTCTTGTCGCGTGTTGATGGTTTACGGCCCGACGCCGCAGCGCATGCACGCGAACACAGTATCGAACTGGAGTTGCCATTGATCCAGCATATCGCCCCCAAATGCAAAGTGGTGGGTATCACTGTTGGGCGTCTCTCACTGGAAGCATGCCTAACTGCTGGACGGCAACTCGGTCAGCTACTGCAGCAGTCCTCGCCCCCTCCATTGTTAATCATCTCGAGCGACATGAATCATTTTGCATCAGATCAGCGCAATCGAGAACTAGATGAGATAGCCCTGACGGCGATGGAGTCACTTGATCCCGTGGTGCTTTATCAGACGGTTCGTGATCACCGGATTAGTATGTGCGGAGTTCTTCCGGCGGTCATTGTAATGGAGGCTCTTCGGACAGCAGGTCTGCTCGAAACAGCCCATCGGACCGGATATGCCACAAGTGCTGAAGTGACGGGCGACCAATCTCGGGTGGTGGGTTACGCAGGGATGCTTCTCGGTTAGGCTATCGGAAGTCCCGCGATTTTGACTCAAGTCTGTTTAGCATTTCGGAGACGTCTTCCAGTCGATCGCAAACAACGTGGATTACATCGCCTTCTCGCTGCAGCCGGCCACTTGCCATCATGACGCTGGCGAATCGAGCGGTCTGCCGAAAATGTTGCCAGACACTCGGGTAGACCACCAGATTTGCAACACCTGTTTCATCTTCCAGGGTCACGAAAGTGATGCCAGCAGCTGTTGAGGGGCGTTGACGCATCAACACCAGGCCGGCCACCTTGACTCTTCGATCAGGTTGCAGGACAGACAGCTGTTCGGCGGTCACTGCACGCAGGGTTGTCAGCTGTTCTCTCAGGAAGGCGACCGGGTGTTTCCGCAGAGAAAGACCGGCGGAGGTATAGTCAGCAACGACTTCTTCCTGAGCCGTCATTTCAGGCAACTCGGGCACCGGTTCGTCCGCAACAGGCTGATCGGATTTCCGAAACAGCGGCAACTGTTCCTGCGCTGGCAACGCTTTCCAGAACGCATCGCGTCGATTGATCTTCAGTGACGCCAGCGCATCAGCACGGGACAGTAACTGCAGCGTGTGCCGACTCAGTCGAGATCTTCGGGCAAATTCGTCGAAGGATCTGAAGATTCCCCGCTGCTGACGCTCCATTTCGATGGCCTGCGCCTGGTCTTCAGGCAATCCGTGCAGCAAGCGGAAACCCAGTCGTAAAGCGAAACGCTCATCCAGATGGTTTGTTCTGCGGGAAGACTCTCGCTGCTCAACCGATCCTTCGCAGAGTTCCATGGTGCAATCCCAGTGACTGTGATTTACATCGATCGGTAAGACCCGAACTCCATGATCGCGAGCATCCCGAATCAATTGCGCCGGCGCGTAGAATCCCATGGGCTGACTATTGATAAGGGACGCACAAAAGACGGCGGGATGGTAGCGCTTCAGCCAGGCAGAGACATAGACCAGCAGGGCGAAACTTGCCGCATGTGATTCCGGGAATCCATACTCCCCAAATCCGCTGATCTGTTTGAAAACACGTTCAGCAAAGTCTTCGTCGTATCCTTTGGCGGCCATTCCCGCGATCAACTTGTCGTGGAACTTCTGGATCACGCCGGTCTTTCGCCATGCCCCCATAGCCTTTCGCAGCTGATCGGCTTCACCGGGAGTGAATCCGGCGGCGACAATGGCCAGTCGCATGGCCTGTTCCTGAAAAATAGGGACGCCGAGTGTCTTGTGCAGAACGGACCGAACTTCAGCATTCGGATATTCCACGGGCTCTTCACCCGCTCGCCGGCGCAGGTAAGGATGCACCATGTCCCCCTGGATCGGACCGGGGCGTACGATGGCAACTTCAATCACCAGGTCGTAAAAACAGCGGGGCCGCAGTCGTGGAAGCATGCTCATCTGCGCACGGCTTTCGATCTGAAAGACACCAATGGTATCCGCCTCACAGATCATGTCGTAAACAGCAGGGTCTTCCGATGGCACATCGGCCAGGGTTAACTGCCTTCCGTGATAGAGTTTGACCATATCAAATGCACGGCGAATGCAGCTCAGCATTCCCAGGCTAAGTACATCAACCTTCAACAGCCCCAATGCATCCAGATCGTCCTTATCCCACTGGATGACTGTACGCCCGGGCATGGCGGCATTCTCGATCGGGACCAGTTCGTCAAGCGGGCCACGCGACATCACCATACCACCGGAATGCTGAGACAGATGGCGAGGAAAGCTCAGAAGTGATGTCACAAGCTCCAGCATTCGGCGGCCAAGCTGCGACTCAGGATCGATTCCGCCTTCCCGCATGCGATCGGGCATGTTTTCG
This sequence comes from Planctomycetaceae bacterium, assembly GCA_041398825.1. Taxonomy (NCBI): domain Bacteria; kingdom Pseudomonadati; phylum Planctomycetota; class Planctomycetia; order Planctomycetales; family Planctomycetaceae; species Planctomycetaceae bacterium. The sequence goes on along the minus strand of JAWKTX010000003.1, from coordinate 210,884 downwards.
GCTCGATCGACGTGCTCCATCTGACTGGCGAGCTTATCGATACGATCATTCGACAGACTCAACGCTTTACCAACGTCTCGAATTGCGGAACGAGGGCGATATGTTATCACCGCAGCGGTCATGCCGGCGCGATCTCGTCCGTACCGTTCAAACAGATACTGAAGTACCTCCTCACGACGTTCGTGTTCGAAATCGACATCGATATCCGGCGCTTCATTCCGTTCCCTGCTGATGAATCTTTCGAACAGAACATCAATACGTGACGGATCCACCGAAGTGACGCCAATACAGAAGCACACAACCGAATTGGCGGCTGAACCTCGCCCCTGACATAAGATTCCGCGTTCACGGGCGAACCTGACCAGATCGTACACCGTCAGGAAATAGGCTTCGTACTGAAGCTCCTGAATCAGCGTGAGTTCGTGAATGATCAGATCACGGACTTTACCGGGAACGCCGTCTGGATAGCGCAGTCTTGCGCCGCGCCAAGTCAGATTGGTCAGGTGCTGAATGGGCGTCGTTCCGGTGGGAACAAGTTCCTCAGGATATTCATATCGCAATTCGTCCAGTGAAAACTGGCAGCGATCCGCAACTTCGACTGTCCTACGCAGTAGTTCGTGCCGTCCTTGCATCAGTCGCAGCATTTCGCGCGGTGTCTTCAGACAGCGTTCTCCGTTAGGGAACACCTCATGCCCAAGATTCTGCAGCGGAGTGTTCAGGCGAATGCTGGTCACAACATCATGCAGTGCGCGTCTGCGAGGAATATGATAATGGACATCATTAGAAGCGACTAAAGGCACATTCAGTCGTTGGCACTGCTCAATCCATCGATCAAGCCGACTGGAGTCGTTTGGGCCCATGTGCAGTTCAGCCATTGCATAGCAACGATCCGCAAAAATCGACTTGACCGCCTGAAGACTGGCATCGGGCAGGTCAATATCGCTGCCGGGCTGGTACCGTCGTTCATAACGCAAACGACTTTCTATACTGAGCGGAACGCAGCACAGAATTCCTTCTGAGTACTGTTGAACATCGGCCATTCGAATTCGACATTCGCCCTTTGGGGCTCTGCGGCGGCCGGCAGTGATGAGCTGTGCGAGATGACCGTATCCCTGACGATTCATCGCCAGCAGCACCAGACAGGGGCCGTTGTCCGGAACAATCTCTGCGCCCACGAGCAACTTGATCCCGCATTCTTTGGCTGCGACATGAGCCCTGACGACACCGGCGAGTGTATTTCGGTCAGTCACCGCAATGGAGTTTAGTCCCAGTTCCACTGCGCGAGCCGTCAGTTCATCTGCGTGGGATGCACCTTCAAGAAAAGAGTAATTGGTCCGGCAGTGCAGTTCTGCGTACGGGACCGTATCATTCGCCTGCTCCGGCGATGACAACGGGTTCAAGCCACCGTCAATGTCGTCACGGAGCGTTTGATCGACGTTGGGTTTCGCCCGGTGGCGACGTTTAAGTGGCGGCGGGTCCGGCATAATCCAGGTGTCGCACAGTCTGTCGAATGACGAAAACATGCAGGGCCCGAAGAATACTCGAATCATCAGGGACTGTCGCCATCGCTAACCAATCCGAAACAGAAAAAGTCAGCCACGACGAAATCTTTGTAAGGACAATCCGGAGGAACGCGTCAGCCAGATATTTTTCACCAAAGCTCAGTCGAATGGATCTGACATCGTTTCCCGCTCTGAGTTTCCCGAACTCCGTGTCAGGTTGAAAGACCTGCGGAGTTCAGCCCCATAGAAAATATTTCTCCTGCTTTCAGGACGCAAAAGGTCGCCACAATGCCTGTCGCTCGCATTCTTTGTTTTGCCGGTAGTACTCGGAACGATTCATTTAACAAGAAGCTGGCTCAACTGGCAGCAAATGCAATGGAGTCCGCGGGCGCAGAAGTCACGGTCATCGACTTGCGGGACTTTCCACTACCTCTGTTTGATGAGGATTTGGAATCGAACAGTGGAATGCCGGAACACGCCAGCCGCCTGAAACAGTTGTTCCAGAATCATCATGGCATCTTGATCGCATCGCCCGAATACAACAGCTCTCTGAGTGCTGTGCTGAAGAATGCTCTGGACTGGGTATCTCGACGTGAAGGAAACGAACCTCCCAAAGTGGCGTTTCTCGGCAAAGTCGCCGCAATCATGAGCGCGACGCCAAGCGGGCTTGGGGGCATTCGAGGCTTGTCGCACCTTCGATCGATTCTACAGGCAATCGGGATGCATGTGATGCCGGACCAGTTCATGCTGTCTGCCGCTCACCAGGCCTTTGACGGGCAGGGAAATCTGATCGACGCGGCTAAGCTGGATGCATTGGCGATACAAATGAAGTCATTCGTCGAGACGGTGGAAAAGCTGCAGTAAGAATTTGGAACACTCGACATCATTCTGCGCATCCACAGTTCCGTCACTGTGGATTTAAGTCCGGCGTAGTAGATCGGCACGGCTATCTGTCCGTTGAAAAACCGCGACAGGCACGCAGGTCGACTGGAAACCGACGTGTGTTAAGGTCTCTGCTCTAGCCAGTCCGGATTTCGAACAGGCTGCTATCGTTCTTCCTGCATCATACGTGTTCCGGAGACGTACAGCAGATGAAACACCAGGTTCATGGCTGCAAGTGCTGTCAACGTTAATGCCAGCAAAGTACCAGTGACTCTTTCGTGGATAATGGTCGAACCGAACTGAATCAGGCACAACATCGAAACAAAAACAAGCGTTGGCGTCCGCGGGATCAGGCTGACGACAAACGCACCCAACGGTGCTCCAACGGCAACTACGGGCGCCGCAGCCAGCCAATTCTCAAAAAACAGTGGGTCAATAGAGAATCGATCCGGGTATAGTTGGTGAAATGCAATGTTCGTCGCGATGCCGACAAGCGATGTGAATGCCATGACGATCACCGACGTTGGAATAGCCGTCTTAAGATCTTCTCGGAAGTAGAGAACGAGTATGGCATAGACCATCATGTCGATTCCGACTCCGGTAATCGACGCCAGAAGGCCACCCGCAACACCAACGAGGAAAAAGACCGTCCTGAAAGATGTCGGGGGGATGGCGTTTGTTCGGTGCATCCGCACAAGTTCTCGCAACTTGATCAGGTGCATAATTCCAAACGCTGCCCAGACCACGGCGAACGTCAGCTTTACCCAAAGGTCTGGAATTATTGGGGCGACGAAGTACGTTCCTATGGGAGTACCAACCAGTGATCCAAACATTGTTGGCTTCAGCGCTGGCCAGATAACGGGTTTCCGCGTACTGAGAATGTAGATACTCGCTGAGACCATCCCCACAGACTGAATTGCCAGTGCGAAATGGCAGCCGAGCGAACCGGGATGATCGAAGACAAGGACAAGGACGGGAAAGGCAACCGTGCCGCCTCCCATCGGGGTAGCCCCGGCAACATAGGAGCCAAACAACATGGTTAAGGAGATCGGCCAGTGACCAGCCACCACTGACCATGCCCTCAGGGCAGTCACAAGAGTGGTCCAGAGCAAATAGAACAACAGTAGCCAGATCAAAAACGGCCACACGGCTCGAATGCGATCGATGACAGCAGGCTTCAATTGATCTGTCGCTCTGTTGAACTTACTCAGGAACCGCCGAGTGGTGCGTGGCGACTAAACACTTCAGTCACACTTTGCCAATTACTTCACGTCCGTTACGGGATACGACAGCCTGCAAAGATTCCACGCTAACAGCCTGTTGAAAACCGGGACTGGCTAGAGCAGGAGACATTAACACACGATGGTTTCCAGTCGTCCTGTGTGCCGTCCCGTTTTTTCAACGGACAGGTGAGGTGATCCGGGGCTGAAAACGGGCACACGACTTCCTGCGTCTGCCGTCCTAGTTCGCTTTCTCGAACCCGAACTCGACAAGTGCGGAATATCCAGCTTTTAGCGGGCGAATGTCGTACCCGCTGTTCTTCAAAATCGAGGCACACTTCAGAACGCGTCCACCAGACCGGCAGTGGATGTAGACAGGTCTGTCTGCAGGAATCAGTTTCCTCAAATCTTCGGGAATCGTTCCGGTTGCAAGTTGGCTCAGCGGCACCAGCTCCGCAGCCTTAAGATGACCGGCGTCCCATTCATCCTGTTCCCGAATATCAAGCAGTACGGCTTCGTTTGATTCAACGCGGGCCTTTACGGTAGCCAGTTCGTCTACCGTATGCCCAGACTCAGTCAACATGGATATGGCTTTCTTTGGTGAAGTCGTTTTCGTTCCACTGGCAAACATCTCAGCCTGCGGATTACCCCCAGACTGAAGATAGGCAACAAGATCAAGGATTTCATCCCTGGATAGATTGTTCAAAAGCCCCGTCGGCATCATCGAAGTCTTTGAAACAAAGCTCTCTTCTATTTCATTGCGTCCGATGACGGTCAGGTTCCCGGGATCCAGCATATTTTCACTGACCATCAGTTTGTCGCCGTTCAGGTTGACGACGCGACCAATAACCTGCCGACCACTTTCGAGAACAAATGTCATCGCTTCGTATTGGTCGGAGATGACCTTGCCTGGGTCAATAAGAGATTCAAGCATAGTGCGAGCATTGTAACGTCGTCCAACAGCTGTCAAATCCGGGCCAACGATGCCACCACGTCCATCGAAGCGATGACATTTGTAACAGGCGGTCGCAGTGAACATTGCGCGACCGTTCTCGAAATTCCTGCCTTTCAGACCGGCTTCCACATCAGCAAGTAAGTCCTCCACTGTCCAGGCCCGAACAAAAGGACGCGATGATGCTTCCACGGTCGGTTCGGTGGACTCAGGTCGCTTGTCGAGAACCTCTTTCAACGCAATGCGTTCTTTCTCGCTGAGCGTTTTGATGGCGTCTTCTCGAAAGTTCTTCAGGAACCCGGAGAAAGAGTTTCCGCCACGAAGTGATGCTGACGTGACAAACCAATCGAAGTATCGCGTTCTTTGTTGCAACGTCCACTGCTCAGACGGCAGAGCACGAAGGCACATTGCATAGTGAATTTGCTCTTCCTGCGTCGTGGCTGATTCCATCAGGTTCAGAGTCTTCTCTGCAACATCCTTGTCGTTGAGGTAAACAAGCATCGCGCAAAGTTCGCGGTTAAGTCGTGTGTCAGCAGATGGATACATCGGGCCAATAGCAGCCGCAACGTCGGTCGCGACATCCTTGTCTGGTCGACCCATCCGAATAAAAGCGAGCGACAACACTCGCAGTGCAGCAAGTCGCTGGTCAGCGGAAAGTGATTCGACCTTCAACTGCGACAACGATTCCAGGAGAGGCACTTCCAGATCAGCATCTCCACACCGGGCAAGTGCAAGCAATGACGTAATCTTTGCATCGTTGTTGGTCGATTCGCTCAACGCTTTGTCAGCCCACGATGTTACAGGCTGCTGTTCAATGGCAATACGGGCAGCAAAGCGGATGTGGCGGTCCTGGTGTCCGATCCATTTGAATGCCTCAGCAATTGAATCGGAGCTGGCGCCAACATGAAGTGTTTCCAGTTGTTTCCGGATAGTCCTTAACTCGGGGGATGTTTCCACCGTAGTCGTTTGCGTATTCGGGCTCGCAACATCGGCCCCGGTATAGGTGACACGGTAGAGACCAGACTGTGTGCGACGCCCCCCAATGGTGAAGTACATTGCGTGATCGGTTGGGTTGATAACAATGTCTGTTACGGGCAATGGCGCGGCAGAAATGAACCGTTCCGCTTCGGCCGTGTAGGTGGAACCCGTTGGAGTCATGTGGATTGCGTAGATAACCCCGTAACTCCAGTCGGAAATGAAGAGTGATTTCTGGTATTTTGCGGGAAATTGCGCACCCGTGCCAAATGCGGTTCCTGTCGGTGAACCTGGCCCGATGTCGATCACAGATCCAAGACTGTCCGGATACCAGACGGGCCATTTTCCAGTGCCGGATCTCCATCCGAACTCAGCTCCGCTGGTGACGTGGTTAACACGCGTCGGACGGTACCACGGTAAACCAACATCCCATTCCATGTCTGCATCGTAGGTGAACAATTCACCGTCCGTGTTGAACGCGATGTCGAATTCATTACGAAAACCGCTTGCAACGAGTTCCCATTCCTGACCATCCGGGCTTACTTTGGCGATCCATCCACCCGGCGCCAATTTACCAACGGCATGGCCGCCCGCGTCCCACATGCGAGGCAATAATTGATCTTCTCCCCAGTTGCGGGGGACACGAGACGTGGCGAATTCTGTCGGCAGCGTGTGGTTTCCCGCACAAACATAAAGTGATTTGCCGTCTGGACCGGCAATGACTGCATGTGGGCCATGCTCGCCACCTCCATCTATCCTGCGAAGAAAGTCCAGTGTGTCCAGCTGATCGTCACCATCGGCGTCAGTGATCCTGTAAAGCCCCTGTCTGTCGGCATCTGTTCCATTCACCATCACGTACAAGCTGTCAAATGCCCAAACCAATCCCTGCGCCATCCCGATGTCGACATTGATGGATTCGATGACAGGGCGATCATTTTTTCCGACAGGTGGCGGAGTCACTCGATACAACTTTCCGTACTGGTCACTGACAATCAGGCGACCTTTCGGGTCGCTGGCCATGTTGACCCACGAGCCCATTTCACCTCCGGGTACAGAATACAACAGCTCGACCTGAAACCCATCGGCAACTTTGATGTCTGAAACCGGTGTAGCGGTCGGTGTCGGTGGACCCTCATCGGTGAGGATGATTGATTCGATCACCATCTGCCCGGAACGACTCATCGGATCAATTCGCAGAGAGGTCACCGGGGAATCCGTCGTGAACCAAAGCTTCAAATTCTTCATGTCTGCTTTGGTCCCGGTAAACTCTGACCGCACACTATTCTTCTCGCTGGTTCCTGGTTCTTTTTCCGTTGTCCAGAACACCTGCACATCAGCTTGGCCTTCAAACTGAGATCGAATAGTGATTTGATGCTGTCCGGGTTGCCCTTTGAGAACCGCTGTCATGAAGGGATCACTCCCCTTCGACAAGACTTTCAGCAAACCCTCCGGTGCCGATAATTCTGTCTGGTTGTTCGGAATCCATCCGCCAACTCCATCACGAAACTCCCAGCGGTGGATTTCTTCTCCCACCACACAGACACAGTCTCCAGAAGACAGGCTTATCAGCATGAAGATCAGCGCTGCCAGAAACCGAATGGCGGACGTCCGGGGCAGGTGAACCAGTCGTGAGAATGTGAACAGGCACAGCATCTTTTGAGTCTCGCAGGTGGGTAAGCTTTGATACGAAAGGAAGTCTTACCATCATCAACTACGGAATCAAGTTCACCACAACACGGTTAAAACAGAGTTGCAAAGCGGAAACCCCTTCGACCGATCAACCGGAACAGGACGAACCCACCCGCACCGCGCGATCTTTCATATGCGTGATGCCGGGTATTGATCGCTAAAATCAGCTTCCCAGCGTTTCACATAGCGGAGGATTCATCGAGATGTCACAAACAACTTACGGTTCCGCGGGTCTGGTGTGGTTCCTGGCGATCAGCAGCGTCTCCGGCCTGATAGCCGGCGAACAACCGCTCAGTACGACTGTACCATCAGTGCCAGTCTCAACTTCTGCAGAACAAGAGACGGCGGACGCGGAGAAGCATCCTACTGATACCATCACGTCGAACGAAAAGCCGGTTCAGAGATACACTTTACAGGCGGCAAGAGAACGAGCGGAACTGATGCACGAAATCTATCGCGCAACTCTTGATGCAATGCATCACCGCTACTTTCACGGCGAACGAGCCGTCGTGCCGGCCCGAGCAATGGAGGACGTCTTTGAAGACATTCAGAAGCAAAACCAGTCACAGGCTCGGTGGATTGCAGCCAGTCTGAAAGCGATGAGCATCAATCATGAACCGGAAACTCAGTTCGAAAAGGCCGCGGCACGAGCAATATCCCGGGGCGAAGACGGTATTGAAGTGATCGAAGATGGCTTCTACCGTCGAGCAGGTAGTATTCCGCTGACGGGTGGATGCATTGGATGTCACGGTGGATTCTCGATTCAGCCCTCAGCCACTGCCAAATTTGCGGGCCTGGTCATCAGTATTCCAATCAACCAGGGTGAATCGCTCGAGGATGCTCCCGCAGACCTGTCGCTCGGTGAAAAAGCCGAGAAATAGGGCGAGATTGACTTCGGAACAATGGCTACAATACACCGAGTCGGGGTGATTGCATATACACTTCGGTTCTGAGCAACTGATTTCGGGAGGACGACAGCGTGCCTCATCATCAACACGGACGGGGCGAGAAAACAGTCATGGAAACCAACGAATCACAAACACGCCCACAATCGAACAGCCAGAAACGATCGAACAGCCAGAAACGCTGGAGGCGAGCTGTGGTCGGGGTTGCGATGGTCGGTTCATTGAGTCTGGTCGCCGTCCTGAGCGTCCCGCCACTGTTGATGCAGACCAAACTGCGGAATGATCTTCTGTCGAATAGTTTCAGCAGTATGGGATTGACTGCCACCTGCGAAGATGCCAGTGGAGGATGGATCGAACCCCTTGAGTTTCAGGACGTTCGACTGTCCGACAGTCATGGGCAGATTACGTCGCAGATAAAGAGCCTTCACATTTCAAATGGATTGTTCTGGCTGCTTCTGAATCCGAATGATCTGGGGAAAATCACGCTGAGGCAACCAGCCACCGAGGTTCGTCTCAATGAAGACGGATCCTGGCCGATTCCGCAGAACTCCAGTACTTCGCAATCCCTTTGTGAATTCACAATTGACCGTGGCGCATTCCGGCTGATCGCGCCATGGCGCAGACTTCCGATCATCGATCTCGATGCTCTGACCGTCAATGGACGCGTTTCAAACGACAGTGACAGCCGTCGAATCATGACAATTGATGCCTTTCAGTTATTCGATCACGAACCCGTCTCTGACAAGCATGCCGAACAGAATCTTGCTCTGATCGCTCCGGTACTGTCGCAATCAACTGAACTTGGCGGTTCGGCATCTGTCTGGATCGACGAAGTGAATCTTGTCCTGGGAGACGGAGACATCCCCAGCCCCCCATTTGCGATGTCAGGTCGAGCTCAGTTCCATTCGCTTGAAGCGCGACTCAAACCTAACTGGGTTCGACAGCTTGCGATCCTCACCGGGCAGCTCACGGGAAAACAACTCCCGGATCGGTTGCAAATTGTTCAGGAATCAAATGTCACCTTTTCAGTATCGCCCGATGGTATCCACCACGACGCGATGTCGTTTCTCCTTCCGGAACTGGCCACCGGACTCACGGCGGAAACCAGCGGAAAAATCGCACTGGACGAAAGCCTCGATCTGAGGTTAGCCATTCATCTACCCTCACCCAATCTGCGTCCCCGGGATTCTTTGCCGACACCTGCAGCACTTGCCATGCTGACCCAGTTAGCGAAGCAGCCAATCCTTGTGAGCGTGAAGGGAACAGTTGCCAACCCACAGATCCAGTTGCCTGACGGCATGACTTTCTTTGATGAGATTGCCCGCAACCTGGCGCCCGAACAGCAGGAAACAAAACCGAAACCTGTTTCCCAGGCGGTGTTCGAACTGATTCAGGGCGTTTCTCAACCGGACAGGAAAGAGTCGGAGAAGAACCTCCCCGGTGGTATCTTCAATCTGATTCGGTCGATCAAGGCTGAAAAAGAACGGAAAGATCAGCAGAACATTGATTAGGAAATTGCATCATTCATTCGCCGACAACGCTGAAGCTTCAGATTCGTCGATTAGTTCGTCGGCATTCTGGTCAATCTCTGCAAACATCGAAACGGTTCCGAGGAACTCCCGACGCGAAACGTCACCATCCTGATTCCGATCCATTCTTCGAAACCATTCCGGTCCAGTGAGACCGCTTACACCGGGGAGAATTGCGTCGAGAGAACGGGAACTCATCGTCTGCATCGAATTCATAGCCAGCACACTATTACGACGAACCTCCGCCCGTCCCAGACCGATGGTCAGCGAATACTCCACGCCCAGTTCTTCATCCGCATAACGACCATCACCTGTTCTATCCATTTCCGATAATGCATTTGGGGCCTGAAGCAGTTCTCGCTTTGAGATCCTGCGATCGCCGTTGGTATCCAACAGGCCAAAAATTGATTTCCCGTCCTGTTTGACGGTTACCTCAATTCGACTGGCGGACGAGATACTCTCCCGATTCGCAAAGCTAAAAACCTCTTCGCGGGTAATCATGCCATTCTGGTCCCGATCGACGGCATGAAAGTCACCATTCGCACCGGCCTGGGCCAGCACACCGGACATGGCGGCAAATTCAGACTCATCCAGATACTGATTTCTGTCGCCATCGTTCATCAGGAAGTTTTGACCAAGAAAGCCGCGAAGGTAAGCCCGATTATTCGATCCTCCTCCACGTGCAATCAGACTCACGGGCATGTCATCAACCGTTAAACGGCAGCTTCCGGGCTGCTGATCGGCCTGCTGACAGAAGGATGTCGCCTGTGACGAAATCGAAACCGCAACTCGGCTTCGATTGGCCTTGTCGGATAATCTGAATTCGATCTGCAGATGAGGCTGATGGCTTAGAAGCCAGTCGATCAACTGCTCCTGATTCCATTGATTATTGACGGGAACCGTCAGTTCCTCATTCGCGCGCAATACCGCTGTTTCGACGAGTGATTGATGTCCGTAACGAGAAAGAATTTTCTGAGCTGCCCGATTCGCAGAAGACTGATCGGTGACCTCGACGAATGGCAGATTCGCAGCTTCAGGAGTCAGGCTGACACCCTGAGTTCTCGGGTCCCGATACGGCATGAGTTCGGAGATACTGAATGTCTGGTCATCGTCCAGATCCCGAAATCGCAAAGTCTCTTCCGCCGCAACAAGCTCCCGGTTTGACACAGTGCCGTCCTGATCGGAATCAAGCAGCGATGTCAATCGAACAGCATCATCAGAGTTTTGGGGGAGGACGCTGATAAAAAAAGACTTGGGAAGTCTTTCACGCATCCACGTGGAAAACTGCTCTGTCAACAAAGCCTGTTCAGCAGTACCCACTGACGTTTCATTATCCGCACGAGCAAGCGACATGACCTGATCCGCATTGGCAGCGTTCAGCATCTGAAGCAACTGCGGAGTCAGGAGGTCGAGTTCCGAGTGATCTAAGCTTCCGGAATTATCCAGATCCAGTTGCTGGGCGAGAAAGCGACCGACCCACTGCCGATAAGGCAACCCGGAGACACTGATTTGTAGTTCAGCCAACACCGGGCCATTTGGTGCCAGGATTACCAACCTGGCCCGGTCAAAAGTTTCCGATGAGGCTAGTGCATCATTCAAATCCGCACCGACCGCGGCGCTGATAAATGTCGTTTCGGACGTCGAAAGGTGCAACCCTGTCGCCAGCAGGACCGAAGCCGAAAGTAATTGTGTCAACCGATACAGGTTCATGCCAAAACCCATTGCGCAGAAAGGTGGAACTGCTGGCCGAGACCCTCCTTGAGTGGGATTTCGTCTAACGATCCATCCCGCCGGCCTCAGTTTCCTGAGATTCCGGAGCCCCGTTTGATTTTGAACCCGAGCTGGCTGACTTACCATCGCGGGATTGCTGCTTCAGAAATGCGACTGCGTCGCGGACGGATTCCTGTGGAAATTTATGCCCCTGGTGAGATATCCAGGTAACAACAGGGGTTCCTGATTCAGATGGGTAAATCGTCATGTGTTCCCCTGATTTCTGACCATTCCCACAACCATTCAGCCTGACAACGCGAGCAATCATCAGACGTTGCCATTCGAACTTCACCAGAGGATCATTGTCTCCTGCAACGTGGAACACGGGCTTCGGCTTGAGTTCCTTCTTCAATCGATTGGCGGCAGCCCCTGAAGGCGCCATGGCGGCAAATTCGTCTCCACGTTCTGACCACAGCAGATATGTGAAACCACCTCCATTAGAATGCCCCGTCGAATAGATCCGATCGTTGTCAACTTTGTATTCTTCCCGAAGGCTCTTCAGCATCGTGTCGAAAAAGTGAAGATCCCGGTCATTCTGATCGCCCGAGGTCTTTTGCCAGCCTGATTTTTTTCCCTCCGGATCTGTCAATTGCCCGGGCGTTTTTAACCCCTGTGGATAGATCGAAATCGCGTCCGGCCATTCGGAATAGTACGGAAACTGGCGAGTGGAATTCCGCATGTTTCCGCCATGTCCGTGAAATACGAACACAACGGGCACGGGCTTCTCCGTGGCGTGCTCTGGTATGTACACCAGAGCTTCTCTCTGGACCTTATCTACCTCCCAGGTTCTGTGGCGAAGTTGATCACTGGTCTGCAGCGCCGCGAAAGGTCTTCGTCGTTGCTGGCGGGCGCTGACTTCCTGAGCGACTGACAGGCAACTGGTCGAAACAATCGCAGTCACCAGCAGGACAACGATCTTCCTGATGCAGAGTCGGGGACGATTCATCAATTCGGGCATGAAGGTGCCCTCCTGATTGATTGGCAGTCGAGAGTGTAGTTACGAGAGTTGCAAAGCAACCATGGGAGCTACGGGCAGCATAACAATGCCTGAGGATTCTCGCTGCGCACACTCAGAATTACTTCCCGAGCCGAGGCAGAAGGCGACGCTTCGGTCCATGCTGAAATGAGATCTCGGAATCGTCAGTCGATATCCGCCAGTTTGATTCTGATCTGCAGAATCTCATCTCTTGCGGTAAGAAAGGCGTCGACCACTGCTGGATCCAGGTGCGTTCCGCGGCATTCGAGAAGGATTTCAAAACATCGATCCAGTGGCAATGCCGGCTTGTATGGGCGCTTGCTGCTAAGCGCATCAAAGACGTCGGCAACTGCCACAATTCTGCCACTGATTGGAATATCCTCACCTTTTAGTCCGATGGGATACCCAGTTCCGTCCCATCGTTCGTGATGAGTTAATGCGATTTCCGCCGCCATCTGAAGGAGTGGAGAAGAACCGATGCTGACCATCAACTCCCCCAGCACTGTGTGGTTCCGCAACGACTGCGCGTCCTCATAGGGAAGAGGCTGAAACACTCGCTTTCCAAGTCCTACATGCTTCTGCATGAGTTCGAATTCTTCCGGCGTCAGCTTTCCCGGCTTGAGAAGTATTTCGTCCGGGATGCCTATTTTGCCAATGTCATGAAGCGGGGCAGCTTGTTCAATCAGCTCAGCGAGTTCCGGTGCGACGTTCAGCCTTCTGGCGAGGAGACCGGCATAACGTCCGACTCGAATCACATGGTGGCCGGTTTCATTGTCCCGAAACTCAGCAAGCCGTGCCAGACAGTGAATCAGCTCGAGGCGAGACATCATCAGCTCAGCAGTTCGCTGTTGAATCTGTTGTTCGAGAAGTCGGCTGTAACCGTGAATCTGGTCGGTGCGTGATTTCAGCAGCAGTGCATTACGTACTCGCGGCAGAAGGGAAGTCGACCTCAATGGCTTTGTCAGCAGTTCAGCAGCGCCCAGTTCCAGGGCATGTGAGCGTACGAGTTCGTCATCCGATGCTGTCACCATCACCATGGGGATATGTCGCAATTCTTCATCCGCTGCGACTTGTTTCAGAATATCCAGCCCCGAAACACTCATGATCACATCACAAAGCACCAGATCGGGGCGTATTTTTGCGATCGTTGCGAATGCAGTCGAAGGATTCGAGTGGGTTGAGATTTGGGTATAACCTGCCTGCTGCAGACATTTCTCAATTAACCTCAGGTTGATTGGTTCATCGTCGATAATCAGCAGATGAGAGTTCTTCTTAAGGCTTTCACTGTTTGGCTCAATGGGTCTGACAATCTGACTCTGCAGGTTTATTACCTGCGGACTCGCAGAAAAACGATTCCATTGGCCACCGATCCCCAAATCCAGATCGGGCAGGCTGTTGTCATAAGTTGTTGAGCTGGAAAGAGAAATCATCGCCAGTCTTTATTCCTTCTTTGAAGCCGCTTCCACTGAACCCGATCAACACTACGGCAGGCACTCTGTTCAAATACTGAAATTAACCGCCTCTGATCGAATGACCTTCGAGACGTCCGGAATGTTTCCAAGACAGCGACGCAATGTATTCGACATTTCCGTCACCTGTTCCAGCAGTTCAGACTCAATAGTCGTCGCTGTTCGTGCCATTCGTTCCACAGCTTCCGCATCATTCTGTAAACGGAGTGCGCATAAATTTCCGGCAATCCCCTTCAGGTTATGTGACACTCGATGAAGCGCCCCAACGTCACCGGAATTGACGGCATCGGCAAGGTCTTTCAGACCTTCCGCAGCTCGCCCTTCAAACATCTGCAGGAGTTCAACGGCAAGATCCCGATCGCCAAAACACTGGCTCAGTATCTCCCTGATATCAAATTCGCTCTGCGGTGTCCGAGGTTGCCTGCTATCGTATGGTTCCGCCTTACGCTGATCATCCGGCGATCGACTCGATTCAACTGCCGTCGTCACGCCAACCCAGTTATGGATCATCTTCACAAGTGATTGAAATTGAATTGGCTTGGTGATGTAGTCATCGATGCCGGCAGCGATACAATCTTCCCGATCTCCTTCGACGGCATTTGCTGTCACAGCAATGATTGGTAGTCGTTCACCATTTCTAGCCATGCCTCCCAGCTTCTCTTCCCGCCGCCGGATTTCTTCTGTGGCACTTAGACCATCCAAAACGGGCATTTGGCAGTCCATCAGGACGATGTCGAAATGCCTGGACGAGGCTTCACGGACCGCTTCACTTCCGTCTGCCACCAACAAGCACTCAAAGCCGCCTCTCATCAGGACTTCACGAATCACAACCTGATTGATCTCGTAGTCTTCAGCAACGAGGACACGAATTTTTCTGTGGTCGGCGAGGCTCTTTGACTCCGTCGTCGATTTCCCAGTTCGTATCACGCTGGTGACTGGCTTTGGGTTGATCGCCGACATGATGGCATCAAACAACCGGGACATGAGTACAGGGCGAGCGACGACGGCGTGCACACCGCTGAATGGTTGCTGAACGCTGGACAACCCTGCATCTACTGAATCAATCAGAACAACCGGGACAGATATCTCCCTGAGCTTTCCCGCGAGTGACGCAAGCACTTCAGCCGACTCCAGATGGAACTGGCCGTCCACGATCGCAAAATCTATCGACGAATCGGCGTTCAACCCGAATTCATCCAGAGTCGTCATTGCTTCAGCCGGAGAGGATGCGGCGATTGTCTTGACTCCCCAGGCATCCAGACTCTTCTGAAGTGACTCCTTCCTGATAAGTTCAGGGGCAACCACCAATGCCAGACTGTCCTGCAGGAGAGGCCTTTCTGAAAAGGCACTCTCGTGACTTGCGGATGGACGCAGTTCTGCGGTAAACCAGAATGTGGAGCCCTGACCAAACTTACTGGTCACGCTCATCGTCCCGCCCATGAGCTCGGCAAGCCGCCGGCTTAACGCAAGCCCGATCCCCGAACCTCCAAAGCGGCGCGTTGTACCTGGATTCACCTGTGAAAACGGCTTGAACAGGCGATGACGCTGGCCTTCCGGAATCCCGATGCCCGTGTCTTCCACTTCGAAGCAAAGCAGGTTGGTTTTTGCATAGTTATCGTCAGACAGGCAACGAAGAATGACGTGACCTGTCGCCGTAAACTTGACAGCATTGCTGGCGAGATTCAAAAGGATTTGACGCATACGATTCCGATCACCGCACACAACTGCCGGAACTTTAGAATCGGTCTCGCATCGGATCTCCAGCCCCTTCTTGATCGCAGACGGCAACAATACTTCAACGACATCTTCCATCAAACGCTGGATGTTGAAGTCAATGTACTCCAGGTCCATTCGGTTTTGCTCGATTCTGGAAAAATCGAGGATGTCGTTAATAAGATTCAGGAGACAGTCTGCTGAAGTCTGGGCTCCTTTGATGTAACGAGTCTGCTGAAAATCCAGTGGCGTCGCCGCCAGTAACTCCAGCATCCCCAGAACACCGTTGAGCGGTGTACGAATTTCATGACTCATGTTGGCCAGAAATTCACTCTTGGCTCTGTTCGCTTCTTCAGAAGCTGTTGTTGCGGCGGAGCAATGGTCGACCAGGTCCTGTAGATCGGCTAGCTGTTTGGCGTGTGCATCCCGCAGCGCCGTCTTTGAAGTCAGCGCCATGAGAGCTTGTCGAATCTCCATACCATTTGCCGGCATCCGAAGCAGGAGGAACTGATCCGGATACAGCAGAGGCCCGGCCTCTGTTTCTGTACCGTCAGTCAGCACGAGGACCTCCAGTCCTTTGTCGACCTGCCAGATCTGATTGAGCTTCTGATGAAACTCCTCGATCAGGTGTGAGTGTTCGTCAAGGATCAAGATCCTGAAACAGAAGTCTTCCTTTACCGCTTCGACCAGCAAGTGCTCCGCATCTGACAGACATGCGGCTGTATCAAACTGGTAGCGCATCGGTCCAGGATTTCCGTGGTGCCCGTCGAATCCTCTCGATCCGTCTTGCCCTACAGATTCATTTCGCTGGTTCAGGTCTTCCAATTGCCTGCGAACCCCTTCGGTCGTCGCTGGACAATCGGTGACAATAAGAATTCTTAAGACCGTATTGTTCATTGAAAGATTTGAGTCAGTCCTGAATGGCGACGTGGCACCGCAGTCAATGGCAGCAATGCCAGGGGCAATTGGAATGGTGTTTCAACCAGAGGAATCAAACGATGAGCAAGAGAACAGTAGTGCGCGATGCACGAAAACACCGAACTACGCAAGAAAAAAACAATTGCTGCGGGAAACCGAGCACACTGCTTTCGTCCGGTCATTCCGTCGCATACAGGAACTCCCGGGAGGGTTTTCACGGATAAGCGATGCAATCGGGAACGGGGTGATTCGCCTCCCGAGTCGCAAACCGGGGCTGAAAGATCCATTCACACACTTGCCAGACCGGGGACTTCAGGAAGATGATTCGCGGCCAATGGCATTTCACTGCCTGGTATTTGATTTACCGAATAGCGTTCCGTTCTACTCGGCATGCCACGAAACCCACTGAATTCAATCCAGCGTTTCACGAAAGGCTTACAGATCGTGTCAGCTTCCCGGAATCTTAAGTCAGCAATGCGACTCCGCTGTCTTCTTTCAGTCCTGTTACTTCCATCATTTCCCGCGACCGGAGTTGCCGATGAAACTTCGGCTATTTCAGTAGTGACGATCGGCGGCAATGGCGTCGACGGGTTCGGTGGCATGAATGGCAGAGCCTCGGACATTCCCATGCCACAACCCTTTGGGCTGGTCACCGGCCCCGATAACGCCTTGTACGTTTGCGAGGTTGGCTCGCATGTCATTCGCCGAATTGACCTGAGTACAGGCCTGAGTAACGTCGTGGCTGGATGCGGAAGAAAAGGTTATAGCGGCGATGGAGGTCCCGCGACCTCAGCAGAATTGAATGAACCCTACGAAGTACGTTTTGATCTGGACGGGAACATGTACTTTGTGGAGATGCAGAACCACATCGTGCGAAGGGTCGATCATTCGAATGGCGTGATTTCCACGATTGCCGGCAACGGTCAACCGGGATTTGTCGGAGATGGCGGGGCGGCAAATGCAGCAATGCTCAACCGACCGCATTCCATTGCCCTGGATACCAGCGGGAATCTGTACATCTGCGACATTGGTAACCATCGAATTCGGAAAGTAGATTTGGGCTCCGGCCTCATCAGTACCTTCGCCGGGACCGGCGAACGAAAGCCGACTCCCGATGGATCGCCCGTTTCCGGAACACCGCTGAATGGTCCCAGAGCGCTGGACTTTGACGGGCAACACTCACTTTATCTCGCCCTTCGGGAAGGTAATGCCATCTACAGAATCGATCTCCATTCGCAATCCATTCACCACCTGGCTGGCACCGGGAAAAGTGGCTTCACAGGCAACGGCGGAGATGCACTTCAGGCGACGCTCTCAGGACCAAAAGGTATCTGCCTCAGCAAAGCAGGCGATATCTACTTCGCCGATACCGAAAGTCATACGATCAGAGTCGTCAGAAAATCAACAGGCGTTATTGAGGTCGTGGTGGGCGACGGCAAGAAAGGCGACGGGCCAAAGGCTGGGCCAGCACACTCCTGCAGAATGGACCGTCCGCATGGTGTTTTTGTTTCAGATGACAATATTCTGTACATCGGTGACAGCAACAATCACAAGGTACGGATGGTTAAACTACCAGATCCGGATTTTTCAGTTTCCGCATCGCGTTCCACAAATTGAAGCAGCAGGTATACGGAGGTGATCACTGCGTATCAGCCGATCGGGTTCGTTCTATTGCACGATCGATCGTGACCCTTTGGACGAACCTGAAATGGGTGTGCCTGCCGGAAGTGGACGGGCCGCTACTCGCAACTGAAGTCCGTGAGCCACTTCACGAAGGGCAGCAAAGCTCTGGAATGAATCCGGGTACACCCAAAGCGTAATGGCAGAATCAATGGGCTGGGATTCAATCATTCGTCGAAACTGACTTCCCGGACGCAGGGCTGTTTCTGTCGATTCGGACGGAACTCGCTGATCGTCCGCTTCGATTGTCCAACCTGATACTGCCAGCATCGTTCCACCGACCCATCCGTTCCCCTGAGGCAAACTGCCCGTATGGCGCTCGACTGTGTAATTCATGACATAGCCATGGACCGGGCCGACTGTTCCGCCATACTGTGGCATTCGGGCGATGACGCCCATTCGCGAATTCAACTGGCTCTTCAGTCGATCCAGTAGTTCATCGACGGGCAAAAAACTGATCTGATTATTGATGACGCGGAAATGGATTTCTGACGAGTCGGCAACCTTTCCAACCGGAGAAAGGCGATGTTGCAGACGATCCGTTGGTGGCACTGCTGCGTTTTCCGCGGGAGAGATCACTTCTTCAAGTTCCAGCATCTCCGCGTTGATCGCCTCAATGGCCTTTGTGAATGTGTCAACCTGTTCCTCAGCCTTTGTGATAGACACACAGACCGTCGCCACCTGTTCCTCAGCGTCGGATACCTGCTTTTTCAGCCGATCCACATCTGACTGACGTTTTGTCACCTCCTGAGTCAGCGAAGCGAGACGATCTGCTGCGTCTTCACCTTGTTGCAGGTGAGACGCAGCTCGAAGACGCAGCAAATCAAGATCACCATTCAGCGACGCGATTGCAGCGGCCTCGGCGGAAACTTCAGCCCTTTGGTGTTCCAGTTCGGCGACAAGTATCTGTTTGGCTTTCCGTTCGTTCGATAGCCTCAACTCAGCATCTTTAAGGGCCTGCTTTATCTTCGCCACCTCATCCCTGGTTTCCGATTCCGTCGCTGTTAACTGGCTATCAGGCACAACCGCGGGAGAGACCTCAGATTGAAGCTCAGAGGATTCGGCGACGTCTGCATCCGATACAGGCATCGCTTCCTGGCGAGCCACCTTCATGCCTACGATCACGATCAAGATGATCAGAATTCCAACGATATTGGCGATCACATCCAGAAAGGAATCCGAACCGACTTCGTGCTCTTCACTTGATTTACGCCGACTCATTTTTCATCACCTCCGATTGGTGATTCTGCACCTTCGAATGGATCTGAGTCGGTGGGCCAAAGTCGCACTCGAGCGGCAGATGACAACGGCGAATCCGGACGATTTTCAGCGAGCGATGCGAGCAGAGTTGAGGTGAAGTCATCCAGCCGAGTTACACAAGGTTCAATATGAGTCACCGATGCCGAAGGGATCCCCAGTTGCCGAAGTTGTTTTGCCAGCCAATAGCGTGAGCGTTCTGCCCCCGGACTCACAATAAACTTCACGATCGGCAGCAGGGGTTCCTCCGCAGATTGTCGAACACCTTCAACATCTTCCGAAATGCTTTTCAGAAGATGAGCGAATGCGACATCCATGGAGTCCTGCTGATACACAACGGCAGGACGCTGCCCAACGGTCAGATGATTCTCGTCCAGAAAAACAGTTACGCCAACAGGAGTGGAGTATGTGGTTGGGCTACGACTGCCTGGCGGGAGGCTCTGTAACAATTCAGGATCAATGTGCTCAAGATTGACCCTGGGCTGCACTAAGGGTGCAGACACATCAAACTCCACGTCAGAAGAGTTCGCCGATGCAGATGGACCCGCCGGAAACATTTGAAGCGACGATTGTTCTCGTTCAGTCGGTCGTTGGTCCAGAAGATTGTCCTGAAAGACCAACTCAGCGTCAGCAAAACGCGAGTCCGATTCCCTGCTTTCAATCATTGACATCGCCGGGACAGTTTCCGGCGGTGACTGCGCGAGCTCTTCTCGTCCGGAAGACCATTTATCAACCGCTGGTTCGTCATCAGGCACACGATCCCTCATATCAAGTGGAGCCGATCGTGAATTTCGGGCCGCCTGACTGAGGAGCGGTCGGGAAGGAGCCGTACCTCCTGCAAAGTAACGTCCGTCTATTTCCGGCGAGTCAGGCATCGTGACGACACGACCATCCGGAGTCACAGTTAACTGGCTGCGACGACCACTTCTAATGTCGCCGCCTCCGCCATCTAATCCATTTCCAATTCCGGCACTTTGCATCCGCGCTAATAAAGCTCTCTGTTCGGCCAGCGATTTCAGAACGGCATCTCGGACGAAGGCTGCTTCTTCAGCATCAGTCTCCCCGGCATGAATCTGATGTTCGTCCGTAAGTAATTCATAGCCGAAATGAATCCCCGAATCCGTGAGGATTCGCTGGGCCGTATAGAATGGACTAGCGCCACCCGGTCTTACCAGCAACAAAACGTAAGGAACGCCCTGGCCCGCTCGTTTACCCCGAAACTCCGACAGTGCGTAGACACCTTCAAGAAAAGGGTTATTTCGCAGCGATGTCCCCCTCAAATCGTCTTCAGTCAATCGAATCTCTGTGGGAAGAAACTCCATACCCCGTTCGGACAAATTGACGAGAATGGGATTCAGTGATGTCCCCCTGGCATTAGTAAACTCAACAACCGTTTCACCCGGCTTTGGACGAGCTGATGAAGTGCTTGCTGCCTGACGACGCAGGCTGAGCACTGCGGAGCGTCTTTCATGCATTTCCTGATAGGTGCCGGTCACCTCCTCATTCAATGTCACAAGCTCCTGCCTGCGCAGCAGAATTCTCTGCTCTGCTTCACTTAGTTTCTCCGCCAATTCCGAACGTTGTTGCTCCAGAATCGCGATACTTTGTTCAACCTCAGCGACTTCCCGGCTGACGTCCTGGCTGCTGCCCAGTTCGAGTGAAGCTTTCAGACTCGAAGCTTCGGTCGAAAGAGATTGCCTTTGACTCCTCGATATCTCAAGCTCCTGATTCACCTGAGAAATCTCTGAGCGCAGTTGCCTGGCCTTTTCGGTCTCATCAGCAAGTTCAATCGTCACAGACCGCAACTGATCCTGCAGCAATTCCAGATCACGGGCCGAACTATCAACGTCGGAAGACAGTTCTTCCCCAGTAACGAGCGGTAACTTCAGTGGGACGGTTTCAGACGGTGTGCCTTGGGCAAGCCGCTGTTCCCGGATCTGACGAGTCGTGACCAGAAGCAACAGAATCAGGGCCCCCATCGCGCACACAAGCACGGCAAGAAACGGAAACAGCGAAACTGAGTTTTGATGCTGCCTCCTTGCCATCACGCGTTCTTCAACCTTTTACGTCCTGCGAACTCGTTTGCGGGATATCTCTCTGTGACACCACAGCTTCCTGCTTAGTGGGGCACCGTCTACGCTGCCGAGCGTATGTTTGACTTTGCAGTGAGCACATGAATGGCAGCGTTGAGGCTACTGACGGTTTGCTCCAGCGTTTCGACGATCTGCATGGCCTGCAGATTCTGATTGAGCTGTTGCTGCAATGCGGCGAGTCGCTGTTCCGATTCCGTAAGCTGCAGCAGCGTTCGTCCCAGACTGTGCAGTTCTTCGGCCTGCCCACATGCCGATAACGATGTCTGCTGCAGTGCTGACTGCCACGACTCGATCCGATCACTGAACTGTGCCAGTGAACCCTGCATCTGGTCGGCGAACGCTTTTGTCGAGCGATGCAGCACTGCACTGTACGAATCGCCTGCCTCACTCATCGCATGGCGGTGCGATTCCAGGACAAGGTCTGTCTCGCGACCAAGCGACTCGGAAATCCGGGCCGTTCCTTCCAGGAGCGTCTGGCTCCATTTCGACTGGAGTTCTTCAAGATGTGTCGTCCACGCAGCCTCCTGCTTCCTGAGCAAGAGTCGCGTCTGGTGCAGCACCTCATCACTGCCGGCCTCCGAACTCTGTTCGGGTGATGGCACCAGCGAGGCAAACAATGTATCGATACCAAATTGTTCCACTTCGCTTAGCAGCGCCTGTTCCCGACGTTCAACGACGAACGTGCTGAAAACCAACACTATCGACATCCCGAGCGCCTGAGCGGTTGTGTCGAATGCAACCGCAAGGCCTGCCGTGACCTCCGGCAGAGAAGACTCCAATTGCTCTGGCGTTACGTTGGCGATTGCGATGGTGATCCCTATGACGGTTCCGAGGAAGCCAAGGATCGGTATTGCCCATGTGATGGTTCGCATCATAGCGTAGCTCTGATGCAGACGTTCAGAAGCCAGTTCTGCCAGATACCGTAAATGCTCTTCGAGACTCGCCCCTGCGTTGCGATTGCAATACTGAATTGCGTCACCAACTCTCGCAGCTGCGAAAGTAGTTCGAATCACCGGCTCAATGGGATGAAGCCACTCCTCCGCAGATTTGCATTCGCGAATACGTGCCTGCTGCTCCTCGACGAATTCCAGCCCACGTCTTTCCTTCTGCGAACGACGAAAACCGGACCAGAGGATGCTGCATCCAATACAGAATAAAAATGTACTCACATACTCCAAGGGGTGACTGCAGAAATATCGCGTCACGAACTCACGGGCACCCGGCATGACAGGGGCGACGGCATAGAAAATCACCGTCAGGAAAGCCCCCGGAATTACGACTCCAAAGAGACTTTGTTCACGCCTATTGCGAAGCGTTCGGGTGCCATGTTGAGACTCAGCCCCCTTTTCAGAAGTGCGGATCCCTGTGGACTGTAGATTGGGCGACATAGTCTTGCTTCCGTGCAAAGTCGCAGAATTCTCGTTCGTCAAAGTGGCAGAGTAACGAATGCCCCGTGAAAACAGATAGTGGAAAGTGCCGCCAGAATAAACCAGCAGAATCTGCCGCAGCCCGGTTGCACAGTCCCGGTAAACTTTATCGGCTAAAACAACAGCGACCGACACCCTACCATGGTGGAGAGTGTCGGTCGGTGCATTTTTCCCGAAGATGTTGCGTCTATCGAGACGTCAGTTGCAGTTGAGGGCGAATCTGCTCTCGACGTGCTTCAACAACCTCTTCAGCTTTCTGAACTGTCAGCTCAACAGCCTGAAGCTCAGCTTCTGCCTGCTGCACCTGAACCTTGATTGGCTCTGATTCTGCTTCCAGTTGCTGCACCATTTTCTGAGCAGCAACCATTTGCATTTGAGCATCGCTCATTGCCTTCGCTGCAGCATCAGATTCTGCGTTTAGCTTTGCTGCTGCCTGGGTCATAGCGACGACCTGTTCACGATCAGCAACAATCTCTTTTTCCTGACGCTGGACGATGTTCTCCAGTGTTGCGGCAGAGGCCTTGATCTCTGCGTCTTCAGCCAATACCGCAAGCGCTGCCTTGGCCTGGTTCAGGGCAGAGACGACCATGGGTTGTGCCATCTCTCGCTGGGCCAATTGTTTCTGCTGGACATCCAGAAGTTTCTGGACTTCTGCCATCTCCGCCAACTTCTGCTTCATTGTCTGTTCCGCCGCAGTCATCATCATGCGAGCTTTCTCTGCTGCAGACTGGTTTGAGGAGACTTCGGTTGTCTTCTCTTCCATGACGGCCTTGATTTCGAGGGCGGCCAGCTGCCTGGAGTCTCTCTCCTTTCGCGCGAGTTCTAACGCTGCCAGTTCATCCCGCAGTGCAACATAATTCTTCCAGCGAGCAATCAACGTATTGACCCGATTGACCTCTGACTGGGCGGCAACAAGATTTGCATCTGCTGAAGCCAGTGCCTGGTTCAATGGTTCGACTGCGGCAACTTCCTTTTCCGTTGCTGCTTTTGCCGCCGTTGCTTTTGTGGAATAATCGGTCAATGACTGCTTTGTCTTTGCCAGCGATTCATTGAGTTTTGCCAGCGTTTCGGTAGTGGCAACCAGTGCCGTTTCTGTTTCGGAGAGCTTTGCATTTCTTGCCACAACCTGAGCCTGCAGCTGACCAGCAATCTTCTTCAGTTCCTCATCCGACTGAATTGTCGAAGATGCTTCCACCGCTTTGACCGCAGCCGCATTCAACTCAGGGATCGCCTTCTTCAGTGAGCTGACCAAAGCCTGCTGCGTTGTCTGAGCGGCGGTCGCAGCAGTGACTTGCTTTTCAAGCTCCTGAACAGCCGCAGTCGTATCAACAACAAGTTTTTCGATTTCTGACTGGGTCTTCTGTGCAGCAGCGACCTTCTCCTGCTGCATTTTTAGTGTAGATGCCGCCAGAGCCTGACCATCTGCGGCGGCCTTCATCGCAGCGTCTGCAGGTGCTAAGAGGCTTTCTGCTTCGGCAACCCTTTGTTCAAGCATCGGAGGATTTGTGCTTAGCTGACCAAGGCGAGTTCCGTCTGCAGCGTTCCAGACTCGAATCTCGCCCGTCCAGTCTCCGGCCACGACACGATCAGTTTCGTCGCAATGCGTCGCCTGCAGTGCCAGGTCCGCGAACGCCTCAAATGATCGAAGCGCGCCGCCGTTTCCATCCCAAAGCTTAGTGACCTTATCTCTGCCCGAGGAAACAAGACGCCCATCTCGGGTATACTCAATCGAGAAAACTCCGCCGCCATGCGCGCCCCAGTTCTTGATCTGGCCACCGTTTTCCATCTCCCAGAGGCGAATGGTGCCATCTTCACTGCCTGATGCCAGCACATTTCCGTCGCCACGCCAGGATACAGACGTGACGGCAGCCGTATGTCCTGCGAGTGTCAGATACTCACGCCCGGTGTAAGACTCCCAGACATGCAATCCACCGTTGCGATCCGATGTTGCCAGCAGTACGTTGTCGGGGCTGAACTCAAGGGAGTAAATCCAGTCGGTGTGTTTGGCAATCTCGTAGACCAGTTCTTTTGTCCCGGTATTGTAGACCCGAACGATCTTCTGCGGACCACCGAGAGCAATCAGGGTTTGATCAGCGCTGATGTCTGCAGCCAGAACCTCATCCAGCTCGTCCCCAACCTCCATCATGCGTTCGCCAGTTCGAACGTCCCAGACGACAGCCAGACCACGGGCTGCACCATGCCCGCCACCAGCGAGCAGCAATGCTCCGTTGCGGCTGAATTTCAGCACACGAGCCTGCCCTTCAGGGAATGGCAGAACACCCAACGGTTGCATGGTCTCGCTGTGATAAAGAATCACCTGTTTCTGACCTGCTACCGCGACAAGTTTCGCCCATGGGCTGGTCGCAATTGCTGATACGGCAGTTGTGGAGCCGGTATGAACAACGGGTTCAAGGTTGAGCACATCGGGCATCGGTGCCGGTCCTTCAGGACGGACTCCAGCAGACACCTCGACAGTTAGATTTACTGTTTGTTTCTTGATCATGACCTTGCTGGAAGATGTCTCGGGCGCTCCACCTTCGATCCATTTTCGGACCACATCCAGCGTTGCATCCGGAAGCCGGTCAGCATTCGGAGGCATGTAAGGCTCGCTGACATGGGACATCAGCGCATAGAGATAACTTCCGTCCGACGATCCAGGCTCGATCACAGCTCCCGACGCCCCACCTGTCATCAGGGACGTATAGGTGGTCAGGTCAAGGTCAGCTGACTTCTTGTTCGTGTTGTGACAACTGAAACACTTGTCTCGAAAGATCGGACGCACGTGGTCTTCGTAGTTGACCTTTTCCTGCCCCGAGACAATCGCCGTCCCCTGCAGCAATAATGCGGCGGCAAAAATCGAGATTGCTTTTGCGTTTGTCATTGCAAACACCTTTGGATTCGACATCACCCCACCGGATGCTGCCGTTTAGACTGAAAATCAAAAACCGTTACCAACTACGTCTTCGGCACTCTTTTGCTATTCCCCGCAGACTTCCATGCCTCGGTTTTGGAGTCGGCGATGGCCCGCCTGTGGTTGAACCACAGGATCGGACCATACAAATGATGCCGGATGCTCTGGTCCTAGTGGTTAAACAGGAATTCCCGAGAGTTCAGAAGAGACCAAAAGATGTCTTCAAGAACTTCCTGCGGATTCTGTCCGTCCTGAAGCATCCCTGTCAGAGCGGACAATTCCGCCTCTGTCGGTTTCCGGGTGAAACACCGGACATACAGTTCAGTGATGATTTCAGCGGGTGTACGGCCTTCTTTCAGCATCGCGGGAACCAGACCGCCCTGCTTGATCTTATTGTTGGATGTTTCGCCGTTGATCAGGTGCAGTGCCTGCGAAAGATTGGGTTCCATTTTGACTTCGCACGAACACACCGTCTCACGTTTCGCTCGACCGAACGTGGTCAGAAAGTAGGTTGAGGTATTACCGTCCGCAATATGGACCGCCCTCGCACCGACCGGCAATCCCGGAAATTTCTCCTGTGTCGATGTGACCAGGTTGATACTGTCCAGCAGCACCTCGGCTCGGAATCGTCTCAGTTCTGCCTTCGCAAAATTGCGATTGTCCATCGCATTCGTTTCATTGGCAGTTGTGGACAATTGATATGTTCTTGAAAGGCAAATATCTCTGACGAGTGAACGGAAGTCGTAGTTGTATTCTGTGAACTTACGACCGAGTTCATCCAGTAACTCTGCATTGCTTGGTGGATTGCTCACACGGACGTCATCCACTTCATTGATGATTCCACGTCCGAAGAAGTGAGCCCAGACAATGTTTGCAAGATTCTTCGCGAAGTATGGATTTTCCGGGCTCGCCAGCCACTCAGCCAGGACTTCGCGGCGATCACGCCCCTTCAGATCGGGAGTTGCACCACCCAGAAACTTTGGCGTCATGACGCGATTGTCAACCAGATGGCGAACTTCGCCACCGCCAGAATTGAAGATGATGGTTTCCCGTGGATCCTCACCTCGCTTACGACCTATTTGCGAAAAGAATGCTGCAAAGCCGTAGTAGTCGTCCATCGTCCATCGATCGAACGGATGATTGTGACATTGTGCGCATTGAATTCGCATGCCCATAAAAACCTGAGCAACGTTCTCTGCAACTTTCAGCGTCTCAGTCTCAGTCTGGTAGTAGTTCGTAGCCGGACTTGCAAACGATCCTCCGCGGGAAGAGAGGATTTCCTGCACCATCACATTGGAAGGAGTATTCGCTGCGATTTTTTCCTTGAGCCAGTTGAAATACGCGAGCATGGGCTTGGTGGCGACTCGGTTATCAATCGTTCGCACCTGAAGGAGTTCGGCCCATTTCATCACCCAGATGTCCACGAACTCTTTACGATCCAGAAGCTGGTCGACAACCTTCGCACGCTTCTCCGGATCAGTGTCGGCAGCGAACTTTTCGAAGTCTTCAGACGTCGGCAGAGTCCCGATCACATCCACGAATACGCGTCGCAGGAACTGTTCATCGCTGCAAACTTCGGAGGGCACAATCCGCAACTTGCGAAGCTTATTATGAACGAGGGTGTCGATGTAGTTGAATTCCGGCGTCTTCGGATCTTCGTAGCTCAGTCCCTTTGGTAACACGATAAAGTGAGATCCAACAGTATGCGTCCCAAACCGAGCCATAATGAAAGCTTCACCGCGGGCATGGGCGGTCACGACACCATCCTGGGTGATCTCGGCTGAGGTTTCGTTGCTCGAACTGAAGTAGGCAAGCGATGTGACATCTCGATCTGTACCGTCAGCGTACTTCGCGCGTACCGTCAGTTTCTGAGTCTCCCCTTCACCATCCATGACGGCTTCTTTCGGGTACAGTTCGACGGACACAATATCCGGAACCGGACCGGGGTCATTTGGCGCACCGACTTCCAGCCATCGCACGAGTGTGTTGTAGTACTCGCTGTCGACCTCGAATCGTTTGCCGCCGGTGTGCGGTACAGCACCATCCGCTTTTTCCACAAGCAGGCTTTCTGCAGGCAGAGCCAGGTTGATCCGCCGCCCGGGAATTTCCCGAGTCAGCCGAAAATGGTCACCTTCCGGATCGAAACCAAACAGCGACAGCCGAAACCCATCCTTACCGCGAGCAGCCCCGTGGCAGCTTCCATTGTTACAGCTTGTCTTCATGAACACTGGCATCACGTCCAGTCGAAAACTGATCGGAGGATCGATTTCACAGTTCTGCACGGAAATCGGTATCTCCACCGAATGACCGCCATAGGACACAGTCGCCTTCGCGGCGCCGTTGCCTGCCGGTAGAAACGTCGTTCCTTCCAGCTTTACGACAGAGTCTGTATCAACTTTGATTACGGCTTTGTCTGTAATATCAAATGTCAACCCATTCGGCATGACTGCCTGCACGAGGATCATCTGCTTGTCACGCATGGCTGACAAGTTCACATCGGCGGGAGCAACACTGATCGAAGCTGGCTGATCTTGTCCGAACACAGCCTCCGACAGAACACATAACGATGCGACAGACAGTATTAGGGATCTCATGATTTACTTCCGTCTCAATGAAGACGCTATCGTTCAAATGAATTGTTCAATCTACAGAAACAAAGGGCCTGTTCGGACGCAGCGACGAAACGCCGCGTTCGACTAGGGAGTACCTTCTTTGATCTTCTGCGCTTCGAGTCGCAGTTTCTCCAGTCGGCTCAGTCGCTTTTCGGCGGGTGGTGCCGGCTTGGCAGGTTCCGCCTTCGCAACCGCCGCCTGCGGCATTGGTTCTGCGGCTGGTTTCGGAATGGGTTTATCAATTCGAATTTCCGTGCTGCCAACCCGAGCATGGGTGATCGGTTCATTGTTTTCCGTCACAACGACCTGACAGAAAATGTTCTTGTGAGTCCCTGGAGGGCTATCAGCTTCCGTCTTGATTTTGAAGACCAGTTCCTTCGTTTCCGGGGTAATCTGGAGCGGCTCGGCAGTGACCTTGTGCGGAAGGCCCATCAGGGTCGCAACGGCTGGTGATTTCAGTTCCTTCAGAACATCGACGTCTCCCAGAATCTCCGTCTCCTGACCGACTTCAACTGAGGATCTTTTCAAAGCAATGCCTATATAAGGTTCAGCAATCTCCAGCGTAGCCATTTGAGATGCTGTCCAGGCCGCACCATTCACGTTCGCGGATGCAATTGCGTAGACCGGCCAGGCGCCCAGAGCGGCATTGCCATTTGCGTTCAACAGGTACAGTCCCTCGTTTTGTCCTTTGGGAATCTTGATTGCACTGTTGGCTCCAACTCCGGGAGGGCGATACGGGAACTGAACACTGATGTCCTCATCCCAACCCTCTTTCTTCGTGGCAACGATCTTCAGTTCGACCGATCCATTCCGCACGATAGGCACCTGCGGCTGTACAATTTCAATCGAGAACGGCAATTCTTCCACGACTGCAACCGGCAGACGCTCGACGTCCTTCCAGACGTAGAGAGACTGGCCTGGGTTTGCGATTACAAAATCCGCACGATTGATGAATCTTCCGCTCACATTCAGATTTGGATCGGATGCCTTCATTCGGAAGTCGACCAAAGCACCCCCGATCGGGGCATCCGCGGCCGCTTCAAACACCACTGGCATTGTGTTCTGATTTCCGGGCATCGGCTGCGAAATCATCTTGATTCCTGATGGCAACTGGATGTCTTCCATCACGAGGTCACCACCAAAGTTCTGCCGATCGGCAGAAATGAGCGTTGCGAAACGACCGCCCCGAGGTACATAAATCTGCTGTCGAGACTGCGAATACCGAGCGACGCGTGGTATCCCCAGCGTCAATGACGGCTTTACATCCTGAAACTCAACACGATAAGT
This sequence comes from Planctomycetaceae bacterium, assembly GCA_041398825.1. Taxonomy (NCBI): domain Bacteria; kingdom Pseudomonadati; phylum Planctomycetota; class Planctomycetia; order Planctomycetales; family Planctomycetaceae; species Planctomycetaceae bacterium. Next base: position 181,117 of record JAWKTX010000003.1, on the reverse strand, counting down.
ATACTCCGGACCGCCGCGACCAAGATGGTCCGCAATTCGAAGCAAATATTCACCGTCTTCAGGCGCGGTGAACTTGATGTAGCTGTCCGGTCCGCGAGAGTCATCATTCCCGGCCACTCCCTTTCCATTCCCCAGGTAAATGTTCATCACCGGGTCGATTGCCGAACGAATCCGTCGCCCAAAACACTCCACGTCGAAAACCTGCCCCTTCTTCGCCGTGAATCGATATACATCGACGTCACCTGGTTCCTGAAGGACACCATTAAACGAACAAGGAAACTCGCAAACCGTGGCCTGTTCAAATGAGTTATTGGGTTCAGCTTCCAATGCGTTTGGCACTGGAGAAATTCGAACGATGTGGCCGGAGGGAGAGATACCACTTTCGTCTTCCGGAAAGATCAATGTCTCCGTCGTTCCATCTGCCGGCAGAGTCACTTTCTTTGAAAATGGTCCAAGAGCGTCGCCGATGAATGACAACTCAACCTCTTCTCCAGCCTTGCCTCCGGGTGGAAATACCGCAAGAGGACGTGCAAACGTCCCAACATGTAGTCGGTATCGGCAGTTGCCATTGCCACCATATCCACTTTCACGCACCTCAATGATGTACCTGCCATCTTCCGGTACGACGATGGATGTCACAGCATCCTGACGAACCAGGGGACTATCATCGACGGCAGTCAATTCAAATCGACGCTGATCCAGGATTGCGATGTAGGGATCGAACAAAGTTTGCCCGAAACGCATTCCTTCCACTTCCACGGAAAGCCGCTGCCCTTTCCTGGCCTCGATCTCGAAGTAATCGACGTCCTCATTCTGAACAACGCCGTTGACCGTAACATTCATCTCGATGATCTGTGGAGCCGAAAACTCTGTATTGGGTTCTTTTTCATCAACGTTTGGCAACGCACCGATGAAGAATGTTCGATAATCCGAAACTCCACTTTTTGTCCTCACCTGAGCCGTATGTTCGCCGAGTTCGCAATCCTCCGCGATCCTGATCTTCACATCGATGGTGTTTGCGTTGACAGGCTTGATTTCGACGACTTCAAACCCGGGCTCGTAAAAGAAGATCTCTTCCGCATCTTCCAGCCTGGCGCCGGAGAATCGGAAAACCTGCTCCGTACCTCGCTGAGCACCACGTGGTGTGATCACGGAGAGCGTCGGATCCGAAGCCAATAAGTCCGAATTACAGGCAAGAAGGGAGACTGCCAGAACAAACAGGAGTTTTTTCATCGCAGGACCTTTACACCGAAGTGAGAAGGAGCCAACCCGGGCGAGAAGCGCCGAGGGAAAAGAAGAAGGAATCCGGCCAGATCATTTCGGCCAGATGCTTAGTAAGTTCGGTGGGATATTTCTGCAGCAGCAGTGTATTGATTCGGAGGAGGGCGTGTTCGAAGAACGTGACACGGTTCGGAAACGGTTCGGAAACGGGCGAGCCGAACACGAAGAAACACCAGCGCTATGACAAATGCAGCGCTGGTGTTCGATCGAATTTTTTCAGACAAGCAACTCTCGGCGAACCTTGCCACCGTCGACAATTTCAATTGGTCGATCGCCAGGAGCCATCAGTTCTTTATCAGCGACAATTCCCAGGGCGTGGTAGATGGTCGTAGCCCAGTCGGCGACACTTAAAGGCTTCTCGTCGGGCTCACTTCCTGTCGAATCGGAAGATCCGTAGACAAAGCCGCCCTTCATCCCGCCGCCGGCGAGCACAACGCTGAACACCTTCGGCCAGTGGTCTCGACCCGCTGTGCCGTTAATCTTTGGTGTTCGCCCAAATTCGCTGGCGACACAAACCAGCGTATCCTTCAGACGTCCACGTTCGTCAAGGTCACGAATCAGCCGAGCGAATGCCTGGTCCAGAGGCGGTACCTGATTATTGATTCCGTTCGCGATGTTGTCGTGCATATCCCAGCCGCCGTACGTCATGGTGACAAAACGGGCACCTGCTTCCACAAGGCGACGGGCCATCAGCATCCGCGCCCCAGCCTGATTGCGTCCGTACTCATCACGAAGGGCGTCTGGTTCTTTGCTCAGATCGAATGCTTCCCGAGCTGTTTGTGAGCTGAGCATTCCGTAGGCCCGCTGATAGAAAGTATCAACAGCGTCCAGCGAATCTGCCTTTTCCTTTGTCAAAAAGTAATCATTGACGGCGTCGAGCGCTTTACGGCGGCGAGTAAACCTTTCGTCGGTGACACCACCAGGCAGCTGCAGATCACGGACCGTGAAATTACCGGAAGCCGGATCGGCACCAAGACTGAACGGAGCAAATGAAGAGCTCAGGTAGCCCGTTCCGGCGAATTCGTTGGGCTGGTTTGGAATGCAAATGTACTGGGGCAAATTATTTCGAGGCCCAAACTCGTGGCTTACCACACTGCCCATGCTCGGATAAGACAGCGCCGGGCTCGGACGATAGCCCGTGAACATATTGTGCGTTCCACGCTCGTGAGCCGCCTCGCCGTGCGTCATCGAGCGACACACAGTCAATTTGTCCATCACGCGAGAGGTTTGTGCCCATCGCTCATTGAGGAACACGCCGGGAACGTTGGTTTCGATCGAATTCATCGGTCCGCGGTACTCAATCGGGGCGTACCGTTTCGGGTCAAAACTCTCCTGGTGAGCCATCCCGCCGGGAAGGAATATGAAGATCACCGACTTCGCAGTTCCCTCTTTGCTTTCATAATTTTTGATGTCAGCCTGAGCAGACTGCATTTTCAGGTACTGAGCGAGGGTCAGTCCGATACCACCACAGAAACCAACGTGAAGGAAATCTCTGCGAGAGGATGGGCGAAGCATTTGCTGATCTCCGAGGCAGGCAACACACAAGTATTGTGTGCAGGGATTTTGGAGGAAACTGAGGCTGGGCTGTGTGGAAGGGCCAAATCCTCCGGAGTTGACCACTCACAGTACCAATGTGATACTACCCTGCCAGCACATTGTCAAGAAGCCGACAGGCGAATCACTGATGGTCCTCATGACTGAACACAGCGTTCAGCAGGGCTACGCACGGAAGCAAAGCCTTTATTCGTGCCGATTCTCGGGAGGATTGCCTGATTTTACGGAATTTGCGGGATCAGCTTGCGAATGCTTCCTCGGAGGTTCTCCCGTTGAGCGATTTTCTACCAGAACCTGCCATCCAGGGCATTTTCCGAATGCGGCGAACAATTACTGTCATTTTGATCACACTCAATGTAGACGCAGCAGTCATGGCAGATGAGTCGCTTTATTCGAGAACCTTTGTCGGTTCCAGCGTTCCAACGGGAAATGAATCCATCGAGGAATCTGCCGAATCGACTGAGGAGCAACAACCGCGAATTCCGGCGTTCGGTGTTCCAACGCTTGGCGGGATGCAGTTTTGGGGAGACGTCGAGTTCTTTCAGGGATGGAAAATCCAGCAGAATGTCCTTTCACGACATTATCGATTGCTTAGCCCGACGGCAGCGCGCTTCGCTTCCGGAACGCTGGAGCAGTGCCAATCGATGCTGCGGGCCATTGCGAAGCGCGATCAACTTCCCGAACATCGCAATAAAGCGGTCATCATCCTTCATGGAATCGGCCGGTCATCAAAATCATTCAGCACGATGCATTCTGCACTTTCCAGCGCTGGCTACCTGGTGGTGCCGTTCGAATACCCCAGTACCAGGGTTTTGCTGGAACAGTCATCTGACTACCTGCAATCCGTAATCGCTTCTCTGAAAGGGAGTGAGTCCATTGATTTTGTCGTGCACAGCATGGGCGGGCTCGTCGTCAGAATGTGGCTGACCCGCCACAAACACGATCCTCGAATTCGTCGACTTGTGATGCTGGGCACTCCGAACAAAGGCGCGGAGATGGCAGACATCCTCCGGAGCAATGCATTCTACAGCCTTGTCTATGGGCCAGCCGGCCAACAATTGACAACCGGCGAACATGGCGTCAGCAACATCCTGCCGGTACCTCCCTTTGAATTCGGCGTCATCGCCGGAGGCAAAGGAGATGATCGCGGGTTCAATCCACTGATAAAAGGTGATGATGATGGTACCGTAGCGGTAGCCAGCGCCAGGCTCGAAGGGGCGGCTGATTACCTCAGAGTTCCCCGATTACACAGCTTCCTGATGAACGATGCTGAAGTCATTGCTGCGACGAAATGCTTTCTCGAACACGGTCGATTCGGCCGGGATCGTAAGCCTGAACCTGTCATTCACAACGATTCCCGGACAGAACCTCCCGTGAGTTCCGCCAATCAGGTATGTAACACACCAAAAAAAGACACAGCCCACTAGTTTTGCCGGCAGCCCTGTCCGGATTAAGCTTCGCCTGGTGTAAGATGCTGCACGGCACTGCCTGACAGTTGACTTCCGGATGAACAAAGGCTCCCGCTGGGTTGCCGAGGAGAAATCGCATGCCGCTGATTGAAACGTTTGCCCACGGACAGTTTTCGTGGGTCGAACTCGTTGCCGAACATCTGCCATCCTCGATCGAGTTCTACAAGCGTATTTTCGAGTGGCAGCAACATGACCTGAACCATGACTGTGATGACACATTGCCGCATATCCAGTTTGAATCAGACGGCCAGCCAGTGGCTGGGTTGATTCAGATGGCTCCGGAACTGGCGAAGTCCGGAATGCCGAGCGTCTGGAATTCCTACGTGTGTGTGAATGATGTCGATGAAACTTTGAGTCTGGCAGAGAACCTGGGAGGAAAGATTACCTGCCCTGCGATGAATGCCGGCGAACATGGACGGGTGGGATTTCTGTCATCACCCGGTGGCAGCATCATTGGAGTCTGGCAGAAAGGTTCTCACGGCGGCGCTTCGTTGCGAAACGAACTCAACAGCGTCTGCTGGAATGAGCTGATTTCAAGAGATGCCGCGGCAGCCCGTCAGTTTTACGGTGAATTGTTTGGATGGACATTCGAGCCATTCCAGGGCGACATCGATGTCGAATACTTCACCATCAGGTGTTCCACGGGAGAACAAATGGGAGGCATCATGCAGATGTCGTCTGAATGGAAAGAGACGCCGTCGCACTGGTCGGTTTACTTCCGCGTTGATGCCGTGGACAGCGTCACTGCTGCCGTGCAGAGAAGCGGGGGGGCTGTCGTCGTTCCCCCGTTTGATACGCCTGTAGGTCGAATTGCCATCCTTGCCGATAACAATTCGGCCGCCTTCAGCATCATTCGACTGAATGAAGAGGTTTGAACCAGCGCTGCGTTCACGCAATCTGCGTCGCCAAAGAATGCTCATCGTTCACAAACAGCCGTCTGCAGATTCGTCTCAAGTCATCAACTTGCTCCTGATGGAGTCTGTATTCGACTGTCCGCGTCTGCTTAACAATGTGATGTTCCACGCTGTTTGCATTCTTTCTACTGATTTATCATTTTGAGCCGTTGTCTGCCGCCCCTGGAAGCACCACTATTGAATCCCTTATGACCGACCTGAGCAAACAGAGAGTTGACACTCGTGTCGTTGTGGAAACTCCGGAAGGTGTGGACTTCGAATTCACGATTGCCGGCCCAGGCAAACGCGCGGTAGCGTTTCTGGTCGACATGCTGATTAAAGTCCTCGTCGCAATTCTTATGATGATATGTCTTGGGTTCTTTATGCGATTCGGAATTGGCTCGGCTGGGATCGCAATAGGAATGTACCTGACGGTCGCTTTTCTGCTGGACTGGTTCTACCGCAGCTTCTTCGAGATTATCTGGAACGGCCAAACGCCGGGGAAGCGAAGCCAGAAACTGCGTGTTGTGCACACCAATGGCACCCCGGTCACACCCACCAGCGCGATTGGTCGCGGGTTCCTGCTCGCCGCCGATGCTCAGCCTTTCGTTCTTTACACCGCGGCATTGTTCTGCATGCTGTGTACGCGGCGACTGCAGCGACTGGGGGATGTCGTTTTCGACACCATGGTGATTGACGAGAACCGGGAACGGATTACCCGTGCCGCCGGGCTGACACATGGTCTGGAGCCCATCCCCCGCCCAGAATGCTCGGGAAAGTACAGCGTTCCAGAACGTACACTGGCGGTGATTGAGCGGCTGTTTGAAGGCGATCGGATGATTTCAGACGCCCGACGCGAGGAGATTGCAAGGCCGCTCAGTCTGGCTCTGCGCAGCCGACTTGGCTGGGATGAAGGTGCCCCCGACCCATCGAATCCGCATACCTTCTTTGAACGCGTCCCCAATCGGCATACGTTCTTCCTTCGACGAATCCTGAAGACGTTTTCAGATACCGAAGACAAGGAACAGCGTTCCAGTCTTCTGGCCCAGGGTTTGAGGCAGACGGCTGAGGTCAGGCCCAGCCGTATGCGGCGTTCCGCGCCAGTATCAGCGGAGGACCGGCGGAACAATCTTGATGATTGGCTGGAAGAAGAAATGGTGCTCCGCTCCGGAGGCGACGCCAACACGGACTCCACCGGGCTGCCCAAATGACTCGCGAACGATTTATCCGACAGCGACGAAACGACTGGCGAAAGTTCGAAGAGCTTTTGCTGCACCTGAAGTCGACTCGCGCATCGAAGTGGAGCAGCGGTGATGTCAGCGATCTGGCTCGGCTATACCGATCCATCTGCTATGACCTGTCCCTCGTGCAGTCTCGTGAATGGGGCATGCGACTCGAACGTTATCTCAATGACCTTGTTGCCCAGGGGCACAATTGCCTGTACCGCACTCAGCCAGTGAGCTTCAAGGTCGTGACGCGGTTTCTGGGAGTCCGATTTCCGCAACTGTTGAGGCATTATCACACAGCATTCTTCGTAGCAATTGCACTGTTTGTCGTTCCTTTTGTTGTTTGCACGTGGATTGGCTACCAACGTCCGGACCTGGCCGAACTGATCGCGGGAAAGGCAGCCACAGACGAAGCGATAGAGGACTTCGGAACGGACAAGTACACAAAGTTTGACGAGGTGTATGCGGGACAGCGATCCATGATGGCCGGATTCTACATCCGTAACAATATCGGGATCGCTTTTCAGGCGTTCGCACTTGGCATGTTCTTCGGAATTGGCACTGCCTGGGTGCTGCTTTCGAACGCAATCGCAACCGGTATGGTTACCGGCTACCTCTGGCATCACGGCGGAGACGCCTGGCTGAACTTTTCCAGTTTTGTCATTACCCATGGAGCGTTTGAGTTAACCGCCATAGTTGTATCAGGTGCCGCTGGCATCGTACTCGGCACAAGCATTGTCTGGCCCGGACAAAGAACCCGGCGGGATTCCATCCGACACAGGGGAAAACACGCGCTGGAAATTACACTCGGCGCCGGTGTGATGTTGCTGATCGCCGCAATGATTGAAGGATTCTTTTCACCAATGCCGATCGACCCTCTCATCAAGTATATCGCGGGGACATTCGCCTGGGGCGGCGTGATCGCCTACCTGGGATTGACCGGACGTGGAGCTGCACCAATTGCGTTCGACGAGGAAACAGTATGAAAGTCGAAGACTGCATTGTTTCTGTTGAGCGGAGAACTCTCGGTGGATGTCTGGATCTGGCATTCGTTTTTACTCGGGAATTTGCTGCGCCGTTGTTCCGGCTGACAAGTCTGTTCGCCATTCCATCCTGTGCGCTGGTCTGGGGGATGACTGCCGTTTCTCCCAACATGCTGTTTCCTTCGCTGTTTGTATTTTTGTTCTTCTCCAGCCTCTTCAGTGGCGCATTGGTTTCGGCAATGGGACCGCAGGTCTTTGGAGTGCCCATTTCTATCCGGCAGGCCATGCGATCCTTCCGGAAACGAATCGTAGGGTACCTACTTCTATCTCTGTTTTACCGATTCCTTCAACTTGCCACGTTCATGTGTTTTGCCTTCCCCGCAGCGATTGTGACAGCACAGAAGGGACATATGCCGGAAGTTCTGCTTCTGGAACATACCCCGCTGACACAGGTCACATCGCGACTGTCATGGCTCAGCAAGGGCGGCGGTTTTTCCCGGAATCTCTCGCACGTCATCGGGCTGGCATTTGTCTGGATACTGATCAGTCTTGGCGTGTTCATCACAATAGACGTTCTTTCAAATGCCCTGATCAATATGCCTGTTTTTGTGGGAAGACTGCCAAATCCGCGTGTCGACTTCAGCGATCGAATGATGGCAATCGCTCTGGATAGTCCCCTGTTTCTGACGGTGATGCACATTGCCATCTGGATTCCATTGCCGCTGGTGAGGCTGGCCTGGTTCTTTTGCTATCTGGACCAACGAATTCGAAACGAATGCTGGGACATCGAACTTCAGTTCCGCGTCGAATCGCGACGGTTGGAGGAACTCACATGATGCCCACGCTCGCTGCAGTGCCCGAAACGAATCATCATCGCAATGGGTCATGGAAGATTGAACTCCCTTTGCTTTCAGGCCTCCGTTGTTGGGTCGCCCGCACAGCGCTGCTGGTCCTGATCTCGCTGTCTGGTGGTTCGGTACACGGGCAACCGACGATCGAATCCTCACTGCGATCAAGGCCGATTGCGATGGCTTCGTCACCAGCCCTGAGCTCATCATTGGTGCAGGACTCGGTCTTCAGTGATGCACAGATTCAGGATGCAGCACAGAGTGTCATGCAGGAAAATGAATTTCGATCAGTTCGAAGCCGCATCCTGGAACGGATGGATCCGCCTGAACTGGTTGAGAATGACATTGGATTTCTGAATGATGTGCAACAGTGGGTTCTGGATGGTATTCGTTCGGTGTTTGATGCCATCGGTGATTTCTTCACCTGGATCATTCGTTCGATTGGCTTCAGAAGTTCTACTCGCAACAACAACCCGGGCGTGCCCGTCAACGGAGCTCTTGGCGCAGGAGCCGGACTGCTGTCGCAGGCATTTACGCTGCTGGCGATTGCAGCCATTCTTTTCATACTGGCAGTGATTGTCGCGATGGTCGTGAAATCGATGGACAAACGCAAGACAGAGACCGGAGGATTGATCATTGACGGAGAGGAAGATCTGGCAAACTTAAGTAAGCCGCCCGGTGAGCTCGCGGCGGCGACCTACGAAGGACGCGCAGTGCAGTTTGCTGCCGAGGGCAACTTTCGCGCAGCGATTCGCGAGTTGCTTCTGGGATCAATGAGCTGGATCGAACGGTCGGGGTTGATTCGGTACCGCAAAGGGCTCACGAATCGCGACTACGTTCGATCCGTTTGGCGTCGTCGCGGGAAACGAGACGCCTTTGCGATCACTGCACTGGAGTTTGAAAAGATTTACTTCGGACGCCGTGAGGCGACACGGGAATCTTTCGAAAAATGTCTGAACGCATTCAAAGGAGCTTTCCGTGAAGAAGAGCAAGCTGAAGCGGTCTGACATCTTCTGGGGTCTCTCAATCGCTTTCCTGGTCATCCTTCAATTCTGGTGGCTGCCTGGCGAGAAAGGATCTTCGGCGGATTCTTACAGTAACTCAATCAACGGCAAGCTGGGGCTGTACAAGACCCTTTCAGCACTCTTTCCCTATGTCGAGCGTGACGTAGACTCACTGATTCCCGCCAATAATCATTCTGTACTGCTGCTGGTGTCGCCTGAACGATACCCGACAGAAGTCGAAGAGCGGGAACTTCTCGCGTATGTCAGGAATGGTGGCTATCTGCTCTTTGCACCAGCCATGGAAAACAATGCGTGCGAAATCCCATCCCTTGGGATTGAGATTAACTCGAGTACATGGTTTTCCCCCGTCGTAACGACAGCCGCTGCACCAACCACCAGCTCTGGTAGTTCGAAAGAGCAAAGCCAGGGGAATGTTCCATTGGAGGATTCCACAGCGAATCCAACTGCACTTCCTGCTGAAATGCCTGAAGGCGATGTCAAACAGACCGACGTGAACAACGCGGAAGACAATGCCGCCTCAATCCCGCCCACATCCGCAGCAATTGATACAAAAGCAGGTTCAGAGCCGGCCTCGGACTTAAGCAACCCCATGAAGCAGATTGTTGACAGATCAGATCGATCCGAAACTGGCCTGGGGCCGATCGGCGGCGATAAAGACCTGACCGCAGAAGAATTGGGAAATCAGGTTGTCACAAAGGAAACAAGCGCGAGTTCGGTTATCACACAGGGATCGGTCACGTGGCGATCGCGTTCAACCCTGCGATTGCCTACCGAATACCATGCGGAGCCGCTCGTCACATCAGACGACGCCGTTGAGGTGGCATTCTGGAACGTTGGTCGCGGCGGAGTGCTGGTGACATCCAGCCCGGATATTTTTTCAAACCGCAGTATGCTGTTTCCGGAATCAGCTAACCTTGCCGTGCGTCTGGTGGAGTACCTTTACAAGAAACAAGTTGCTGAACGTTCTGAACCGTGCGTTGTTATCGTGAATGAGTATCTGAACGCGAGCAATGCCTACCAGCAAACAGGAGTCCTGTTCAGTCCGGCAATGCGAATAGGAACCCTGCAGCTGGTGGTCCTGTGTCTTTTGTCGCTCTGGTTCGGTTTTCACCGATTTGGCCCGGCAACTGCCGTTTCGGATCACCGCCGCCGTTCACTGACCGACGCAGCCGAATCAACCGGAACACTGTATTCACAACTCAATGATGGTGGCGGAGTCGTCCGGGGTTACCTGGAGTATATTCGCAGCCAGCTTCGACGCCGATTTGGTGGAATGGTTCGACTGGAAGATTACGACGCAATCGCTCAGCGGTCGGGGCTGCCAGTTGAACAGGTCCGCGACCAGATCAGAAGGGCCGAACAGATAGCATCTTCGGGCCAGGTCAGCCCAGCGGTGGCAGCAACCTCACTGCGATGGCTGGCGACGCTTCACAACAAGCTTTCTTACCAGGAAAAAACACGAAAGAAATAAATGGAACTTCATCAGGTAAAACAGTCATTCGATCAGGCACTCGAGCAGATTGGTACTGTGCTTGTCGGACAGGTGGAATTGATTGAGGGTGTTCTGGTCGCGCTTTTCGCAGAAGGCAGCGTATTGATCGAGGGGCCACCCGGCCTCGGCAAGACGCTTTTGGTCAACATCCTGTCGAAAACGGTCTCGTGTCACTTCCGACGTGTTCAGTTCACGCCCGACATGATGCCGTCGGATCTGACTGGGCACAGCATTTACGATATGAAAGAACAGGCGTTCCACTTCAATCAGGGGCCCGTATTTACAAACATCCTGCTCAGCGACGAGATCAATCGTTCGCCGCCCAAAACACAGGCTGCTCTGCTGGAAGTCATGCAGGAGCGGCAGGTCACCGTCGATGGTCACACGCACATCCTGGACCGGCCGTTTCTCGTGATCGCTACGCAGAATCCAATCGAGCATGAAGGCACTTATCCTTTGCCGGAAGCTCAGGTTGACCGCTTCATGTTTAAGCTTCTTGTTGACTACCCACCGACGGCCGACGAAGTGGGAATTCTTGAACATTACGCGGCAGGGCGGGATCCCAGACACCTCGAAGATTTCAACCTCAAGCCCATAATGACAGCTCAGCACGTCCTGGAGATCCAGGAAACCGTCAAAAGCGTCATCATTGAGCCCCGGTTGCTTCAATACATTGTCGACATCCTGAATGCTGCTCGCACCTGGGGCTCAGTCACTGTCGGGCCCAGCCCTCGAGCGGGCGTGAATCTTGTTGTCGCGTCTCGAACTCTGGCGGCATGCCGCGGGCGCGACTTCGTTACTCCCGACGATATCAAAGAACTGGTTCCGTGGGTGTTACGGCACCGCTTGCGACTGCGTCCGGAAGCAGAAATCGAAGGCAGCACTCCAGACGAAACCATTGCCGGGATCCTCGAAAGCGTTGAGGCTCCTCGGTCATGATTCCGTCTCGAGCTTTCATCGCAATCTCGGCCGTTCTGTGCGTACCTTTGATGTTGGCTGGTGTGAATCAGAATCTTGCGGACATCGCATTGGTCGCCAATATGATTCTGGCCATCGTTGCATGTGTCGATCTTCTGATCAGTCCATCACCCCGCGACATCGAAATTGAACGAGCCATTTCCGATGTTCTGAGCCTGGGTACCAGCAATCCGGCGTCGCTTGTTCTCCACAATAAGTCAAATCAGACCCTGACGATAGCCGTCCATGATGACGCCGGACCTCTGTGCAAAACGGAACGAATGCCCCAATCCGTAACTCTGGCCCCGTGGACACACGACAGGATCTCTTATTCGATTCTGCCGCATCAACGCGGTGCGTCACAGCTGGCTTCGGTTCATCTGCGTTTTCTCACACGACTTCGCCTCTGGCACAGACATCAGGAACGGCCCATACCCAAGCCAATCCAGGTCTATCCGGATATTCGAGCAGTCTATCGATACGAACTGATGGCACAGCAGAACCGTTTGGCTGAAATTGGCGTACGAAATGTTCGCATGCCGGGGCAGGGGCGTGAATTCGAAAGGCTGAGAGAATTTCGCTACGGTGATGAAGTGCGTCACATCGACTGGAAAGCCACCGCACGACAGCGAACCCTGATTTGCCGTGAATTCAACGTCGAACGAAACCAGAACATCGTCATCATGGTTGACTGTGGACGCTTCATGCGCAACGAAGCCGATGGGATTTCGTACCTCGACCGCGCGCTGAATTCCGCCATCATGCTGAGCTACATCGCACTGGGACAAGGCGACAATGTCGCGCTGCTCGCCTTCTCGAACCGAATTGAACGATTTGTGCGACCGGTGCGTGGAAAGCCGGGGATTCAAAGCATTCTTCGGTCCACATACGATATTCAGGCATCTGTCCATGCATCCGACTATAGCCTCGCCGTCGAATATCTGACAATGGTGCAGCGCAAACGAGCCCTTGTCATCATGATCACCTTCGTGACGGACGAACTTCAGTTACGTGTCATCGGAGAAAGCCTGCGCGTGCGTTCATTGCCGTACTTACCCATGTGTGTTCTGCTGCAGGATGTCGGGTTGAGGGCAATGGCGGACCGCGTTCCTGAAACCGACCTGGAGGCCTACCAGACAGCCGCCGCGGCACAGATACTGACGGGGCAATCCCACGAAGCGGCATCGTTACGCGAAGAAGGCGTTCTGCTGATCGACACACCACCCGATCTTTTGACAGAGCGTCTCATCAATGAATATCTGGCTATTAAATCCCGTGGAATCATGTAGCTCTGGGTCCGTCGACAGCTTCTTTGCACAGTGCATTTCCGAACGGTCATCCACGGAAACTCTGGCTGCAGGATCTGTGGGATTGTCCAGGTCTTCTGAAGCTCCCGCATCTCCGCCGAGAATTCTTCACTTGCCCGGCGGCGTCTCCTGGTCTTTCACCGGAAGAAGCTGCTGGTCAACATCGGCCGAGGCCGTGAGTTGTGACTCGATTGTCAGCTCGCGGATTTCCTTTTCACGGATCGGATGGTAGAGGTGAACTTCCATTAACTGAAATTCCCGAAACGCATCGACAGGGATTTTCTCGCGGGCGAGTTCTTTCAGGCGATCGACCGTTGCATCCAGTTTTATCCGGGTTGGAGTATCCTCGACAGTTGGGTCGTACGGAACACGCATCACGATACGCAGAAGCATAGGGCTGTCTTCGTTGTGGAGTTTGCGTTTGCCGCCCTCAACACGAGGGGCAGAATCTTCAAATTCAGCAACAATCGCCTCCTGCAAAGGCATGTACGGCAGCAGATGCAGGTTCCAGTACAGGAACAAGAGTCCTGTCGCGGTAAATCCCAACGTGAACATGGCCACCACAAGCCAACGACCACTCACCGTATTTCCGGACGATTGATTCATCTTTGTTTCTGCGAATTGAATTTCTACGAGCTCAGGGCCTCAGCGACATCAGTTTTGTAGGCGCTGATGGCTGGAAGAAAGCCAACCAGAATGGCGAGAAGAAGCAGGGCCGGGAACAGCACAATTTCCCATGGATTGATTGCCCATCGGTTGAGCAAAAGACCAGTCCGCTGCGAAACCGCAGGGGACGCCAGTGCGGCAATTCCGTGTCCCAGTAACCAGCCAATTAAACCGCCTCCGACACAAAGCAAAGTGGATTCTGCGATGATGATGCAGGAAAGCGTCGTCCGGCTCGCTCCCAGCGCACGCATGACTCCTATTTCCTTGCGGCGATCGGACATCGAGTTGTAGATACTGACACAGATGCTGACACCGGAGACGACGACGATGACAGCCGTCAGCAGGATGAGCGCCTTCTGTATATTCCCCAGCACATCCTTCATTAATCGCTGAATGGGAATGACGGGATTGACGGCCATGGCCTGATAACCCGTCTTCAGATCACTTATCAGCGACATCGCTGGAAAAGCCGAATTGCCGGACTGCGTGCGTACAAGGATGGATGTTACTTCCTTCATTGCATCCGGGGTCTCATGATGATGGTGATGATCGTGATCATGTCCCCCTTCGGCGTCGGCATCCAGATGGGCCTGAAACGAATCCAGCTGAGCCATCGACTTCTTCAGCATTTCAGGTTCTGCCGCGTAGAAGTCCTGCAACCGCTTGCGAACTTCCCCGACTGGTTTCGAGTGGCCTGCAATTGCATAGAACCCCTCCAGGTTCAGAAAGACGGACTTGTCATCTGCGGTCCCCGTCGGGGCAATCACTGCCACAACAGTGAACTTCTCGTCGTGCACATGATCACTTTCTGCGCCTCCATGTTTGATTGTGAATTGTGATCCAATATCCCAACTGTTCATCCGAGCCACTTCCGCGCCAATAATCGAATCGAATAAGCCATTCATTCGCTTGCCGCGAATCCGAAAGGACTTTCCGGGGGCGTATTCGTTCTCGAAATACTCGGACGTCGTACCGACGATCGGATAGCTGCCCTCTTCGGTGACATCGCCGAATGCGAGCGGGACAGCCGATTCTACACGTCGATCATTGCGCAGCTGTTCGAGATACATGTAGGGAAGGTTCTCAATGGGTGGCTGAATTCGGTAAACAGAACTCAGCACCAGCTGTAAGTCGCTTCCTTTCGGTCCAACGATCAGGTCATAGCCGGTGGAACGCTGATTGAATGCGGACTGAATCGCCCCGGAGATGATGAGAACAATCACCATCAACATGACACCCAGCGCAATACTCAGCGCGGTCAGGCTTGTTGCAACACGACGTTGACGGACGCTCTTCCAGGCAATTGAAAACATATTCATGCCACTGCCCCCCGAGTTGTGGTCCCAGGATGATTGAAATCGCTCAGTCGCTCAACACGGCCGAAAGTACCGGCGACTTCGGTTGAATGGGTCACCATCAGCAAAGTAATGTTGTTCTCCCGACAGGTATCACAAATCATCTTCAGGATTAATTCCTGATTCGCAGGGTCGACGTTGGCGGTTGGTTCATCTGCCAGCATCAGGCAGGGCCGGTTGGCAAGTGCTCGTGCAACAGCCACGCGCTGTTGCTCCCCCACAGACAATCGTTTCGGTGATTGATTCAATCGGTGACTCAAGCCGACGCGATCGAGCAGATGCAGTGCGAAGGTTCGATCAACCTTGCGTCCGGAGAAAGACATTCCCAGCAAGACGTTCTCGAGCGCGGTGAACGCCGGCAGCAGGTTGAATGTTTGAAAAACGATTCCAATCTTCTGGGCTCGAAATCGATCGCGAACAACCTCAGACATTTTCGCAATGTTTGTTCCGTCAATACGCACCTCGCCGGAATCCGGCAACAGAATGCCGGAAATCACATTCAACAGCGTCGTTTTCCCTCCTCCACTTGATCCGACAAGGGCCACCTGTTCGCCTTGCTGAAGGCTGAACTGATCGATGCCCAGCACCGGAATGGGGGTTCCGTCGGGCTGTCGATACGTTTTTTGAATATCTTTCAGCAGAAGTGACATGGGAAACTTTCAAAGGAAACGGCGGAATGCATGAGGACAGGAAGGCCTCTGCAGGTCGCATCACAGATTGCGGCAGCGTTGCAGGCGGACAGATTTCCGGAACACGAAATCCGTTCGGCTGAATCCGGCGGAAGAAAGCCCGTCGTCCCGGCGATCATCTTCCCGCAAAATGAAGAGCGTTGGCAAAGTACGCCCATCATTTCCGGGAAGATTCAGGCCCGCAGGTTTCCAGACTTCGTATCAGTCATTGTTGCGGTTCGGTTGCCACGGGCAACTGATCGCGCGAAGATCGGACTTCAATTTCCCGTCGGCGCGAAGCGGTAGAGCATGCCGAAAGTGGTCGTGAAGTAGACATCGCCACCTTCATCATCACCAAATGACATGACAGGTTGCTTTTCGCCGGTCAAAGAATAATTGATTGTTTTGCCCGTCGCGGGGGCGTACTCAAGAGCCCAGAGCAGGCCTGTCACATAGTCGGCGTAAACGTACTTCCCTTGCAATTCCGGCACCCGGCTGCCTCTGTACACCGTCCCTCCGGTAATCGACTTTCCGATATCATGATGATATTCCCAAACAGGGTCGATTAGATCAGTTCGTCCAAGATCATTTCCATCCGGACGAAACCAGTGTTTCGCTTCCCGAACGTTCCAGCCGTAATTTCCGCCTTTGGAGATCACATTGATTTCTTCCCAAAGATTCTGACCGACATCGGCTGCCCATAAGGTTCCGTTGGCTCGGTCAAACGACATCCTCCAGACATTGCGGAGGCCATACGCATAGATCTCTTCACGGACAGGAATCTGTTTGCCCTGTCGATTTGGGATTGTCTTTCCGACGAAAGGGTTGTCCTGCGGAATCGAGTAGTTCCTGCCATTGCTTTTGTGATCGATATCCAGCCGCAGAATGGATCCCAGAAGGGTCGTCAGATTCTGCCCGTTTCCTTCCGGGTCGTTGCCGCTGCCACCGTCTCCCAGCGCTACGTAAAGGAAGCCGTCAGGACCGAAGCAAATGGTGCCACCGTTGTGGTTCCAGAATGGCTGCGGGATCCGCAGGATCTCCTCTTCGGAAGCCGGATCTGCAACCTGAGGATTGTCTTTTGAGACAGTAAAACGCGAAACGACCGACGTGTGCTCGGCACTAGCGGTGGTGTAGTAGACAAAGAACTGGCCGTTTTCTTTGAACCGCGGGTGAAACGCAAAACCGAGTAGACCTTCTTCGTTCCGGTTGTCTGCATAGACACAGCGTTCGTCAATATCGAGGAAGACCTCTGCTTCTTCAACGTCCTGATCATTCGGCATCACTTTGATGATGCCCTCCTGTTCCGCAACGAAAACACGGTTGCTTCCGTCATTCGCGTGCGTCACTACGATCGGACGATCAAACACAACGTTCGGGAATGCACGCTCGACTCCAACAGCCAGCGGAACATCCTCCGCGCGAAGTCGACTTGTTGACACTCCACTCGATGCGACCAGTGCAAAGCCACTCAAAATTGAAACAGTTGCAATCATACCTCGCACTGCAATCTCCTCTTCATCAATGAACGGGAAAGTTCAACAATTATCCCTCGGGTGCTTCGGGGCACTTGTCCCGGGACGCAATCAACGGAAACTACGTCTGACCCGACGGGAACGTTCAAGCCTTTTCATCCTTTTGCAAAAGAATTGCAAAAGGCGACGACACGGCGTGAACGTAGTCTGATGCGTGAAAGAAATCAAACCTGAGACCCAGCCTGATGACCTCGGAAGGAACTCTGAATCCGCTGCCGCCTGAGATTCTGAAGCAATTGGCGATCGTGCGCGAGCAATCCGGTCGAATTCGGGACCTGAAGGGATTTCGAAAGAGCCATCAGGTCCCGTCGGAAATTAACGATCATGCGAATTCATTTGTTGGACGCATCGCAGCATTGGATATCAGTGACGAACTGGATTCTCGATTCGCAGAGTTCAGAAAGCATCTTGGCCTCAAACGGAACCAGATGACGGTTTTTGACCCGGAAGCGGGCATCGGAAGAATTCAGACCCCGGCCTTCGATTTTCAGGTCGTTGCTTTGCAGAGCCCGGACGATCCCTCTGAAGTTCGCTGGAGGCGAATTCTATCGGAAATCAGCTCCGCGGATCAGATTCTCTCTCCCGCATTAACGACGTTGTTTGGAAGCAGTTTCGATCGAATTGAAACTCCTGCACCAAAACCGATTGATGTGGCAGAATCGATCGATCTTCTCGAAGAGCAGCCTGAGAACGACTTCTCGATCGACTACGACCGGCAAACGACGTGGTTTCGCGTCATTTCACCAGATAAGACTGCCGCCATGCATGTAACAGCGGACTGCATTTCGTTCGTATCTTTCAAACTGCAGTCGCCGGGCCGACTCCTCGAGGCTTTTGCCAGAATGCGGATCCAGATGCAACACTTTGGGCTCATGACCGCCGCAGAATAGGCCGCCATCACGTGGCCGGAGTGCCTTCCTCAGGGTTTTGTGCCCGACGCTTTGCTTCAATCGGATGCGGAGTTGGGATATAACTCGGGCACTGTGATGATTCGTCTATGATGACGGGCTCTTCAGAATTCGGAATGACTGAGTCGAACTCCGGCATGTGGAACCCTGTTACGACGAATCATTCAGTCCATCCGCAACATGCCGGTCGAATGGTGAGCATTCAAGTCACCGTAAAGGTCAAGTCACCGTAAAGGTACGGATCGCAAAAGAGATACGAATTACAATTCGTGGCGTCGGAGAAACCTGTGTCTGAAATTGACGTGTACAAAGAATGGCTCGGCATTCCGGAAGGTGACCGCCCGCCGGACTATTACACCTTGTTGCGTTTGGTCATGTTTGAAGATGATGTTGAGAAGATTCGCAACAATTACCGGAAGCTGAACGCACACATCCGAAAGTACGCCACTGGCCAGTATCTGGTACGTTCACAGGAACTGCTGAACGAACTGGCTCGAGCGATGCTTTGCCTGACGGACCCGGACGGCAAGATCGAGTACGACGAAAGTCTTGGGCGAGAGCCTGTTGAATCGGACGAGGAAGAACCCAGAACCACGCTGCAGTACCTCGTCAACAAGGGCATCATCAAGCGAGCACAGGTGTCGGAGATTGAGCATTTTGCAGATGCCCGGGGCATCAGCCATCGGGATGCGGTTGTGCAGATGAAACTTGCTCCGCCGGACGAAGCAGCTCGTGGACTCGCGGCCGAATTGCGACTTTCATTTATCGATCTGGAAGACATGCTGCCGGAAGATGATGTACTGGATAAGGTGCCTCGCCGTACCGTTAAAAAATATTCATGCCTTCCATTGTTCGAGGACCGTGGACGGTTAATGGTGGCATGTGCCGATGAACCCGGACTAGCGCTCGAAGACGAACTTCGAATGCGTTTCGGCATACCAATGCGAGCCGTGATCGCGGTGCCAAGGAATATTAATCAGGCCATTGCGAAGTATTACGCGCCAGGGATGAGAGACGAGGCGGTTGAACCGTCGACCGGCGTTCCAGATGGTGGCGGAGCCAAAAGCACAAAAGAAAAAAAGCCGGCGGCCAAAAAGAAAGAACGTTCAAAGCCGGAACCGATTTCGGAAGAGGAATCGCGTCAGCGCATGCAGTACAGCCTGATTGGCATCTGCTGGTCAATTCTTGGAACCGTCGGTATTCAGATGCTGATGATTGACCATTTCGGGATGGTCAATTACGCAATCGCCGGAGGCGTTGGCGTTGTCACTGCCGTGATCCTCAAATTGACCTACTGGCGTTAAAGTCTCTGAATTTTATCAGCGGCACAGCCCCCGACTGGCGCGGGCTTCTACTTGTATTTTCGAATACCTTGCCAAAATGGATTCGCATCCGGAAGCGTACTTCGGTTGCTCACACTTCTTGCGTATACGTAGTGGAATCGTTTCTCCATGGATAACTCCATTTTTCGCGGCTGCATTCCAGCCATCATGACTCCCTGCGGTCCGGATCGACTCCCCAATTTCGATGCGCTGGTTCGCAGGGCTGGCGAACTGATTAACGCCGGCATGAATGGGGTCGTTTACTGTGGTTCGATGGGTGAATGGCCAATTCTGACAGATGAACAACGTCAGGAAGGCGTTCGCCGCCTTACGGAGGCTGGAATCCCCGTCGTTGTTGGTACCGGCGCACAGAATCCTGCTCTGGCGGCAGCTCACGCAGCTCACGCACAGAAAGTCGGAGCCAGGGGACTCATGATCATCCCACGCGTGATGTCGCGCGGCACATCGACTGCCGCACAGCGCGAACACTTTCGTGGTGTGCTGGCCGCCGCTCCGGATCTTCCGGCGGTCATCTACAACAGCCCCTATTACGGATTCGAAACAAGAGCCGATCTGTTCTTCCAGTTACGCAGCGAGTTTCCGAATCTTGTTGGTTTCAAGGAATTCGGCGGGGCTCAGTCCCTGAGCTACGCGGCCGAATTCATCACCCATGAAGACGATCGTGTCCTGCTGATGGCAGGTGTGGATACGCAGGTCTTCCACGGATTTGTCAATTGCGGGGCTGTTGGAACAATCACCGGCATCGGCAACTGCCTCCCACACGAGGTACTGAAACTGGTAAACCTTTGCCAGCGGGCGGCGGCCGGCGACCCCACGGCCAGACGCTTCGCAAAAGAACTCGACGACGCTTTAAAAGTACTGTCGACCTTCGACGAAGGACCAGATCTCGTTTTGTACTACAAGTACCTGGCGGTGTTGACAGGAGATGCCGATTTCGAGCTGTCGCTGAATCCGTCGGACGTGCTCACTTCGAGTCAGCGGGAATTTGCGAAATCGCAGCTTGAGCTGTTCCAGTCCTGGTGGCGGTCATGGGACGGAAAAACCTACTGACGCTTTCATCAATCAGGTTTCACTTCATCCAATAATCATGGTTCCACCAAGGGAAGCTATCGTCTGTAGATGAAATGCAAGCAGTGAATGGGAAGCCACATTGGGTGGAAGCGATGGCAGACGGCCCACATGAACTTCGCGGTGAAGGTAAGAGTCGAGATTCCTCTCCACTGTTACGGCAATAGACGCCTTGATCTGGAGACGCCCTGATCCGACAGGGCAGCCGATCAACTATTCTGAAGCTGGGCGACCATCCGTTAGCTGGGTGTCCGTGGTCTGTAGTGGTGCGGCGGCATTCGTGTTCATCAGGTCAACCGAAGTGATTCGCCCCAGCCCGGATGATGTGCGTGACTCAAGTGGAACTGCCGTATCCCTGCCTTTCATTGGTGCAGAAATCGGCAGATGCACAGCGAAGAGGCTTCCTTTACCGAATTCACTTTGCAGTGACACGTCCCCCCCGAGCAACCGTGAAAGTTCACGTACAATCGACAAGCCAAGCCCGGTACCTTCGAATTCCCGCTTGACGTGGTCGCGTCCTCCGGGGGCCGTGGACCCCTGGCGAAATTTTTCAAAGATGTGTTCCTGTTCGTCGAGAGGAATTCCGATGCCCGTGTCTTCCACGCTGAATTCGATCATTCCCTCGGCGATTTGCCGGTAGACGACTCGCACTCGCCCGCCTTCAGGCGTGAATTTAATCGCGTTGGACAGCAGGTTGTTCAGGATTTGACTGATCTTGCCTCGATCCTGATGAAGCAGGGGAGGAGGAGTTGGCGGGGCATCAATTCTAAGGTCGATATTTTTTCGATCAGCGAGCGGAGAGCATTGCTGAACCTGTTGGTCAATAATGTCGGCGATGGCAAGGCGATCGAGGTGGAGCTCCATCTTGCCACTTTCGATCTTCGCCAGGTCGAGCAAGTCGTTGATCTGAACCATCAGACTCTGACCGGACGTCTGAATGTTCTTCACATAACGCTTTTGTCGTTCGTCCAGGTTCTGCGCACCCTGAAGGATGTCACTGAATCCCAGAATGCTGTTCAGTGGGGTACGAAGTTCATGGCTCATCGTTGCGAGGAAGTCATCTTTCAGTTTGTTGTTGTTGAACAACTCCATATTTGCCCGAGCCAGTTGGTCAACTTTGCCATCCAGATTCAGATTCAGCCCTCGCAATTCGTCATTGACCGTCATCATATGACGCAGCATACGGTTGAAGGCATGTCCAAGCTCTTCGAATTCATCACCCGTATTGATCTCGGCTCGCTGATTAAGATTGCCCCGAGCGATCTCATCGCTGACATCTTTCAGGTGAAGCACAGGTTTGACGATGATGTAGCGGACGATTGCATACGCCGCCATCATCGCGAGAAATGAAGTCACAATACCGGCTGCCAGAAGAACAGCCCTGTTACGACTTAGCTGCGCTTCCATGGAATCCAGTGGCGCGATGATTCTCGCCATAGCCATCAGTGGAACTCGGTCAGCCGTCTCGGTCTGTTCAAGAGTCGGATCATCGCCCGATGCAGAGTTTTTTCGGGCCTCCAGCTCCAGTTTCGCGAGGTTCTCAACTTCAGCTGCGTGACACTGAAGACAGGACGCCTCCGGCCGGATGGCGTAGTAATAGAGAAGTTCCCGACTTCCTGAGGTTTCGTTCCTGCGTATTGCGAAATACTCGTCTTCCTGCGGCTGTGAATTACGAAAGCGAAACAGGGCCTCGTCTCCCACGACTGTGTCCGGGAACTCGGTTGACATATTAATCAGACGCCAGATCGGCCCTGCCGACGATTCCGGGATCTGATTCAGGGCCGCGTCGAACTGCTGAAGCTGCGCCAAAGCTGCCGGTTCAGTGTCAGCCGCTGGTTGCTCACCTTCCCCGGGTACGACCGCGTTCTCAACAACCGCAGCATTGGCATTATCCTGCTCTGTTGTCGAAATGACCGTGCCGCCATCAGTGCTTTGTCCCGCATTTCCGCCCTGATTGCGGATGAAAAGCTGATAATGCCGGAGCTGGACCAGCCGAAACACGAGGCTGCGGGCCGCAAGAATTTGCTGACTTTCCACCAGAGCCCGCGTGCGTCGCGCATAGACGTAGAAACTTGTGGTGATCAGCACAAGCAGAGCAAGACCGAATAGAAAACGGCACTTGCGTTCCAGGCTGGTTTCGCCAATCAGCTTCTTCAAAGCGCGATAAGAGATCACTTCAACCGCCTCGCCTCATCTGTATTCTCACACTCAACCATTCGTGTTATTCTTCCGGCCAGACAAGACAGCTTCGATGTGGGCCGACTGATGGTCGTGCATTGTAGCCATTCGGAAGCGCTGCAGCCAAATCACATCCGGTCTGGTACGTTTCCTGTGTCCAATCTGGCTTCAATCGATGTATGGATCCATCTATGCGAATCTTTTTTTCCGCTGGTGAGCCCAGTGGAGATCAACACACCGCGATCCTGATCAGTGAATTGCGGCGGCTTTGTCCCGGCGCTGAATTTGAAGGGCTTGGCGGCCCCGCGATGCGGGAACAGGGTTGCCGTTTGTTGTTTGAACTGACGGAGCTCGCAGTCATGGGCTTCCTGCGGGTCGTACCATTGCTGGCTCAGTTTCGGAAACTCGTCAAGCAGGCAGAAGCCCACTTTGACACCAACCCTCCCGATGCGGTGGTGCTGGTCGATTTCCCCGGGTTCAACTGGTGGATTGCCAGAGCCGCAAAATCACGTGGTATTCCCGTGTTTTACTACCTTCCACCGCAGCTCTGGGCCTGGGCGCCATGGCGAATTCGCAGGGTCAGGAAATGGGTTGACCATGTGATCTGTTCTCTCCCCTTTGAGTTCGAATGGTACAAACAGCGAGGGATTCCAGCGACCTGGGTCGGGCATCCCTTCTTCGATGAAGTGGCAGCCCACTCTCTGAATTCCGCGGCAATGATGGCTCTCAGGCCCCCTTCATCGCATGACCGCGTTGTTGCTGTTTTGCCAGGTTCACGAGACCACGAAGTGCAGAAAAACTGGCCAGTCATGCTGAGAACGATGCATGCAGTCGCACAACGCGTGTCAGGGATTCGCTGGATTGTCGGCAACTACAAAGAAGTCCACATGCATCAGTGTGCAGGTCTGCTGGCCGAATCCGGTCTCAACCTGAACGTCGAATTCGTTGCTGGCAGCACCTCCGAAGTGATTCAGTCGGCTGATTGCTGCCTCATGGTCAGCGGGTCCATCAGTCTTGAATTGCTCGCACGCCATAAGCCCGGTGTTGTTCTCTACCGCGCCCCTCGAATCGGGTGCTTTGCAGCCAGATTTCTGATGAACTGCCGATTTATCACGCTGACAAATTTGATTGCCGGCAAAGAGGTGATGCCCGAGTATATTTCCAGCGGTGATCCATCCGGCGATATCCAGTCAATGGCAAGCCATCTTGTGGAATGGCTGAGTGATGAACAGACACTGAAACGCCGGATTTCTGAATTGCAAAAACTAGCTGACTCTGCAGCTCAGACTGGGGCAACGGGACGCGCCGCACGGCTGATTTTTAGTCAGCTGGCTGAAGGAAAAGATTCTCTTCCGGCAGCAGCATAACCCTTCGCCGTCTCAATTGCTCCCATCAGACATATCCTGATATCCTCTGGTACCGTCCTCGCTGTCCGTTGAAAAACCGGGACAGAAATACCAGGACAGGCACGCAGAGCGACCGGAAACCGTCGTGTTTTCAGGTCTCCTGCCTGAGCCAATGCGGTTTTTCAAAAGGCTGCTAGTGTCGAAAATGTCGCATCCCGGTGAAGATCATGGCCATGCCATGTTCATTGCAGGCTGCGATCACCTGATCGTCGTTACGCGAGCCACCCGGCTGAATCACCGCTTTGATTCCGGCCTTCGCAGCTTCGTCGATTCCATCCCGGAATGGAAAGAAAGCGTCTGAGGCAACCACACCTCCCCGACTTCGTTCCCCCGCCTTGAAGGCTGCAATAAAGGAAGAATCGAGTCGGCTCATCTGGCCAGCCCCGACGCCCACAATCTCGCGTCCATTGGCAAAAACAATCGCGTTGGATTTAACGTGACGGCACACCTTCCATGCGAAGCGAAGTGATGCCAGTTCCTGTTCGGTCGGCTGGCGATCGGTTACCACTCTCCAGCCATCTTCCCTTTGTGGCAGATCGTCCCGATCCTGAACCAGCAGTCCACCGGACACTCTCCGGAACTCCGCCGCGCCGCGTCCCGACAGATCAAATGTCGCCTCCATCAGGCGAACATTCGATTTCCATTTTGGTTTGGTCGTCAGAATCTGCAGGGCCTCTGAGGTGTAGCCGGGAGCAATCACGGCTTCAATGAAGCGACCAGGTTCGCACATGATTTCAGCCGTGGCTGCGTCCACCGTCCTGTTCAATCCGATGATTGAACCAAATGCGCTGACGGGATCTCCCTCATATGCTTTCACAAAGGCATCGGCCAGCATTTCATCTTCGGCACATCCGCAAGGGTTGTTGTGCTTGATCACACATGCTGCGGGACCTGAAAGATCAGAGACGATTGCCCTGGCCGAATCCAGATCCATCAAATTGTTGTACGACAACTCTTTCCCGTTCAACTGCTTTGCGAAGGCGAGTGACGATGTCGGCGGGTTCTCTTCGACGTAGAACGCGGCCTTTTGATGAGGATTTTCGCCATACCGAAGTGTTTGTCGACGAACGAACGAAAGATTGAGCCGTTCGGGGTATTCCTCCGAATCAACGGTCGGTTCGGCCGTGATTTTCGCCATGTAGTCCGAGATCGCTCGATCATACGTCGCGGTCATTTCAAACGCCGCGGCCGCAAGTTTTCTGCGATAGGTCTCGTCCAGATTGTTCGACTTCAGGCGTTCGAGAACTTCATCATACTGGCTTGCCTGTGTGACGATTGCCACATGGGCATGGTTCTTTGCCGCCGATCGGACCATCGAAGGACCACCGATATCAATCTGTTCGATGGCTTCCGGGATCGTAACATCAGGACGGGCAATGGTCTGTTGAAACGGATATAGATTGACAACGACCAGTTGGAAGGGAACGATTCCGTGTTCTCGTATGGCTGCTGCATCGCCGGCCAGAGTTGGTCGGCCCAGGATGGCACCATGCACTTTGGGATGCAACGTCTTCACGCGACCGTCCATGATTTCCGGAAAACCCGTGTACGCCGACACATCAACGACAGGAATTCCAGCCTCTTCCAGAGCTTTCCGGGTACCACCGGTGGACAGAATTTCGTACCCCAGTTCGGTGAGACCTCTGACAAACGTTTCGAGTCCTGTTTTGTCGCTCACACTGATCAGGGCACGCAGTTCTTGGGTCATTGCAATCACTCGAATGGAAGAAATCAATCGAAACGTCGTCTGCCTCGGCCTACCCGCAGAAGCAATCCGGGTGTTCCCGGAACTCGGTTCAGTAGGAAGCAAAATACCAGATGCACGGATGTGATTTGAGGACCAGCCGCGATTTTCTCGGCAAGACAGCCGTTGAAACCTGTCCCACCGTTTGACGGATGTGATTTGGGGACCAGCCGCGATTTTCTCGGCAAGACGACCGTTTGAAACCTGTCCCACCGTTTTTCCAGGAATGGTTTCTACTCCCATCCAAAAAGAAAACCGACAGAGCTTGTCAAGAGCCCCACGGTCAAGACATTAGGTGCCCAACACGAACTCCCGCAGTCTTCAGCATCTTCCCGACCCAGCAATTGCACGTATTGAACAAGTGATACGTTCCGGCGGCTTCGTAGAATGCGTCGTACCCGGTATAGGTTGCATTCTTGATCGGAGCGGGATTCGCCGGAATGACTTCTCGAATCGCATCCACCAGATCACGGTACTGGAGCTCACTGATTCGCACAGACCTGATGCTGGAACCGCGATCGGGTCTGGATTGCATCGTCACGTGCAGGCAAGCAGACGACGGAAGAAACAAAGCGTTGCAAGCCGTGGTCAGTTTCAGGTCAACCCATTCCGGAGTTTGCAGAAAGAATCCACGATCTCCCCAGCCGAATCCGACATGCGTTGCAGAAAAGCCTGAACGCGTGAAGTGCCCGGCCGGAAAATGGGTTTGCCAATCGATAACCTCATTCTTCAGAGGCAACACGACTTCTGCGTGAACAGCATTCGACGTGACGAAGATTTCAACGCCTTGTTCCGCTGATTTGAAATCGTTGTTGCACGGAATCAGTCCAATCAGGCAGACAAACAGATAGAACAGTAAACAACCAGTTACGGACCTCAACAATCGGATCGAAAGGGAACGAAACCGCTTTCTGCACGTTAGCCGACATGCAGAAAGTTTCTCCAAAGGTAATGCGGCCATGGGAGACTCATTTATGGCTTGCCTTGTTTCGGGCATGGGTTGATTCTATGGCATCGCGTCAGGAAACGGGCAAACGATCTCTATCGAAACGGTGGCTGCTTCAGTGTCAGGTGATCAGGAAGCGTTCAAACAAACACCTGAATTTCACCCATTCAGTGCGGAATCGCGGTGCGACAATCATCGACCCGCGTGATGCGGCAACGCCACAGTCTCGTTTTTTCAGCCCCCGAAACCACAACCGTTGCGTACGGTGAACACTCGGCCCGGCCGAGCCTGACTTCGTTTTTCAACAGACCCTTGCAGGTTGGCGGGGTTGCCATCCTTTTGCGGATTGTCACCAAAGAGCGACGCCGCACAATTTGTTTTCACCTATGCTTATTCTGCTGAAGATGAATCAAATGGATGGACGGTCGGCTTTCCCTGCCCTTGTTTCGTTCACCGGCAGGTCGTGGATCATCGGGCCAGGGTTCACGTACCTGCTTTCCAAATCCCGCGGAACCCTCGCATTCAACTGTTTTCGGAGCAGCGTTTCCTTAAGGATTTGAACCTGTCTGCCGCTGCAGGAAGCGAATGGATGCCGGCCGTGATCGAACGACAAAACCGTCCGTCTCGTCACTCACCAAATGCTGGTCCCGGATCAAGTAACTGAATGACATGCTGCACCAGAAATGGTCGCCGCACCATGTTTTTCAATGCGGCCGACTGCCACTGCATCATACAAACGTGATTGCTTGTGGCGAGAATCAGCGGATCCCCGGGAGCCTGATTCAGAAACTCCGATTTCCTGCTCAGGATCTGCTCAGAGTTCTCGGGCTTCTGCAGGTGATAGGTGCCGCCTGATCCGCAACATTCGCGTGACATCGGCGCGAGGTTCCATTGGTAGCCGGTTGCGTCCATGACGGATTCTGGTATGAGGTCCAGCCTTTGACCATGCACCAGATGGCACGGAAGATCAAGGAACACACGAGACTCAGGCGGTCGGTTGAGACGCATTCGGATCGAATGTCTTCCAAGGTATTCCAGCACATCCACGACGGGTGGAATTCCCGGGGTCTTTGACAATGCGAGACCGCAACCGGATGAATTCGTCAGGACGGCATCAACGTGCGTACCGGAAAAGAAACGGCTGTTCAAATCGCGAAGGCTCTCCGGATGACTCAGGCCCAGGTGTTCGTGCATTGCACCGCAGCAGGTTTGACTGGACGGCACAATCACCTGAATGTTGTTTTCGATAAGAACCCGGACCGTTGCGAAGTTGATCTCTCGAAAAACCGATTCCATCAGGCAGCCAGTGAACAGCGCCACTCGCGGACCTGTTGGACGATGACGTTTCATTAATCTGTCGGCATACGCATGAGTGGACATCAGGGTCGCAGGAGCCCCCGAAAGCGCGAGAGCAGAACGCGCAGCCATCCAGAATGGCGAAGGCAAGCCCAAAGGAATTCCAATGGGCGACCAGCGGCGCAGGAAGCGAATCGGCAGACTCGTCAGATTCATCAACCACTGATGCTGTGCAACGAAGGCCGCCATCCTGAGTGACGGAGATAATCGGTTGCGATTCGTTTCAACATGCTGATGACGAACGACTTCCAGAATGTCGCCGTAGGGAACATTCGCTGGGCAGGACGTCTCGCATGCGAGGCACCCGACACATTCATTGGTGTACTGAACGGTCCATGGATCCAGGCCAAGCCTGCCGTCAGCTTCTTCGCGCCACAGCCTCAGTCGACCTCGCGGTGAATTGTTCTCGTCACCAGTCAATTGATACGTTGGACATACTTCCAGACAGAAGCCGCAATGGACACAACTGGTAAGTTCTTCCAGATGACTGGCTGCGGTTGAAGCGACAGGTTCCTCGTTCATTCGGACGCAAATTCCTCGAACAGAATTCTGTGCCAGTCCAGTTCATGCTCATTGACGACGTGACGCTCGATATGACGGGATTGCCAATCACCTCCGACGTCCGTTAACTGCCTTTCAAAACGAACCGCCAGATCCGTGACTCGGTTTCGAATCGATAGAATCCTGTCGGCAGCCGATTTGTCAGGATCGCTGCCTTCATTGAAATAAACATGCAGTACCCCATGGGTCACGATTGCCTCACAGAGACACTCACACTCGGATTCCCCGATCTGCAGGGCCAGGTTCATTACCTGATCGGGTGTTGTCTTAAGAACGATGTCCGGCAAAGCAGACCTGCGACGACAGTACCCCATCGCAAACTCGTAATTCAAATGAAATTGCTGAGCAAATCCCTGAAGAAATGTTGCGTAAACATCCCATTCAACCGATGGACAGTTCAAATCGATGCGAATGGACAAAGTCCCGGATTCCGGGTCTTCAACAATGATACTGACTGCGTCTAACCAGTGTATCCAGCAAGTGTTGATCAGGTATTCTGCTGCAGAATTCACGTTCGAAGTATCACCCGTGAGATCAAACCTGCAATTCGTATCGGACACTGGTCGAAGGCGAAGGACAAAACCAGTGGGTTCACCGAATACTTTGTCAGCATGAAGCAGAAACCTGAGCAGGTCGAATCCGGTGGTTGACTTAACAACGCGTTCCCCGATTCGCACACGTCGACCGCTCGGCAATTTCCAGTTGACGCCCGTGATGTTGTCACAGATCGCGCCAAATCGAGAAGACGCGGGAGCATATCCACTTGCCCGAAACTGATCGAACAACGAGCAGTCATCGGAAAGCAGTAGAGGAAAACGAAATCCGGCAGGTTTGCATAGTTCACTGAGTTCACTGCCGGTCACGGACGCCGACACACAGATGATTCCATCCGTTTCGTCGAAGTATGTCGTGAATAGTCGTTCCTCTGACTGCTCGAGTTTCGCTCTGGCTGCCTCTGGCGTCGCCTGCACTGAATTCAAAGTCGATACCCCCTGAAACTGCCGCGTCTGAAATACCTTCCCGGGATTCAGTTGGTGAGCCGCATTGAACACACGGGGAACAGCAAGTTGAAGACGCAGCGAATCGCCATGGAATACCAGCGGCATGTAGGCCGACTTGTCGTTCCCGATGCCGTGTTCGCCGGACAATGTCCCCCCCGCCTGAACAACGAAATGCATCAAGCGTTTACTGATGGCTTCGACTTTTTCCAGTTCACCAGGGCGTCTCGAATCAAAAAGAAAATTCGGATGCAGATTTCCATCACCCGCGTGGAAAACATTCACAACAGGCAACCCAGCCGCATCAGCTTCGTCGTACACCAGTTTCAGTGCTGATGCCAGTGCCGCTTTGGGAATCACCGCATCCTGCACCAGAAAGTCGGGGCTCATTTGTCCCATGAGTCCTCCCGCCACTTTTCGGGCCTTCCAAAGCCCCTGCCGCGCAACTTCATCATCGCTGTACTCGACCGCCATAGCGCCGCATGTCACAAAGAGTTCTCTGACCTCCTCAGCACGAGAATCAACAAGGTCCGTCGGGCCGTCAATTTCCGCTACGATCAGAAAGGCGTCTCGCGGAAGCCCGACTGCCATCGGACTGTTTTCGACCATCGCAACGCAACGCGGGTCCATCATTTCGATGGCCACAGGAAAAGAAGCATGGTGGGCGAGACGATGAATGACTTTCTCAACGGCATTCAGGTCGCGAAACGTGGCCCGATATGTCCAGCATTTTTCCGGGCGAGGCAGCAGCCTCAGCCAGAACCGAGTGAATGCTGCAAGCGTGCCTTCGGAGCCAATCATCAGACGCTTCCAGTCGTGACACCATTTCCCGCGTCCCCCGGCGGGCCCGCCAAACTGGTGCACTGTGCCATCCAGCATGATTGCTTCCACCCCCAGCACATAATTGCTTGTCACGCCATACCGGAAACAATGCGCTCCACCGGCGTTCATCGCAACGTTACCGCCGATTGTGCAGACCGCTCCGCTGGAAGGATCGGGCGGGTAGAACAGGCCAAAAGGCTGAACGGCGGCATCAAGCTGATTCAGGGTAACACTACACTCGACCTCGCACCAAAACCCTTTCGGTTCAATATGGCGGATCTGTTTCAGCGAAGACGTGTGAACAACAACCCCGCCCTGAGCCGCCACAGGTCCTCCCGACAACGAAGTCCCTGCCCCCCGAATCGTTACAGGGACATCGAGTGCTGTCGCGTGCGACATAAGTTCAGAGAGTTCGTCTGCATCGGCCGGGATAACCACTGCGTCAGGTCGAAACGTCTTGTATCCAAGCCCATCGGCGTCGTATCCCGCAAGCTGCGCCGGAGCGGACAGCACCCGTCCGCGACGGATGATTTCACCAAGCCGCCGGATCAACCGGTGATTCTCGTTGGCTCCTGCGAAACTGCTCATCGGCGTACACCAGAAATCTAGTTGTCTACCGGTATGTATCTCACCTGCGGCAGTCGTTCCACGCGGGTTGTAAATGAGGCATCATGGAGTTCGATAATTCGAAAGCCCGGAGCGCCAGCGACAAAGTTCGGCACTTCACCCTCAGGGGCGAACTGAATTCCGGTAGACGGAGTCGTCAGAACCTGGCACTGTCCTATTTGATTTGAAGATTCATGATGAACGTGGCCACAACAACAAAACTTTATCGCGGGATTCCTGATGATCATCGATTGCAGGCGGTCCATGCCATGCAGTCCAATGGCATCCATCCAGGGGCTGCCCAGCATCACGGGCGGATGATGTAAGAAAAGTCCGACGCAGAAGGCACTGGCGGATTCCTCTTCAGACAAATTGCTCTGATGCGATGCTACGGCCGATTCAATCCAGTCGATCTGTTCCTGATCGATTTGCCCATGGACCTGCCCGGGAACATGTGTATCCAGCCCCAGACACAGCCAGTTGCCGGCCTCAAACTGAAAGGTGATGCGCCCCGGTATCGCCCCGGCAACGCGATCTTCAAAGACTGAGCGCAGTACATCACGGTCGTCGTGATTTCCGGGCACTTGCCAGAGTTTGGAGCCCCAGTCTCCCAGAATTGACCGGACAGCCTGATAGCTTTCCGGTTTCTCGTCGTGCGTGTGATCTCCAGTGATCACCACATGATCGAAGTCGGCCTGTGTTTCGCGAATGTGCTTCACAACATTCAGCAACGATTCCCGCGTCGGAATGCCTTTCAGGCACTTCTCGGGTTCATCAAAGACATGCAAGTCTGTCAATTGCAGAATACGAATGGTGTTCATCCATGGTTGACCTGAAATGAAAAGCCCCGAATGACGCTACCGAATCTGTGCATTGGAGCAACAGGCATCGGAGCACTGGCATCAAGTTTATCCGACTGGATGATTCTATTCATCCAGAGACTTGATCGCCGCGGGAAGATCTTTGTCGACCAGACCGAGTACACCACGTCCTTCGCGAATTCGATCTCCCACATCAAATTCTGTGTCCTCGCTATCGATCATCCAGAATTGCTCCATGGTATTACGGTCGACGGATTTCAATGGTCGCGTCAGCCGAAATCCAACGCCTCGCGCGGGATCGGTAGTGAACCACCATGGGCTAAGCGGCAGATTTGGATCGTATTCCTTCCACGCTTCATCGTCAGATCCGAGGCGGGATGCACTGCGACACTGTTCTGCCGGAAACTCCCACGATCCGCCACGAACTGTGCGAGGGTATGGCTGATCAGTGCGTTGCCAGTCCGTTGCAGCGTCGACAACGCCATCCTTCGTCTTGTATTCTTCATAGGAATCCAGGACCCATTCTGCAGCGTTGCCATGCATGTCATACAGACCCCAGGGATTTGGCTTCTTCTGACGCACGAGTTTCGTGCCACCCTCGCCACTGTTTTCTTCGTACCATGCATACTCACCCAGCGTGGCCGGGTCATCACCGAACGACCATCGCGTGGTTGTCCCCGCGCGACAGGCGTACTCCCATTCTGCTTCAGTCGGCAATCGGTATTGCTGTCCAGTGATGCCGGAAATCCACTTGGTGAATTGCTTTGCAGAATACTGCGTCATAGACACAGCAGCTTGTTGGGGGGCATCACCAAACTCGAACGTAAAGTCCGGCTCGTAAAGTGGCGTCGGGGCGGTAATGGCATCAATCATGTTCTCGTCTGTCACCAGACGCTGTCGCTTCGACTGAAACTCTTTAAACGATCGATAGAGATTCATAAACAACTTGTATTGTTCCCACGTGACTTCTGTTTCTGCCATCCAGAATGGCTGTACGGCAACCCTGCGTTGGGGACCTTCGATGTCTTCACGTCCTTCTTCACTGGAAGGACTGCCCATCAGGAATTCTCCGGGTGGAACGGGAATCATGCGAAACGTGACGTCCGTGTTGGGAATCGTCACATCGTAAGGAACCATCCATCCTTTTTCCGTCTGCACCGACAACCCATCCGCGGGTTTTGCGTTCACAATTCCAGGGATATCCTCTGCTCGTGACATCCCGGCCGTCACGCCGTATGCAAGAAAAGACAGACAGCAAAGTGACACAGGTTTCAACAGTGACACAAATTTCATTTGCCAAACTCTTTCGTATTCGAAGACGCAGCTTCGTCCCTCACTGCCGGTTCGATCATTTTCAGTCAGATGCGGTTGGTTCAAATACTATCGTTGTGGGCGCGGACGACGCTTGGGTGGCCGGCGCCCGCCGGGTGGCTGGAACGACCGCTGCACTTCTTCCAGAGAAGTCTTTCCTTCGACAACAAGACGAAGGGCATCTTTCTGCAGTGTCAACTGCCCGTCTTCCACCATTTGTTTTCGGATTGCGGCCGGGTCAGCACCTTCTGCGATCACTTCCTTCATTGTATCGGTGATCTCCAGTAGTTCGAATGCAGCCACGCGTCCATGATAAGGTGATCCATCACAGGCGTCGCACAATTCTTCCACTGTTTGCGCATTGGGATCGTCGGGAGCAGGCGGTGCCGGCGCTCGATACAACACGCTCGTCTCTGGTGGTAGCCCCAGACGTTTCAGCAATTGCGGGTTTGGACGAAACGCCTGTTTGCAGTCTTCGCACAACTGGCGAATCAATTTTTGCGTGAGAATTCCCCGCAAACCTTTGATGACAGAGTCCGGCCCCACCCATTGAAGCAGCTTTTGAATGGCTTCAATGGGGGAATTCGATTTGATTTCGGCGACAAACGAGAGACGGTCGGAAAAGTCAAAAATCGTCTGTGCAACGTCAGGCGTCAGCGGATCCATGAAAAGAACATCAGCCTCTCGACGCTCCAGACGTTCAAGGCTCATTTCCAGGTCATGACCTTCTTCCGGAGTAAAGTCTGTCACGTTAGTGAGTTCTTTGCCGCGGACATCGGCCAGATTGTAGACTGAATACAGATAAGGATCGATCGCATGCAGGGTACAAATGGACAACGTTGTTACGCCCGTGTCTGCGGGGCCGCACACCAGCACGACTCCGCTTCGGTCGGACGTAAAGTGTCGAATCTTTTCCTTCAGCGTTTCCGGCATCCCAACGTCGGCCGGCTTAACGAGCGATTTCTTTGTGTTCTCGATCTTGATTCGGACGCGTTCCCCACCGGTCCTGACGGGCGTTGAATCCACAAGCAACTGGTACGGAGTGCCTTCGAACTCTGCCTTTACGCCACCCTCCTGCGGCTCTCGACGCTGATTGATGTCCAATCCTGCTAATAGTTTCATCATTTGCAGCATCGCCATTCCTTTTGACCCTGGCACTGCTGCCGCAGGATAGGCGACGCCATCAATGACAAAACGAATACCGACGCGATTATTGGCGGGTTCCATGACGACCGTGTGTGACCGCCGGGCCAGCGCGTCGCTGATCATGTTTTTCACCGGCACTAAAGCCATCTGAACCAGCCTTGCGTTGGCCTTCAGATTCGCTTCCCTCCCAAACATCGGCCCCTGAAAGAGGACTTGTTCGAGATCCTCTTCCTGTTCTTCTGGTTCAGCCCCTTTGGCTTTCTTCTGTGACTGCTTGCGATCAGCCATACCGGGTTCGTCCTTTATGCCATTTCAGAAATGATGTCGGCGGCGAATTTTTGCAGTAATCCTCGCGTTCCTCCACCATTATGACTCGAATTGCAGCTGCAGAAGCAGATTTCTGACATCGCGGACGTGCAAGCCATCCCGCTCCATGGACTTTCTGGAGCAAATGAACACCGGAGCGTCAGATTCCATACGATCGGAATCCGGCAGTCGACCGTGACTGCCCCGAATCACATCGGCGTCCAGACCAATCACGTCCATGTAATAGCGAAACCCCATCATTTTCTTCGCAAGTCGACAGGCAATGCGAAGTCCCGGAATCTTCAGATTTGGATCCAACAGCAATTCCGCCGGGTCGTAACCGGGTTTCCTGTGGATGTCGACGGTGCGGGCATAGTCCGGAGCCATCGTATCATCCAGCCAGAAATAGTAAGTAAACCACGCATCGCGATGACTAATGGCCACCAGGTCACCGCTTCGTGCGTGATCCAGACCGAATTCTCTTTGTTCCTCTCGTCGCAGGACAGCTTCGACCCCCGGAGTTGACAGAAGTAGGCGCCGGACATCTTCCAGGTCAGCAGAACGCTGGACATAAACATGAGCAACCTGATGATCCGCGACAGCGAATGCCCGTGACGCACCACAATCCAGTGTCTCCCATCCCAGTGGTTCCTGCCGCACCCGCAGGTATCCGCGATCACGCAGAATTCGGTTGATGTGAATCGCGTGTTTCGTCTGTGTGATTCCGTATTCACTGAGTACAACGACTTCCGCCCCGGACTGTCTGGCAGCCTGAATCAGTTTGCCTGCTTCTGCATCCACCAATCGGATGTCCGTATGAATGCGAGGATCTTCGGGGCCAATTCTCTGCAGGTTGTAGTCCAGGTGCGGAAGATAGACGAGCATCAGTGAAGGCTGATATTGATTCCAGACACGAAGGCTTGCATCTGCAATCCACGAACTGCTTCTGATATCTGCTGTGGGGCCCCAGAAGTTGAAAAGCGGAAATCGACCGAGGCTGCCCTGAAGATCCTCCCGAAGGTTCGATGGTTCACTGTAAATATCGGGGACCTTGCGGCCATCAGCGGGATAGGACGGCCGGGGAGTCACGGACCAGTTGACATCGGCGTACATGTTGTACCACCAAAACATTTTGGCGGTTGTGTGAGCGGGATCACGCTGCCTGGCCGTTTGATAGACCTTCTCACCATGAATCAAATGGTTTGATTGCTTCCAGAACATCACTTCCGATAGTTCTCGAAAATACCAGCCGTTCCCGACAATCCCGTGGGACGACGGCATTTCCCCGGTCAGCATCGTTGCCTGCGCGGAACATGTCACCGCAGGAAGCACGGTTTGCATCGGGGTGCCAAATCCACCATCCGCCAGTGCACGAATGTTAGGAGTGTTCGTACCAATCATGTCCTGCGTAAGCCCGACAACATTGATAACCATCACCCGATTCATCTCAATTGCCCTTTCAACTCTGCCCACCACTGGGGGAATTCGTGATCGCCCGGAGCAGGTTCCGCTGAACCGGGAAATCCACAGGCGGAATGACCGCTGGCCTCGACGACTATTCCCGCGCCATCCGATTCAGACGGAGCTGCCCACACGCAGCATCAATGTCAGCGCCCTTCCTCTTTCGGATAGTGGCCACAATGCCATCCTGTTCGAGCAGTTCGCAAAAACGCTGAGCATCTGGTTCACGAGGAGCGGTCATCACCAGTTCGGTGACTCCATTCATAGGAATCAGATTCACATGTGCGTTTCGACCACGCAGCAGATTCGCTAGTTCTTTCGCATGGTGCGGCTGATCATTCACGCCCGCAAGCATCACGTATTCGTATGAGATGCGCCGCCCGGTATGAAAGAAGTAGTAATCGGCAGCGTCAATGATATCCCTGATACCAATATTCCTGTTCACAGGGACGATTTCTGTCCGCAGCATGTCATTGGGTGCGTGCAGTGAAACTGCCAGGTTGAATTGTTTACCGGATCGCGCAAACTCACGAATTTTCTCCGGCAAACCGACGGTTGAAACTGTGATGCGTCGAGCTCCAAGGCCGAACGCATCCTCGGCCGTGAGCACATCCAGAGCTGCCATCAGTGATTCGTAATTTGCCAGCGGTTCTCCGATGCCCATGACCACGACATTCGTAATCTGTTCGTCGTCCTTCATCAGACGGTGCAAAGCAAGAACCTGCTCGAAGATCTCCGCAGCATTCAGATTACGTTTTACGCCCAGCAGACCGCTTGCACAAAAGACGCACCCCATCGCACAACCGACCTGCGTGCTTATGCATACGGTTCGGCGGCCCGGATCCCGCATCAACACACATTCCACAAGTTCTCCGTCGCTCAATCTCATCAAAAGCTTCTCAGTTTCATCAGAAGCTACCTGATGCCCGGTGATTTCGAACGAAGAAAACCGGAAACACTCGGACAATCGATCCCGCAACTTAGCAGGCAAATCCGTCATCTCGTCAAAACTTTGGACTCGCCGTCGGATCAGCCATTTTCGGATCTGCTTCTGCCGGAAAGCGGGCTGCCCCTGCTGTTTGAGCCAGTCGCTGAGTTCGTCGTCTGTCAACTGAAGAATCGGGATGCGCGTATCGGAGACGGCAACTTGATTGGAAGTTGCAAGCACCGGAAGCAGATCCGCATGGTTTGGCTGTGATGGTTCGCCGGGATCTCGGTCGTTCGAATCGCGGAGATTGTTCAATTCGGGGAAGGACAAGTATTCAGACCTTAGAGTTGTCTTCAGCTCGTTGCGTGTACGACGCCATCATCTTTCTCAGACCAGCCGCAGAACGCATGACAGAATGAACTCCACAGGTTCGAGCGTCCAGAGCACTTTTGGAAATAACCGATAGCTACTTCGCACCGGATGATCCGCAATCGCTGGTGAATCGCTGATGCATTCCGCGGCGTTCGAGTTCGGCATTCAGCACGGAACGGTAATGGTTCATCCGAATGGTTGCATCGTCAAGCGATCCACCGAACGATCGTGCTTCATCCAGATAAACCAGCGGTACAGGGAATTCTGTCACTCGCCATCTCAAATCGGACGCCTGCACCCAAAGCTGCAATGGCATCGCGTAACCGTTGTCGGTGATATCAAGATCCGCGAGACTGGACACCCGGTAAGCTTTGAATCCGCAAAACGCATCCGTCAGGTTGAACCCCAGCTGCTCATTCAGACAATTCGTAATTCGTCGATTGATGGCACGGCGATCCTCCGGCGGTAAAGTATTTTCACCGAAAGACTTGAGGTATCGGCTGCCCGAAACCATATCGAAGGCAATATTCCCTTCGCACAACTGGGCCGCAATTTCCCGCAGGAACTGAGGCTGATGCTGCCCGTCACAATCCATTGTGACCAGAACATCAAAGCCGCAGCGGAGAGAAAAATCGAATGCGGATTTCAGAGCGGCACCGTATCCAAGGTTCCGTTCGTGGCGAATCATATGCACCTGTGGAAACTGTCGGGCCAGAATCTCGCTGGTGGAATCCGTCGATCCATCGTCTACGACCAGAACTTCTTCCACGTGCAACAACACCTCGGATATGACTTCTGCCACATGCGATTGTTCGTTGTAGACCGGCAAGGCTGTTAGAATGCGTTCGCTCATGACCGCATATTAGAATCGAGAGGCAGAAGTTCAACCGGGTTCACACCACGGCTCGTGACGTCGCGGAATTGTGAATTCTTACCAATTTACGACTCCCAGAACTCAAATGCCCCGTGAAATGCCTCCCGCATGGTGCCAATTCGCGCGACTCAGTGGCAAAACTCGAGCGTTTCCGGAATCTTTGAAACGCGCCGGCCTGTTTTTCAACTGGCTGGTAACACGAGGAACGTCACGGCCGTACTGGTTCGAGCGCGAGACCTGAAAATACGACGCTTGACAGCCGTCCAGCGTGCCTGTCCTGATTCTTCATCGGACAGTTGGCGCAGCGGCTGTTCGGTTCTGCCTCTATCAACCTCCTGTACGCTCCAATTGCACATTCACCAACCCGTCAGCCCGTGACCGGTCTTCAGGTAGGCTGACAGGAATCGTCCTTGCCTGGATTGTCAGAGCCATCTGCCTCGGATGAAATACAGGAGCATGCAACCCGGGACCACAAAGCAGCTGGTGATCATCGCATACATCAAAGAGTCATTCCCAAATGGCAGATGCTGGAAGTTCTGGCCAAAGAATCCAGTGATGAATGTCAACGGCATGAAGACCGCGCTAAGCACGGTCAGACGCTTCATGATCTCGTTGGTACGTTGCGACAGGCTCCACAAGTGGCCGTCACGAACGTTCGCGAGGAGTTCGCGAGCGGCCTCGATGGATTCGTGAATTCGCAGGGTATGGTCGTAGACATCTCTGAAGTAAAGCGTCACACGATCCGACACCAGAGAATCTCCGCGTCTGGCAAGATTCGACAAGACGTCTCGCTGGGGGGACAGGATTCGTCTCAACGAAACAAGCAGGCGTTTGAAGTCAAGAATCTCCTCCAGCGAAACATCTTCGCCTGTTGTCAGAATTCGATCCTCAACGTGATCCAGCCGTAGTTCAATTTCATCCAGTATGGGAAAATACGAATCAATCAGGACATCGGCAATCAGATAGGCCATGTAGTCGCCGCGTGATTCTGATAAACGCCCATCGGATGCAATTCTTCGCCAAACCGAATCGATGGCAGCGATCGGCTCATCGTGAACTGTCACCAGGTAGTTGGGAGCAATAAACAGGTGCAGTTCGACTGCGTCGGAGTTCTCGAGCTGTTCCCAGTCGACCCGAAAGCCCTGGATCACGAGAAACAGATACCCATCATATGACTCAAGCTTCGGACGCTGATCAAAATGAAGACAGTCTTCAATCGTCAGTGCGTGAAATTGAAATTCTTCCGCCAATGATTGCAGCCACGCCTCATCAGGTTTCTGAATGTCGACCCAGAGAAACTCATCGTCTGTCGGTATGGATGCCTGAGTTCCATCTTCATCAATGCAGACCTGGGAATTCCCTGTAATCTTCATGACTCGCTGCATCAATCATTGCCTCCGAATCGCTTTCCTACCATCAAGCGTCCTCCCGAAATAGGCGCCGCCCCGACGCAGACGCAGCTGGTGAAATCAAGATACAGGGACATCCAAATGGCAGCGACATTCAAAACAACGTGTCACTTGTAGTGAAATCCGCCGAAAATTCCAGGGCAATCGCAGCTCTCAGGGTTCCTGTTGTATTCTGCGGTGACCGCCGGTGAAGAACCGCCCGCATGGAAATTACTTCGACCGTCGGGAGCCTGCGCTGTCGGAAATGCAAACAACGGGTCGTCCGCAGTTGCGAATCGCAGGTCCGGGGCGTGAAAGTATCTGTCGCCTGTAAAACCCTGACCATTGAACTCGGCATGACCATCGGATTCTGTCAGAATCGTGAAAGGGCTGTCCCTTTTTTACTCCCGAGGCTGGCGAGAGGAAGAATGGACGCGGATGTCGTCTCCCTGTGGCCAGGCCGTGCCGGAGACGCAATTGATCGCTTCGAAAAGGGAAACTGTTGATGAGACCATGGATTCTTGCTGAAACCAATTACGCTCACGTCAGGGAGTGTTCCTACGACGTGGCAGTGTTACCGATGGGAGCGACAGAACCTCACAACCTGCATTTGCCTTACGGAACCGATACGTTTGAGGCAGAAACAATTGCTGGGTTGTCCTGCGAAGCCGCATGGAAACGTGGCGCAAAGGTCGTCATGCTCCCCTGCATTCCATACGGTACGGAAACCAATCAGGCCAGGTGTCGCCTCTCGATGAATGTGAATCCATCCACACTTGGGATGATCATCCGGGACCTGGTTGATTCGCTCGACGGCCATGGAATCAAAAAGCTATTGATCCTCAACAGCCATGGTGGAAATGAATTCAAGCCATTGCTGCGCGAACTGATGGGCAAGACTTCCGTTCAGTTATTCCTGTGTGACTGGTTCCGGTCCATCTCTGCTGATATTCAGAAACAGATCTTCGAAGACGCTGGCGACCATGCAGGCGAAATGGAAACGGCCTTCGGGCTGGCATACTTTGATCACCTCGTGAATAAGAACTCCGACGGTACCCTGTTTGCCGATAACGGCGATGTTGCATCCACGCGATTCAGCGCTGTCAACAATGGCTGGGTATCGATCACTCGCCCGTGGCATTTGCTCACAACAAACACCGGCAGCGGAAATCCGCACGAGGCAACCAGGGAGAAGGGAATTCAACTGGTAGAAACTATCGTCGAACGCCTGTCATCGTTTCTTGTCGAACTTGCCGCAAGTGAAATCGATGACCGTTTTCCATTCTAATGCCCCCGTGTCGTCGAGGCACATCCGATGGCCTATGAACAGATTGGGTTGCGTTTGCATTGCCCGGTTATTTGGGGAATGCATGGCGAACAAGCCCCGGCAGTACATCGGCATCGAGTTCAGCCAGTTGATTGTTTTCGAACCTTTCCCAGGCGATGGCTGCCATGGCTGCATTGTCAGTACAGAGTTCCGGGGGAGCGATAAACAGCTGGAACTTTTCACGCTGAGCAGCTTGCTGCAGACGCTCCCGCAGTCTTTGATTGGATGCCACCCCGCCACCAACACAGAGCGTTTTGTATCCCGTCTGTTTCAACGCGGCCTTTGCCTTGTACAGCAATACATCAACCACTGCTT
This sequence comes from Planctomycetaceae bacterium, assembly GCA_041398825.1. Classification (NCBI taxonomy): domain Bacteria; kingdom Pseudomonadati; phylum Planctomycetota; class Planctomycetia; order Planctomycetales; family Planctomycetaceae; species Planctomycetaceae bacterium. Next base: position 139,676 of record JAWKTX010000003.1, on the reverse strand, counting down.
CCTGAAATGACGCCGCGAGATCGTTCACCCGTTCAGCGGGCGTCGCAGTCAGTTGATCCGGACCGGGAACACCCCGCGCCGCATAAAGGACGGCCGTTTTCAGGCCACTGAAGCTGAAGTCCAGCCGCCCGCTGTGCATCAGAGGCCGCGGCATCCTGAAACGCTCAGGGGTCCCCTGCAAAGCAGCCGCCGCAATCGAAGGACCACCGGGGTAACTGAGCCCGAGAATGCGAGCCACCTTGTCAAACGCCTCTCCGGCGGCATCGTCCGTCGTGCCACCGATGGATGTGCACTGAGTGGCGGATTCACAGGCATACAGATTCGTGTGACCACCACTGACAACGAATCCCACGCAGGGATAAATCGATTGACTCTGACCAATCCCGCAGGCATAGATATGGGCGTCGATGTGATTCACTGTCAGCAAAGGAACTTGTAGGCACATCGCAAGTGTTTTTGCGGCTGTCAGACCAACCAGCAAAGACCCGACTAAACCCGGTTCTGACGTGACGGCAATGGCGCTCAGGTCTTCCAGTCTGCAATCAGCTTCTTTCAATGCCTTCTGAATGACCGGAAGAATGTTCCTGACATGTGCGCGGGATGCAATCTCAGGAACCACGCCGCCAAAGTCTTCGTGCAAATCAAATTGTGACGCAACAACATTTGACAGTATGACACGGTCCTGTCGCACGACGGCAGCCGCCGTTTCGTCGCAGGATGATTCGATAGCCAGAAGAACGGGTTTCGACATTGTCACTTTTCCCAGCGTGCCTTTATTTCAGTTTGCGTGATTCTGACGACGCATCGGATTCTGTTTTGGCATTTCGCAATCGCTGTGATGCATAAATTCCGGAATGCCCGCTGCACAAGTAGGCAACGAAGCAGGCGATGCACAGGTACAGGGTGTATTGGCCACCAAAGAGCTCAATCCCCATGACGGTGCAGGCCAAAGGTGTATTTGTTGCGCCGGCGAATACGGCTACGAAGCCCAGACCAGCCATCAAATCAACCGGCGTTCCTGTCATCGTTGCAACTGAATTCCCAGCCGCCGCTCCGATGAAAAACAATGGAGTTACTTCGCCTCCTTTAAAACCAGAGCTGACGGTGATTGCAGTCAGCAATAGTTTCCAAAGCCAGCTCCAGTGAGTCGCCCCTCCTTCGCGAAAACAGGAGACGATGGTGACAGCATTGCTGTCGGATGACTGGACACCAAGACCAAGATAATCCGTCGTCCCCAGCGATAAGGTCAGGATCAGGACAAGGCATCCTCCGATCAGGGGACGCAGTGCGGGAATACGAATATGCGTCCTGAACAGCTGCTGAATATGATGAGCGAGTTCGCTGAACAGGCAACTGATCATGCCAAAGCCTGCGCCGGCAATGAGAGTCACTGTCAGGATCCGAACATCGATAACCGCAAGATGCTGATGCAGTTCATTGGGCATCAATGCTGCGATGTGATACGCCGTGTGTCCGATTCCCCAGGCAAGGCACGTTTGATCCGCGATCAGACTTGCCATCAGACAGGGTAACATGGCCGCATGATCCAATCGGCCAATCAGAAGTACCTCTAAAGCGAAGACTGCTCCCGCGACGGGCGTCCCAAAGACCCCGCCAAATCCGGCGGCGACGCCGGTCATCAGCAGCACACGGAGATCTTTCCGCGATATCCAGGGAACCATCGAGCCAATTCCACTGGCGATACTACCTCCAATTTGCACTGCGGTACCTTCGCGACCGGCGGATCCACCAAACAAGTGGGTAACGATAGTGCCAATGAGGATCATCGGGGCCATCCGTACTGGAATTCCACCGCCTGGCTCATGAATTTCATCGATCACCAGGTTATTACCCGACGCAACCGTGGTGCCGAAACGGTGATAGACCCACCCAATTGCAGCCCCGGCCACCGGAAGCAGCCAGATCAGCCACATATTGCCATGCCGAATGTTTGTTGCAGCATCCAGCATCCACAGAAACAAAGCGCACGCAGAACCGACCAGGATTCCAACCGGGCCGGTCAGCAGCAGCCACTTCGCAGTGAAACGAATGGCTTGTCCGAAGTCCGCCAGCCGTTGTGGCACGGTCATTAGCGTTTCCTGAGCTGCTTCCGGAAGGGAAATGAAGAATGGCTGAGTTGAGCTCAGCTGATAACCAACGTTGCGTGAATCACCAATAAAGAAAATACCCTGGCATGAGCGATGCCAGGGTATGCGAACCAATTTCGCAGACGACAGTTGTTACGGCTGGAGAATATGCTTGCCATTTTCGTATTGCTTGTGGCAGGCGTTGCATTTGTTAAGCATGGTCCTGTAGCACTCGGATGCTTTTTCAAAATCTTTGGCCTTTGCCGCCTTGTAAAGTGATGCAGCCGCAGATCTGGATGCTGTGGTATGGGCATCCCAGTCGTCCGTTTTGTCATTCACACATCGGCCATAGAGCAAATTGCAGCTCTCCGCCAGAATGAGCGCATCTGACTTCATTGCTTTCCACCCGGCATTGTCCGCGGGAGCGTTGGCCATGGTTACTTTCAGGCGTTTGTAGGTTGGCTGAAAAACGTATTCCATGAATTCATGCATGCTGTCTTCAACAGGCTCCGGACCGTCTGCCACCGTGGGGCGTGCGGTATAACCTGCGCTGGCTACCTCGGTCTTCAACATGCCAATGCACATAATTGCGATCATGCCAGCGACACACAATACGACGGATAGATTCTTCATAGATTGACTTTCAGGAGAGATTTAAACGTTTGATCAAATGGCTGAGTACTCAGCTAATCAACAGTCTGATTTTTCAACGGATGGAACATAATCGCTGTCGCAGTGTTTCTTTGGTCGCAGTGTTTCTTTGGTCGCAGTTCGGCGCGGACTAGTTTGTTGGAAACTCTGCCATACCCGAAGCTTGTGCTTTCGAACGGGTAAGCAGTGTGATCTTCTTATTGGCTTCGTCCACATGAATCACCATTGGATCTCGTTCTGCGGCATACTTCTGCAGGATGGAATCAATTGCTTTCAATGCCGGTACCGTTCCCAGATTGAACGTCTGCGACATATTCTGCGTGAACCCTGCTCCTTTAAGCGCATCCCCGTCGATGATGAATTCCGTCTTGATTTCTTCACCAATATAGGCGACGGCCTCCTGCAGGGGGAAGTTGCGGAAGTCAACCAGAACCGGCATCTGTAGTCTGTCCGCGACTTTGTCAGGCAGTTTGGGTTCGTTCGTCTTCGGGGTCGTTGCCGTCAGAGACATATCCGTCAATAACGATTGATTCCATGTCAGCAAAGTGGCCGCGGCGAGATTCGGCGCGGCTCGATCGGGTAGTAAGGTGACAAGTCTTGCAAACTGCCCGTCCGCATCTACGGTTGTCGCCATTTCGAGTGCCCGCAACATCGCGGGGTAACGACCAATGATCTGCCTTGTGCCTTCTGTCTGCGGCGTCATGATTCGAACACCGGACATCACGTCATCCGGAAGACGGGACAACTGCGCCTTCATGGACTTCTGAACGCGTGAAGGTGAACTTTCATTCGACTGATGCATCAGCGTTTCGATGTACGTATTCGGCTGAAGGTGCAGGCTGAAGGAAAGACTGCTGACATCCTTGCCCAGCCAGACAACGAACTGGTCAGCAAGTCGCTGCAGTTGCTCAATAAAGATGTACTCACGGTGAACATCGATGCTGCTCACATCAAACATCAGAGTCATGTGACGCGTTCGGTCAGAGGCTCTCAGCAAAGCATCAAGCTCTACAGGAGCCATTGCCGGATACTTCTTCGCTGCGGCCAATGCGTCAGAGACGGCCACGGGGGCCGCTGAAAATGTGCGACGATCGATCATCATGTAGCTGTAGACGTCGGCTTCATAGACTTCTTCGTCCAGATCCTTTCGCATGCGTCCGTTGAACCGTCGATAGACATCCGGTGTCTGCTCTTCAGTGAGTCGAAAGACTGTGTAAATCTCCGGCGCCGAAGTTCTGGCACCGAGAACAACCGCGATTGTCAATTCTTCAATTTCGGCCGGTTCGAATGTTGTGATGTCAACGATTTGTTTTTGCAGCCAGGCCCCCAGATTTCCAAGGGTCGCCCGGAACTCACGCATCTGATTGTCTCTCGACCAGAGTTCGGCTGGGCGAATATGTAACAGAACCTTGGGACTGAATGGTAAGTAACGCAGAGGTATGGGTTCACCACTCGTCGGACTCAATGCCGTCGCCACCTCATTCGCCTCGGCGTCAATTTTCTTCTGATCCTGCCATTCCTGGTTGACGATCGGTGGGGTTTTGGCGGCAGGCGAATTCACCGGGTCCTTCAGCAGATAAACAGCGATTCCGGTGCCCGCAATCACGGCGGTACAAATCCCGGTAATCATCAACATTGATGGATTGCGCCGTTTTGGTTTCCTCCTCCGTCCCACGGCAACTGACTTTTCCGGACCAAGGCGCGTGAAACCCGGGATTGCCGGATCGCCCGACACATCCAATGCCGGCAACTCCTGAGGATCAATGGCTGAAGATCGATTGGACGCGGCAGTCCCTGTGTCAGAAACGCCGGGGTTTATCTCCGTTGGATCGGGGATCTCAGGCGTTGACCGCTGCCTTGTCCTGCGACTGTCTGCCGCCGGCGTCGGGAAACTGTTTGACGGGATTACAGGCGGGTCGCCAGGATCAGCTTTCGGACCGTCCGGTACCCATTTTGCCGACGTGCCTTTGAGGACAGGCGGGTTGATTGCTTTGGACGCAGGTCGTGCCGGAGCAGGAGGTTCTGCCAGCGTGAGTTCAACTTCTTCAGGTTCCTCCAAAACAAATCGATGGCTGCACTTGGGACACTTCCCTTTCCTGCCAAGCATCGAACGATCTGCCAGCTTGAGCGAAGCAGAGCATTTCGGGCAATGAATCGTGACGGTGGCCATGAGAATGTCGAGTCCCTGAACAGTCCAGCGATAATCGTGATTCGCATTCACGGCGAAAACCCGGACGGCGAACGACATGCCCCATTGTAGCGAATGACAACCGGTCCGCTACGGGTGAATGCCTGCCGTTTGATTCTGTGTCATCACGTGACGGCTTGCATCGCCAATCTGAGCAATGTAGAAGGGTTTGCAGTGAAACGAATTCCACAGCACATCAGACAGGTCAAATCAGGGAGACCATTGATGACGGCCGAATCTAATCTGTCCCGGCGAACATTTCTGGCGTCGTCCGTTGTCGCCGCCGCACCAGCAATTATTCCCTCCGGCGTGTTCGGAAATGCAAATCAGGCGGCACCCAGCGACCGCATCCGTCTGGGTGTCATCGGCATCGGGCCACGGTGCACCTATGATCTTCAGGCCATGCTGCCCCAGAAAGATGTCGAATGTGTTGCCATTGCCGACGTGCAGCTAAGCCGTCGGGAGGCCGGAAAAACACTGGTGGATAAACATTACGGCAATGACCGATGCAAGCTGTACGGTGACTTCAGAGCACTACTGGATCGAAGCGACATCGATGCTGTTCTGGTCGCCACGGGTGACCGGTGGCATGCTGCGGCATCCATACTTGCTGCACAGGCAGGCAAGGATGTTTACAGCGAAAAACCGTGTGGAATCACGATTGAACTCTGCGAGAAACTCGCCGACACGATGAAAGAGACCGGCCGAATCTTTCAGGCTGGCACCCAACGGCGAAGTGTGCCCAATTTTCAGCAGGCCGTTCGCATAGCGCATGAGGGCAAGCTGGGCAAACTTCGGACACTCTACGCGTCTGTCTATGTCCCGGTTCTTGAGAACGCATGGCTGCCTGCCGAACCTACTCCTTCTGCGGAGGTTTGCGACTGGAACATGTGGCTTGGGCCCGCTCCATGGCGTCCATACAACAGCAAGTATGTGGCCGGTCGTTGGCGGGGGTACTACGACTTCGATTCCGGGGCACGACTGCTGGACTGGGGCGCTCATACGGCTGATCTCTGCCAGTGGGCCAACCAATCCGACGGTTCGATGCCGCTCACCTACGAACCAACCGAGAAAAATATCACCTGCACCTACGCCAATGGGGTTCAACTGGTCTTTGACTTTCTTGAGGATCCGTTCGGGGATCGCGGGCCCCGGTGGAATACAAAGCTTGGTACCTGTCCGGTTCGATTTGTTGGAGATGATGGATCCATCGAGACGGGCGACAACGGCGGTACTGATGTTTCGAGTTCAGAGATCGAAAAAGAACTTGCCGAAGCCGCGTCCAAAGTGCGCGGGCTGGACGTCTCTGCTCATGCAAGGAACTTTTTCGATTCGATCAAGTCACGAAAGCCCACTGTGGCAAATGCTGAAGTCATGCGAAATTCGCATATCACCTGTCATGCAGCGGCTCTTGCATGGATGCTCGGACGCAGCTTAACCATTGATCCGATAACGCACGACTTTCTCAACGACGATGAGGCAAATCGTCTGAAGTCACGCCCGGAACGAGACTGGGCATAAGATTTCCCCCGTATTATTTGCAGTTAACACTTTCACCTAATCCAGAGGAAGACCCGGACAACTATGGAGCGACGAAGGCTAGGAACCAGTTCGGTTACCGTGACAGATATCTGCATGGGTACGATGACATTCGGAACGCAGTGCGATGAAAAACTGTCGTTCGAAATCATGGACAGGGCGTATGAAGCGGGCATCGACTTTTTTGATGCCGCCGAACTGTACCCCGTCCCTCCCAGCGCTGAAAAGTTTGGACTGACCGAGGAGATCGTCGGACGATGGATGAAAACAAAACCCCGCGAAACCATCATCCTGGCGACGAAAGTGACCGGACCTGCTCACGGTTGGTTTGTTCCACCCGTTCGCCATGGAAAGACAGCGCTTGACAGGGTGCAGATTATGAAGGCCGTTGAGGACAGCCTTCGACGACTGCAAACCGACTACATCGATCTCTATCAGACCCACTGGCCTGATCATGGTGCCAGGTATGAAGACCTGCTGGAAGTGCTGACAGAACTGATCAAACAGGGAAAGGTCCGAGTCGCAGGATGCAGCAATGAAACGTGTTGGGGAGTCATGAAAAGCCTGTCAGCGGCAGAGAACAACGGACTCTGCCGATACGACACGATTCAGAACAATTTCAGCCTGATCAATCGACGGTGTGAAAGTGAACTGGCTCAGGTTTGCCGACAGGAAAAGATCAGCCTTCTACCGTTTTCGCCGCTGGGTGGCGGTGTCTTGACAGGTAAGTACAGCCAGCAGTATCCGCCCGGTGCTCGGTTTACTGAATACAGAAACGCCGGAGAACGTCAGCAAAAAATGGCGGAGCGATTTCTGAACGATCGGACAAGACAGACCGTCGCTGAACTGAGCGTCATTGCTGACGAGTTGAATGTCACGCTGACCGCGCTGGCCGTGGCGTGGAGCAAACAGCATGACTTCGTCGCATCAACGATTATTGGCGCGACGACTATTCAACAGTTGAATGAGAGTCTGCAGGCTGACGGGCTGATTCTGGATTCTGAAACGCTTCGGCGAATTGACGAAATCGACGAACGAATTCCGAACCCCATGAAAGAAGATGGTTTGAGACGGCTCTGACGACGTCACCCAGCCCCGTCCACGATCCGCGGGATCCGACAACCCCCGGGAACCGACGGACGCGGGTGATTTTCCTCCAATCAACGCCTTAACACCGTCACGCAAAGCACGAAGCCCGAGAAGTGTCTTCCCGGGCTTCAGGCGTTCAGGATTCAAGCAAAGATGCACTATTCCTTGCGACGTTTACGCTCGCGGAAAGGTAGCAGGGCAAGCATTGCTGCCGTAATCCCCGCATGACCGGTCGCTTGTTGTTCTGAGTCAGTTTGCGGAGTCGACGACACATCCGAACCCAGGGCGATTTGCCCTACGTCGCTGTCTGTCGGGTCAGCGAATTCCGCCATCACCGATTCTTCGACAATCGCAAGCTCGACGGTTGTGTCTTCAACGATTCGGGGTGAGAAGACAACCTCATTTTCCGGCACGCTGTTCGTCTCAGCCGAATCACTAGCCGGAATTCGATTCTCGTTCGAGGAGACTTCTACCGCTTTGCTAGTCAACATGACGAGCTCTGAGGTGTCTTCAGCGTCTACAGCCTCATAAGCAACAACGGCAAATGTCTTCGATGCACTCCAGGCACTGGTGTCACTCAGTGAGTTGAAGGCCCGCACCCAGAACCGGTAGGTTCCACGACCCAGAGCGTTGGCATTTGGCAGCGTGAATGAAGCAACATCTCCCGCAGGGCTCACCTGGAAAGATCGGACCTGAAGAACGATATTTTCCTGCCGCTCAAGGTCCCGAATGATCACTTCGTACCTTACCGATTCACTGGAATGAACCCACTGCAATACGGGGGTAGAGGTACGAACGGTGTCACTTGGCCCGATGATGATTGGCGTCGTCGGGTTCGGAATATCAATTCGAATACGGTTGACCGCACTCCAGGCGCTGTATTCGCCGACTGAGTTGTAAGCTCGCACCCAGACATCATACGTATGCTCCAGGAACCGCTGATCGACTGGCACCTGATAGGATTCACCCACGATGTCGTTCACGAGCAGCACGCGTTTACCAGTTGTCACATCGTTGACCCAAAGCTGGTAAAAGTCACCCTGAACATCCGCGGTCCATGTGAAAGTCGGGGTCGAACTGGTGACCGATCCGGCAGGGTTCACAGTCGGGCCGGTGAAGACAGGTGTCGTCGGACGAGGAAGATCAATCTCGAACTTCCAGGCCGTGCTCCATGGACCGACTTCATTGGCTGAGTTCTTCGCACGTACCCAGGCGTTATAGCGACCTTCCGGCAGCTTGGTCAGGCTTGTGAATGAAGTGCTCGTCAGCGACTGCTCCCGAATGATCTGAGTTTGACGCGTCGTCTCGTTGTTCACCCACAGATCGTAAGTCGTGGCCCTTTCCACTGCGTCCCAGGTGAAAGTCGGAAATTGATTCTGGAGAACTGTTGCCGGCGCCACGGCTGCAGGACCAGTCAGAGTAACACGGCCTGGTGGCAGGATATCGACTGTGAAGAAGTACGCGGTGCTCCATGGACCAACTTCGCCATTGCCATTGATAGCCCGCACCCACGCGATATACGTACCCTGAGGCAAGTCCAGCGTCTGATAAAAGTTGTCACCTTCGATCTTCGTTTCACGAATATACTGGGCAACTCCACCGTTGCGGTAGTTGACCCAAAGATCGTATCTCCACGCGTCCTGCACTTCGGTCCATTCGATCCTTGGACTGGTGTCGGTTGTTGTCGCTGTTGGCCCAGTAATGGTCGGGGCGACTGGTGGCGGGGAGTCGATGGAAAACGCGACAGGATCACTGACAGCGCTCGGTTCACCCAGGATATTAAAAGCCTGGACCGTCGCCACATAATTGCCGTCTGGCAGTGGGTTGAAGTGCAGGTAGGTGTTGGGTTCATGGTTCGTTCGGAAGATGACACGCTCGTCTGTGTCAGCATTTCGAACTTCCAGAGTATAGTTGAAGGCCGCGGCCTGAGAGTTCCAGACAAACGTTGGGAACGATGTGGCAATCTCGCCCAATGGTCGGGAAATAATGGGCTTGGACGGAGCAGGTACATCCAGAGTAAACGCAATTGTGTTACTCCATGTACCAAGCGTGCCGTCTGCCGCTATTGTTCGCACCCGTGCCGTGTAGTCGCCTTCAACGAATGCGAACTGCGCGACGTGCGTCGTACCAGAAACGGTCCGCACATAGTAGCGGCTGCGATTGAGTGTCAGATTTGCCACCTCCAGTTCATAACTGGTCGCACCAGACCCCTGGCTCCACTGGAACGTTGGGTTCAGTATCGACAATGTTCCGGTCGGGCTCAGCATTGTCGGAATTGTCGGTAACGGAATGACAGTACCAGACAGTGTGTAAGAGCCGAGAGCCCCGTATTGCCCCGTTCCGGATACCGCGATGTAGTAGGTTCCTGCGGAAACACTCGCGGACAAAGAAGCGGACAGGGAATTTGTCGGGTTGTCCGTGGCGATCAGAGTGCCGTTTGAATCGTACAGGCTTAGCACCAGGTCCAGATTTGTCCCGGCATTAACATTCAGGCCCGAGTAAATTGCGGCCAGATCAAGACCAGTCGCGTCAAACGAGACGGTTCCAGTGTCCGTTTCGAAGGAGAAGAAATCGACGTCATCATTCCGTTCGATAATGCCGGACCCGGAAACATCAGGCACGGTGGAATCCAGCGGAGTGGCATTCGAAATGGAGTTGCCATGATCGTCCTGACGGAAGGCAAACGTCAGATTCTGGGCTCGTGTCATGTACACGAGGTCATCCTGAATACTGGTCGGACCATTGGAGTCCGGTGCTGAGGACCAGGTCTCACGTTCTGAATTATAGGGCGCGCCCATGATTGGCCCGAGATCGGGTCGACCTGAGTCGTACTGAGCCGTCTGATTACCGTTGGCGTCGTAGACACTATGGTGCAGGAGACCGAGCATGTGTCCGACTTCGTGCGACGCAGCCAGAGCCATACCCTTCGCGTGGATGGGAGAACCAAAGGCGGTGTTGTCACTGAAGACGTAACACGTGTTCACGGCACTGTTGTTGAACGAATTGACAAATGCGATGCCGCCCGGGCTGCCAATCCAGGAGCCATTTCCACCGATCGAGACCAATACGGCACTGAAATCGTTGTATGAGCCAGGGTCAATTGTTGTCACATTCACGTTGAACGGGGCATAATCCTCCGCAACTCGATACCAGACCTCTTCGATCAGACGCAATTCCTCGTCGCTGAAAGTCGTGAAGTCATTGTCGATGTCGAAGACGGGCGTGATGATCGCGCCCGTTTGACCATCGGATCGCGCGCCAGGCCAGTCCTGAGTCTCCGTATGCCCATCGAAATCGAGGTAAATCGTGACAGGCGCCCCGGGCAGGCTGGAAAGCTGCGGAATAGAAGTCAGAGGATTCATTGCCCCCTGCGAAGCCCCCGTGTTTCCACTTCCAGCCGCGGCAGGAGGGAATTCGTGGTACTCATATCCGCCATAAGTCCCGCTGAGCAAGCATCGTTCTTCGACTGCCTCTGCGATCTGCGCGACGTGGAACTGCTTTCTGTCCCGTCGTCGTCGTGACTCAGTTCGCCCCAGCAGATTTTCCAACAACTCGGTCAGCAGCATGATGCAAAACCTTATTCAAACAGTGCCAAAGTCCACAAACAATCTCTGCCCAGAAACACGGCGAGTGCCCATTGGGTCTGGAATCTCGGAATCCGGGGTATCTCACCCTGTCTTCGACCTCAATTCCAGCGAATCTTGCAGAAGACCCGAGTTCCACCACTAAAACCACCCAACTGATTCGTTGAGCAGCCAGCTTTTCGGATTACTCGGAATCTTCAGCCGCTTTCCGGACAGACAGCAACCGCATCGGTCTCCCCGAAGAGGCCCCGACAATCGGTAAAATCCTTCCAGCGGAATGACGGCAGTGCGGCGATTATCCAACAGATACGAAGTCCGGGACAAGGGAAAAAGCAATTAACCGCAGCTGACCTTCAATGTTCGCGAGGCGAAACCGGCACGTTCAAACGCCCTGGAGATGCCCGCTGCCCCGAAAATCCGGTGTTGCTGAGCGGCAAATTAGCCCGAAATGGAGGCTGTTTCCGCGGTTTTGCATGCGAAAAATGAGTGTGCAGAGGTCGCCAGAAGTAACCCCACGACGATTCCCACGCTGTTCGCAATCGCATCCAGTGGGTCGCAGGACCTCCCCGGTACGAAACCCTGCAGGATTTCGGTCGCCGCCGCGTAGGTCGTCAGTCCTATGATGACACACGTGGGGAGCGAATTCAGAAGGCGAAAACAAAAACTCGCAGTGACGCCAGCCAGAGCCGCAAAAGCGGCCGCATGTTTGACCGCATCATCCAGCGTTCGAATCCAGCTGAATGATGTCCTGCGAACAACGGCGTAAGGGTCGGGGGAGAGAAGCGACCAGGAAACCAACAGCAACATGCAAAACGCGCAGCCAAAATGGGCTGACCGTCCAGTAACGATCGGCAGTGCTAACCGGGAGAAGGAACGCATTTGTGGCATGGCAGACTACACGGCACGCAGATCAATGGAATGGCTGGTGTTCAATGGAATGGCTGGTGTTCAATGAAATGACTGGTGTTCAATGAAATGGCGAGGCACTGGTGACTCGAAGCATCAATCTGGCACAGACTGAATATTCGTCGCGACGTCCAATTGTCGCACTGCAAAGTCAGTCGTGAAGCACTTTTCATTGAAGAAGCCATGAACTCCATGAATGAAATTCGGGGGCGTTGATCTGCCGTTAACATCCGGTCATTCGTCATGGACCGCAAAATAGAGGACATTGCCGCTAATTGGCAGGGATACTCGCCATTGCCCATAGCGCCTGACTGTCATTTATAGGCTATGTAATCATCCAGGTTGCAGAATATCGACACGTGTTGAATCTCATCATCATTTGTACAACCGTTCGAATTCATTCTGCCGCTGTATCCGCTTCCTGAACGCGTCTCGCTTAGTTCCGGGGGCACTGTGCAAATGAAATTGCCCCTGTTTGGATGAGCTGGCTCATGTGAGCTGATTCAGGATTCGGAGACACGCATGTCAGTCACGACGAGTAAACGACTGAGAGCCGCAGGCAGAACTTCGCTGCCCATGCTGGCACCGCTCTGGACTTCAGCAGGAGAACCCCTGCTGATTCGCGGTGAAGGAGCGTTTGCGTGTGGGGCCAGTGCAGACTGCGATCTGGTCATCCATCTTGAGGGCGTCAAGCCGAACCACTGCAGCCTTCATTATCGCAGCGGCGTCCTTTCAATCGAGAAGCTCGAAGGCCCCATCTGGCTCAATGATCTACCGGTCCAGTCGATCGCTCAGACCTTTGAAGGAGATACGCTCGCCATTGGCCCGGCAGTCTTTCGCGTCGAGTCAGTCGGTGCTGAGCCTCGTTCAGAGTTTTCTGAGGACTTGTCCTTCAACGTCGTCAACCCGCGGCATCGGAACTCAGATAACTCGGTCGACCTGCCTGCCCCTGCGTTGTCTTCGGTAAATCCGACTCAAGACAACGCGTTCCGGCCCGCGCTGGACCCTTCTCAGGTTGAGGTACTTGCGAAGGCCTCTGCGCTTGTCGCCGATTCGGAGGAAGAAAGGCGTGCTCGACGGGAAATCCGCGCCAGCCTTGATTCGCTGGAAAAGCAGATCGTTGCACTTTCTGGTGATATGCGGAATCCAGCGCTGCTGCCGAAAGCAGAAGAATCCGGCGTGGCAAATCAGGAAATCGAAAATGTCCTGCTGACACTTCGAGATTTCCAGAGTTCGCTGAACGACCGAGCAGAGCTGTTCGGTTCCCTCGAAACTCGCATGCAAAAGCGGCTGGAAGTTCTTGAAAAACATGAACTGGCGGTGACGAAGGCTGAGGAAAGATTCAATCAACGGTTGGCCGAGATTCAGCAGTCTCAGGAAGCACTCGCCGAATCACATCAGCAGATCCTGAAGGCCGAACATGCATTGCAGGAACGTGAATCTGTTGTTCTGCGTCAGGAAGCATCGTTGCGTGAACGGATCGAGCAAGTCGACGACGCGCAGGCTGCTTGCGAAGAGCGAGAAAGATTCAGCAATGAGCAGGCCATTCAGCTGGAGCAAAGTGCGCAGAAACTGATTCAGCATGAATCGACGCTGACTGCTTATGAGGCCGAGCTCGAATCAAAAGAGCAGCAACTGGATGCAAAGCTGCAGGAACTGGATGCGCGCGAACAGCAGCTCTTAAGCAACGAGCAGTCTGTGCGGGCTCAGCAGGATGAACTGCAGGAACGAGAGTCGGAGCAAGCAAGTATCCGTGAGGCCCTGCAGTCCGAACTCACATCGCTGGAAGAACTGCGCACCGAATATGAAGGACTTGCAGCAGATCTTGCGCGGCGGGAACGGGAGTTTGAACAGAAGCAAACCGATGCTCAGCAGCATGCCAACGCAGAACAGGACGCAATCCGCGAGGAACTCAAGGCCGAACTCCTCGAAGCAAAGCAATTGCTGGACCAACAACGGAGTGAAATTGCCGAATTCAGCCATCTCGCAAACGTTGGCGAGGCTCGAGCGAGTGAACTCCGCTTGGAACTGGAAACACTGCGGGAACAGCTGGCCGATGCAACGGCAGCTGCAGAAGACGCTCAGTCACGGCTCACAGTCGCGATCGCAGCAGAACAGGAGCGTTCCGCCAAAGCTGCAGCGGTCAGCGGAAGCGTTCAGGAACTGGCCGCCATTGCCTCGGAACGTGAATCGCTGATGCGAGAACGCGACCAGATGGACCGTCGTCGCCGAAATCTGGACGAACAAACAGCCAGACTTGACGAGCAGCAGAAAGATCTGGCTGCCCGTGCCGCAGAACTGGAACAAGTGCAGGATGAGCTGGCTGAAAGAACGGTCGCACTTGAGACCCGCGCTTCAGAGATTGAGCAACAAGCCGAATCACTGCGACTTGAATCAGAGAAAGCGGCTGAGCAGCATGCCCAGTCGTCAGAACTAAACTCCGTTGCTGATCAGCAAACGATCGCACTGCAACAGATGGCTGATCGGCTTGAAGACGAAAACAGGCAGCTGGATGAACAACTCCTTCTGCTGCAGGAACAACTGGAGAAGCAGGAATCGCTTCGAGCAGAGTTCAGTGAATCTGAGGCAGCCAGTCGACAACTGCAATCGCAGATTGAAGAACTGAAAGCTGATTTGCTGAACCGCGAAGCGACAGAATCTTCCTACGCGCAGGAAATGCAGCATCTTGCCGCCGAACGTGACGCGCTTCTGGAAGCGCTGAAGCAAATGCAGGCTCAGTTTGAGAACCTGCACGCAGAGTTCAGTTCTGTGGAAGATTCAGCTGAGGCCCTGGAGGCACTGAAACATGCCGAAGAGTCGGCTCGATCCGACGAAGCTGCCGCTCAGCAACAACTGGCGCAGACTCGCAACGAACTGGATGCGGCCAACGAGCAGCTTGCGGCGGATCGCCAGAGAATCACAGAACTGGAATCAGCAATTTCGGAGTTGCAGGATTCGCTGGCGATGCTGCAGGCCGAACAGGTCGAGATGCATGATGCAAACGAACTGAATTCAAACGACCAGACTTCAATGGATCAGGAATCCCGGTTGCTGGAACAGGTTGAGGCCATTCGCAGTGACCTGGAATCCGCGTTGCACGAAGCCAATGCTCGTGTCGCCAACATGGAGGAAACACTGGCCACTCGTGACGAAGAGTTGATGATCAGCCGGCAGGAGCTGGAAGCACTCGCGGCAAGATCCGGAGAAGAAGCAGCAGATATCGATGAAGCACTTCGTCAGCGCGATGAAACGATTCAAAAGTTGCGCAATCAACTGGAATTGCTGACCGAGGCCATGACATCTGCTGAGTCTTCAATTTCGGAAGAAGCCCTTCGAATTGAGAGTCGAGAACTCGATCAAAGAGCACAGCTTCTTGACAAACGTGAAGCCGATCTGAAAGACCGTCAGCAACTCCTGGCGCAGAGTGAAGAAGAGCTGGAGACGCAACGCCGCCAGATGGTTGAAGCTCGACAGCAACTGGAAATTGCCCGCGCGGAGATTCAGGTCGCCATGCAGGAGTTCCAGTCGGCAAGGCCTGCTGAAGGCTCTCCCGCTTCTTCCACCGAATCAGCAACCAGCGACTTTGACGAAATCCATGCGGCCAGCGGTCGATCTGAGTCTGACTCTGAACATGGCAGGATCGGCGATGTCGCTCCGGAAACTGAATCTGACGCAGAACATCATACAGTCCATTTGAGTGAGTTCGACGGAGACGCAGCAACATTCTCGAGAGCCGAAACTGTTACGCTCCCCGAATCAGTCGACGATCTGACGCATTACGGAGACAGCGATTCCATTGTCAAGACGATTACGGCAATGCAGGAGAATACAAACCGTTTTGAACGGTCGAAACAGGATACTGTCCAGCTGACCGGTGACCCGCACGACTTCGCAAAGTCTGCTGCCGATTGCCAGGACACAGATCCCGATACAACAGATGAGGAAACTGATGGGGATGCGGTCGGTCTGTTGCGGACTGAGCTTGCTAGTCTGTTCGGGCTGGCGAAAAACAAAGAGGCATCAAAATCGACAGAGAAGAATGACCAGCAATACATCGACCCTTCTCAGCCCATTGCCGATACGGGAGTCGCTGGCGTAGCCATTCGCTTTGGTGAAGCGGATCAGATTCTTCTGGAGAATCCTGTTGAGCCTGAACTATCAGAGACAGAAACTCCCGACTTCGTTGCCAGTTATATGGAACAGCTGCTGTCACGCAGTCGAAGCAACGCTGGAAGCTCTTTGCCCAGCGAACTGAAGAAATCTGCAGGCGGAAACTCGCAGTCCAGTCCTCCGCAAAGTTCAAACGATACAGAGCCTCGGCCGTTTCAGCAGAAGTCGTTTATCGATCAGTATATGTCGAGTGATCTGGCGGAAGCTCCTGAAATGAATCTCCAGGAAGATGACTCGCTGGAGGAACGAATACCAGCTCCCCGGCCAAAGATCGATCGGGACAAACTTCGTGAAAGCATGGATTCGTTCCGTAATGTATCCGCGATGTCTGTCGAGAATGCTCTTTCAACTGCCGCTCGCAAAAAACAACGCAGCGCCATGTCGGCTCGTAAGGTCTTCGCAACAACGCTGGGACTACTGACCGCCGGTCAGATCGGTGCATATGCGGCCATCGGATTCTGGGAGCCGCTGCTGTTTGTCGCCACCGGGCTTGCCTTCACTGGAACAGCAGTGGAATACTTCCTGAAGAAAGCAAAGATCGAAAACCAGTTTGTCGGTGCCATGGCCGCTCGCCCCCGCAAGGACGAGGAAAGTGAATCAGAACGGCCCGGACTGTCGACCGCAAATGCCGACGAACAAGTCGAAACACTGGCAATGGAAGAGGCCGCAGAAGTTGATGCTGCTGTTGAGTCGTCATCAACGGATCAGTCGGCTGCCGTGCCTGAAATCGATGAACCAGCGGCTGAGCAGAACCTGGGAGACTCCGATATGTTTGATCTGGATCGAGAGTTGCGTTAGTCGTTCCGGAAAAGCATGCGTTCAGCGGTTTGTCAGATCATCTCCATCAAGGTAATGCCGGTCTCTCTGTATCGTTGGTTGATCAGCTTACTGTAACAGCAGCTCAGTCGCATCGACTGAGCTGCTTTTGTTTTCCGGGGCATTCAGAATCCGGATTCGAATGATGCGAACATTCGCTGTTTCACGTTAGAATTCCTGACCTGACAGTCTGTTGGAGAACGGGACTGGCTCCAGCAGGAGACCGTAAAACACGATGGTTTCCAGTCGTCCTGCGTGCCTGTCCTGATTTTTCCCTGTCCTGATTTTTCAACCGACATCCAGGGACACATCGACGGCAACTGTGAACTGAGCTCGCGATGGCATGGGAGCTCTTTGCGACAACGATCGACCTGGCAAGGACACAGTATTCGAGTCCGATACTCGGGGTTGAATGCGGAGGCGGGCGTTTGAATCCGAAAGACAAAGAGGCCAGCATGAACAAACCGAACTACCTGCATTTGGCTGCAGTCCTGGCCGCATTGGGCGCCGTTCTGAACTGCAGGATCGCGACTGCCCAGTTTGATCGTGATTCCACTGCACAGCCACGCTATCACACACCACCGGCGAGTGGCGTATCGTTGATGAAGGACCAGCATTTGTACTCACTGGTCTCTCCATTGCGAAGCCTGAAGACACCCGACTCAAAGGCCGATGTTCGCGAATGGAAAGAACAGTTGCGGCCGCAGCTCCACCGACAGTGGGAAAACATTCTGGGAAAGCTTCAGCCTTCTGAAAGCGACCAGGTCTGGTTTGGCGATATCCGGAATTCCACTGAAATCAGCAGAATTCAGAAGGATGGTTACGTACGAATTGAACTCACCTTACCAATGGAAACAGACTTCGATCAATCGTATCTGTTGCTCCTGCCCGATAACGTGGGCACGAAAAAATGTCCGGCTGTCATCGCCTGGACTTCGACGTCCCCCGACTACACAGAACCTGAAAAATGGTGGGGCGAATGGCTGGCACAACATGGGTACGTCGTACTTTGCGGCTGGTCATTCATTCGCAACTATCGCGACGCCACCAGCTACCGCAACGATGTTCAGCTGAAACTTTACGAGCGCTTTGGTCGATGGGCACCCATCTCTCGCATGGTTTTCGATGTCCAAAGAGAAGCTCAGTTTCTTGCGGATGTGCCAATTGTTGATCCGAACCGCATTGGTTTTATGGGCTTCTCCCTGAGCGCAAAAACCGCACTCTATGTGGCGGCATTCGCTCCGGAGATCAAGGCGGTCGTTTCAATCGATCCACACCTGGCATTGTATGGAAACAGCAATTACCTGGATCCCTGGTATCTGGATGCGAAACGACCATTCGATTCCATCCCGGCTTCTGACTACCCCGTTGAGGCGCTACGCAACACTGTTTGGAGCTTGCTGGACACAGATCCCACGCGACCTGGCTTCGAACGAAATCATCATGAGCTGCTCGCCCTCGCGGCCCCTCGCGCAGTGATGGTCATTGGATGTAGTACAGATCAGCCCACCGCCGCTCACTCCGACGACAGACAAAGCATCGCTTATATCAACGCGGCCAGGGAAGTATACGAATTACTGGACGTGCCGGAGAAGCTTGAATATATCCAGCTGACTTGTGGACACCGAGCAACCGATCCCGTGATGGACCGTTCCTGGCAGCGATTCTTTGAACGCTGGTTAAAAGAAAACTGAGATGCATTTCACGGCGTATTGCGACGGTTGGATATCGAAGGGCTCCAACGAGCGTCCATCATCCTGACAACGAACAAGACTTACCGAACCGACTTCCGGACGATGTCCAGTTCGCGGTTCAGCCGTTCCACAATGTCGGGCCGCTCCATATAGAGATTCTTCGTTTCTCCAACATCTTCGGCAAGGTTGTAGAGTTGGCCGGTAGCTTCACCGGGGACAGGCTGGGTTCGATTCGGACGAGAGAAACCGCCTGAGCCAAGTCCGGTGATGAGTTTCCAGTCGCCGGAACGGATGGTCATCATTGAAGCGACGCTACCCGCCTGCATGACAAACTGTGTCCGCTGAGGTCGGGAGTTCTGAGAGACTGCATCGCCGGGTAACGCATTCAGGTCGGGAAGAAAACTGAAGCTATCCGGTCCGGCGTCAGGCGGCAGTGTGACTTTCATGATGTCAGCAAGAGTCGCAAGCAGGTCTGTGAAGCACAACAAACGAGAACTACTGGTCCCCGCCTGAACAACACCAGGCCAGCGGACAATAAATGGAACGCGATGACCAGCTTCCCATGCGTCCGCTTTCATACCACGAAGTCCTCCGCTGGAGTCATGCCCAAACCTTGCAACGTCTTTGTCATACCATGTGGGACCATTGTCAGACGTGAAAACCAAAAGGGTGTTATCCCTGAGCCCAGCGGCTTCAATCGATCCAAGCACACGGCCAATCTCGTCGTCGACCATCATCAGAAAGTCACCATACATTCCTGCGCCACTCTTGTTGCGAAACTTCTCGGACGGCAGCCAGGGTGTATGAGGTGCCGGATAGGCAAGGTAAAGCATCAACGGCTGACCGCTGCCTGAAGTCTGGTGAGACTGAATGACCTGAATCGCTTCACTGGTAAATCGTGGAAGCACTTCTTCCAGCGATAAATCGGGAGCAATCCCACCTGCTCTCCAGAATGCACCCTGGATGGGTGACCAGCCGTCGCTGTTGTTCGCCTGAATCTGATTTGTTGGTGGCTGTACAGCGCGATCGTTACGTATGTAAAAGTAGGGAGGGATATCCGTGGATGCCCGAATTCCAAAAAACGAATCAAAGCCACGGTCCACAGGCCCACCGGGCAGCCGCTTTTCGTATCCATTTTCTTCAAAGCCCAGATGCCATTTTCCGACCATTGCCGTGTGATAGCCCTGAGATGCTGCCAGCGATGCGATTGTCATATCGCCGGATTTGATGAGTGGCTGTTTGGGCCAGACGGTCACATCCGTGCGAAAGGGATATCTGCCCGTCATCAAACCATACCGCGACATATGGCACAACGGACCTGGCGCGTGAGCATCCGTGAACCGCATCCCTGATTCCGCCAGGGAATTTATGTGGGGCGTCGGAATCTTTGATTCGGCGTTGTAACAACCCGGGTCACCATACCCCATATCATCCACCAGGATCACGACGATATTCGGCCGGTCCGCAGGAGACGCATTGTCGGACGCCACAACCAGAAGCAGGAAAGCGGCAATGATGCCGACGTATTGAAGTCTGTGCACAGTATCACGCCTGATCAAAGAATCGATAAACCACACCTCCAGCGGCCAGCCTACGCCGAGTCTACCGGCAGCAGATCGGCGATACAAATCGTATGACAGCACGCCCCACAATTACGTCGCTGAATTCTGCAATTCATGCGGCAAGTAAATGACAGAATGCTTGAGTCATCACACTCCCCGTACCATGTCGTCACACAGACGCACGCAACCAGCGGTGAAGATTCCCCCTGAGTCGCATCGCATCAGCCTGTTGAAAAACGGGACTGGCTCGAGCAGGAGACCTGAAAACACGATGGATGGTTTACAGCCGGCAGCCCATTCGCTTTATTCGGGCGTGTAGTCCTGCCACATCCAGACGAGTGTGTCGGCGAGTGTGTGTTCGAAAACGTTGCGGTCGCAGTGGCGGGATGCGCGGCTGAACAGATAACGATAGTCGTAGCCTTTTGCCCGGAGTGCTTCGGCCGTACGTTCATTGGCCATGACCCAGTTATGGTATGTCTCTTCAGGATCTTTGGCGCGGTTGTCGTGTTCCGAAACGTGCGTAAAGATTCTCAGCGGCTTTCGCGGAGTATTCTCGATCAGCTTCAGGCCGGAATGATATTCCCATGCACCAAGTGGGTACCTGGCTTCTTCAGGAGCATCGTCATCCTGCTGATCGACAAATGTTCCGGAATAGGTAATCAGCCGACGAAACAAGTCCGGACGAAACCAGCCCGCAGTCAGCGCTGCGGCACCGCCGGAACTGCATCCCATGACCCCCTTACCCCACGGATCATCCGTGAAGGCCAGTCCCGGATAGGCGGCTCGAATCTCTGCGTTGTTCAAGACGGCTGGCAGGACTTCATCGTTGAGAAACCTCGCGAACCGATCGGACATCGTGTCATATTCGAGACCTCGTTCGCTCCCTTTTCCGTCATTGCCGCCGTTCTGAACGGACACGACAATGAATGCGGGCAGCCGTCGGCCGGGGTCTTTGGATACGGTCAGATTGTCGAGTGCATGCCGAATGAGATTGAGCTGGCTTGGGCCGTCCAGAGTCATCAGGATCGGAGCTTTCCTGCCATCTTTGTACTCAGCCGGAACGTAGACAAACACACGCCGTTCGGTTCGAACGTCCTTCTTCGGATCCAGAGTGGAATCGGTCCCCGGGAAAATACGGCTGTCGGCCAGAGGCATCGAGAATTCAAACTGCCGCCCCTTAGGATTTCCCAGGTCCGTGAGATCACGATGCAACTGGTAATCCGGCCCAATGACAAAATGCCCGTTGATTGGCGCCTCGGTGATGGTGCCGGATGTCTGATCATCAGCAACCGCCGTTGGACAATCTCCATACGCCAAAAACAAAAAGAACAGACCTGAAGCACACAACAGATGTGCAACGGCAGGAAATGAACTCATCATCAGGCCTTTAGTTGGATTGAGTGTGTTTGGAATGAGAGTGTGTGTCGGAACGACGTCCGACAGGCAGTCTTACTCGGTCGATCGCCCGGGACGAAAGGCTTTCAACAGTCTCACGTCTGACAGCATCCAAAAGAGTCGAGTGTGCGCATTGTTTCAATTGTTCCGCACAATGCCAGCGTTCAAATCAAAGTCGTGTTTGAGAAAACGTCAGGGCTGCCCCGGCCCGCGTTCGTTTTCATTCCTGCGTCATTCAGACTAAGACGCCACGGTACAATCGGCACTCCCAACAGCCTGTTAAAAAAACGGGACTGGATTGACCAGGAGACCTGAAAACACAATGGTTTCCAGCCGTCCTGCTTGCCTGTCCCGGTTTTTCAACGGACAACGAACCAGCATGGTGCCCATTGGGAAGATCAAGTGAATCAGAAGAGATACGTCGACATTACCCCGCTTTCTGATGCTGATGCCCTGGCCGAACTGGAGAGTGGAGATTCGGAGAGAATATCCACGGCGCTGCTATCAATCGGTCTTCACAGTGCAGATTGGGCTGCTGCTCAACAAGTGGCCGTTCGATTTTTTAAGTCTGAATCCGAAACAATTGTTGCTGCTGCGGTCTTGAGTATTGCTCACTCCGCACGTGCTGGTAAATATGTGTTGAAGAGTGCGTTTGATAGCCTGCGGGAACTGGGGGCAAATGAGTTATTCGCAGGAAGAGTTCAGGACGCCATGGACGATATCACTATGTTTGCATCCGTAATCAGTGATTCTGGAAATGTTGAGTGACCATGAGAAGACGCCGATTGGTCATTGTCACATTGTGCTGCGCCGGATTTTTCGGACTGCGTTATTCCCTGCTGAACTGGGTGCCTGAGACAGATAGTGACTCGGATGGGCCTGCACGCACATTTCTTGGTCGTGAACTGGGGGAGGTTCCTCCTCAACGACCACCATTTGCACCAGTGTTTTCAGCGTCCCGTAAGATTGACTCACAGTTTCGAGATCTGCGAGATCGGCTGACCAGGCAGGTCGAGGGTGCTTCCAACAAGGATGTTGTGGAACAAACGCTGATTGCGGAACACAAGTATTCTCAGGAACAGATTCATGTCCTCATGCTGGGGATCCGACGCTATCTGCAGCAGGAAGCCGACAAACACCTGGATTCGCAACTTAGCTGGCGAGTGCATCTTCTGCCTTACATAGATCAGCAGGACTTGTATGCGCAGTTCCGCCTGAATGAATCATGGGACAGCCCCACCAACTTTCAGTTGATTGACAAGATGCCTGCCTTGTATCGCGGTTTGGCAGATGACGATGATGGAACGCACACCCGCATCCAGGCAATCAACTCAAGAGATTCTCTGGGGCTCGCGGGACAACTTCGCAGGTTGTCCGACGTGACGGATGCCGAGGGTGAAACGCTGGCTGTCGTACTTGTCTCCGCTGCTCTTGCAGTTCCATGGACAAGCCCTCAGGACTTGAGCATTGATGAAGGTTCCTTCTCAGACGTCATGGCCCAAATGCCTTCACCGGAGTTTTGGTGGGGTTCTGTAGAAGGGGCGGCACTGAAACTGCCGGTTTCCTGCTCAGCAGAGACATTCTTTAGTCTTGTGACGATCAGCGGTGGGGAAGCGGGAGTGTTTGATCGCCTGCAAAAGGAACGCCTCGAACAAATCCGAAGTCGCCGTGCTCCGGACACTGCCTGGACTCCGGCGAGTGACCTCTATCGTTGATGCCGGCAACAGTTACGTGTGTCGGATTCGAGACAACAGCGTCTTCACTGTCATGGAAGAGTAGCCGCTGATGGATGCGTACCGGACGGCTCGCGTGCTCGCGGATCAGCCCATGTCCCCTGGCAGCGACAATGCCCAAAGCAAACCGAGTCATCCAGTGCGTCTGGTTGTTATTGAAGCGCAGTCACACAAGTCGAAAGGAAAGCCGGGAACGGGATCCACGGGCCAAAACTGCGCGGCTTCCTGCGCAATGCGACAAATCGACTGGACGGTCCTGCCGACATCATTGCGTTGCTGTACCACTATCGCTGGCAGATTGAAATCCTGTTTCGGTTCTTCAAGCACCTGCTCGGTTGCCGCCATCAGTCGGGACATTCTCAGACTGGCATCGAATTGCAGGCCTATCGTGGGATCATCGCGTGCATGATCAGCCTGTGAACCGGAAAGAAGTCCACGTTGCGGACCCACGAGATGATCTGCTGGCACTTCTGCGGCATGGCCGATGAGGAAGAACTGCTGGCTCATCTGTCCAAACTGCACAATCCCGCTGAGCCTCAAGAACCGCTGATCTGATTCAATGGACTCTCCCGCTGCGTCGTTTGCCCCGTGCCATGCTGCGCGGATCAAAACGATGTTCCACCGACCATCAGAAGTCGAGCAAGAGCTGTGCCGAACAGTATTGAGCATGTCCCCATCATCGATTTTCAGATGTTTAGCTTTATCGACCGAGCGACTCTTCACCACAGGGCAAAGTCACAGAACCGTTTCATTGATGGCTCGCCGCGAGCTAACTGTCCGTTGAAGAACCGGGGCAGGCACGCAGGACGACTGGAAACCATGGTGTTTTAAGATCTTCTGCTTGAGCCAGTCCCGGTTTTCAACGGGCTGCTACAGGTGGCAGAATCATTCATTGCGTACTGTCTTCATCTTCCATTCAGGTAGCTTGTTTAAGATGCAGATGCAGGCAAAGTCATTCGGATCTCAGGGGCTGCCATGGGATGGCAATGAAGCTCTGCGAACTAAGAACGAATCCAGTACCTGCAATACGGACTCAGACCTTCCATCTGAAAGTAGCTCGAAATGAATCGCAAACGGATAGTTTTCATCATCGCGACGGGAATCGTCTGCGCGGTGTGCCTGTTGGCGTTTCGTGGCCGGCATCGAATCAATGTCATGGATCGTCCGGCCTTGCAATTGGGTGATAACATCGGAGGCACCACACCCACGGAGAGCGACCATAGCCCACTCACTGGCGAAGATAAACTGTCTGCTGCACAGGTTAGCCCATGGGGGCGATTTCGTGGCCCCAATGGGCTGGGGCTGAGTGAAGATTCAACAATTCCAGTGAAATGGAGTGACACAAGAAACCTTGCGTGGAAAACTGCACTTCCAGGAGCGGGTTCTTCGAGTCCTGTGTTAACCGATGGATTCGTCTTTGTGACGTGCTATTCCGGATATGGCGTGGCAGGGGACCGTGGCGGTAGTCCAAATCAACTTCAGCGGCACGTATGTTGCATCGATCGTGATTCAGGAGCGATGGTATGGACCAGGACCGTGTCAGCCGTTCAACAGGAAGATCGCTATCAGGGAATGGGGCTTCCCGAGCACGGCTATGCAACGAATACCCCGGGCACCGATGGGGCTGCGGTCTTTGCATTTCTTGGCAAGTCCGGGGTATATGCTTTTGATCTCAGCGGTAAAGAGCTATGGCATGTATCAGTCGGAACAGGATCAGGCAACCGAGAATGGGGATCAGCATCCAGCCTGATTCTTTACAAGGACTTAGTGATCGTAAATGCTGCGGAGGAAAGCCAATCACTCTATGCCCTTAGCAAAGATTCGGGAGAAGTTATCTGGAAGTCACCAGCGGCTGCTTTGGAGTTGTGCTACAGCACTCCGGCAATCGCGCATGTGAGTCCTGAACGAGATGACCTGATTCTGGCAGTTCCCGGCGAAGTCTGGGGAATAAACCCCGGAAATGGAAAACTTATATGGTTCGCTGAAACGCCAATGACAGACAACCTGTCACCAAGTGTTCTTGTTGACGGCGCAACAGTTTACGCATTTGGCGGGTACCGAAATTCAGGAAGCGTGTCGTTAAGAGCAGGAGGCAAAGGCGATGTCACCAGTTCTCACATGCTCTGGACGAGTAAGAATACATCTCACGTGGCAACGCCCGTGTTGCTGAATAATCGCCTGCAATGGGTCGATGATCATGGCGTGTACTTTTGTGCCGATGCAAAGTCCGGAGAGCTGATTCAGCGTGCGAGAACGTCGGGAATCTCCAGCGGTGGCCGGCCGGTTTACGCATCCCCTGTTTCGATCAATCAACGCCTCTATGTCCAGTCTCGGTATGGCGGTGTATTCGTGCTGGAGAGATCTCCCGAACTCACCATTCTGGAGCAAAATCGGTTTGCATCAGATTCCAGTAATTTCAACGCAACACCAGCAGTCGATCGTGGGCAGCTGTTCTTGAGATCTGATCGATACTTGTACTGCATTAGTGCATCTCACCCGACTGAATAACCGAAGTTACCGGCAATAGTATCGCAAATAAAAGAAAAGGGGTCAGGTCTCTTTATTTGGATTGCGTCTGGCATCCGTCTAGACTTTCTCCATGGCACGCACGAAACGCATTTGTCCAGCTGGTGAAGTCTTCCACATTCTCAATCGAGCGGTGGCTCGGCTGACGATTTTTGAAAAGCCCGAAGACTATGCCGCATCCATGTGCGCCGTGCAGGAAACCTGAAAAATCGTGCCACTGCCAGTTTATGCAATGGTGGCAATGCCGAATCACTGGCACGTTGTGGTCCGGCCCGAGACCATTGATCAGGTCAGTGAGTTCTTCCGTCGACTGACTGTCATGCACACGATGCGTTGGCATGCTCAATACCAGACCGGTGGGACCGGCCATTTCTATCAGGGTCGTTTCAAGTCGTTTCCTATCCAGTCAGACCGACATCTTCTGACAGTCATGAGATACGTCGAACGCAATCCCGTACGAGCCAAATTGATTGACCTCGCCGAAGAATGGCAATGGGGTGCCGCTCATGCTCGCCGAAGGCCTGCAGACGAACGCCGATGGCTGGCGATTCCCGATGATCCGCCGTTGCCGCGAAACCGGCGTTCCTGGGTGAACCATGTCGAAACAGAGGCAGAGTTGAACGCGCTTCGCATCAGTGTGAAACACGGCCTGCCGTTTGGTGATGATCAATGGACAAGAAGCAGTGCTGTTCGCCCTGGTCTCGAAACCACAACTCGGCCAAGGGCACGGCCAATCAAAGAGTCCTGAACCCTTTTCTGCTCCTCGCGTTTTGGCCATTAATCGCGAGACCAGATTGCCAAACTAGCAGGGAGTCTCCGGATTCTAATCGCGAATTGGGTCCGGGCTCCCGATCGGCGATTCTCCGCATGACTGGTCTCAGCATCAAACGAAGCTCGCCCGTACAATCGAAGATCTTTCAGTGGAGCGTCGCCGTTCCTGTGCCTCGATATTCTGAACAACACCGATCTGGTCAAACCGGGACTTGCCAACGTCATGGTGCGAAATGGCGAGGTCGCAAAGGCCGTGTCGACTCCGAGTTAGTAGGCCTGAACCGCCAGCAGGCTATCGCAGATAAATAGCCAGACGACTTGAATGCCCGCAATCGATAGCGATCTGAGGTCTTATATTTCGTCAGGCGTTAGCGAAATAATTTTTGTGACAACGCCTGATCAACGTATGGATTGAAGGAAAGATATCGCATTTGCCGATTTTTCCGAAGCAATCGGGACCCAGGAACCAAGGCGCAAGAATTGAAAATACCTGGTTCTGCGGCATTCCAATGCCAGCGAACGGAAATTCATTCGCAGGATGAACCGCTTTTCCAGAGGTGCGTCGAAGACTTTCAAGTCAACCGAATCATTGCGAGTACCACGTAAGATCGTTGCGTTATTGATTTCAGTAGCTGGCTGGAAGGCGTTCGGAAGACTGCGCTACCGGTGTGCATTTCGTGAGGTAGTGTTTTCCATCAAACCATTGTTCCGTTCAGGACGTATTGATTTACCCCGGAATTCGAGTCGCCACATTATGCTTCCATTCGCCAAAAACGATGAAACGAATGTGCTGCCTGCAGTCCCGGATATCGTTGATGCAACTTACGCTACCAGCTGCGATGAGTTGGTTAAGATACAGCCAACGGATGCCAGGAACGCAAATCACAACGAATCACCTGCCGCACGGAATATCGCTCCGCTTCCGAATCTCGGAGATCGTTATCGTCCACTGAAGAAACTCGGCCAGGGCGGAATGGGAGCCGTGTACCTTGCCGAAGATACACTTGATTGTCGCAAGGTAGCGATCAAAGTTCTGCCAGCGGAATTCAATCTGGATCAGCAGGCCGTTCAGCGGTTTCAAAAAGAAATGCGGATGCTTTCCGAAGTACAGCATCCGAACGTGGCAAACCTGCTTGATTCTGGTGTTTTTGGAGACACACGATTTATCGTGATGGAGGTGGTGGAGGGAACTGATCTAAAAGCGGTTTTGCAGAGACACATGCCAATTCCAGAACGTGTGGCATTGGAAATCATTGCAGACGTGGCGAACGCCCTCGCGGTCGCACACAGTATCGGTATCGTGCATCGTGATATTAAACCCGCGAATATTCTTTTGTCTGCAATCAGTGCCGATGGTGAATCGCGCGACGACGCGGTCATGAATGCTGTACTCGACAGCCAACCTCTGACGGCGAAGCTCACAGACTTCGGTCTGGCGCGACACATTGATCAGGGCGCATCAATGGAACTCACCCGCACCGGAATGATGTTGGGAACGCCGTACTATATTTCGCCTGAGCAATGTACCGACAAAGGGGGGATTACTCCCGCTGCAGATATCTATTCGCTTGGAGCGACCCTGTTTGAATTGCTTACAGGAAGACCGCCATTTCTTGCGGATGATCCAATCCGCCTGATCACAATGCATTGTTTCGATCCGGCCCCTGACCCTCGGAAAATTGCGCCGGAAATCGGCGATGGCGTCGCGGCGATCGTGTTGAAGACTCTCCAGAAGAGCCCAGAAGCTCGGTATGCTGATGCCGCACATTTTCTGCAGGATCTGGACTCTCTCCTGCAGGGCGAAGTTCATTCGGCTGAAGTTCATCCGCATCTCCCGGTCACAACAGGGAAGGTGTTTGAAGCCAATTGGGAATGGCAACTCGACGGAGATCCCAAAGATCTTTGGCCGCACATTTCCAATACGGAACGAGTCAACGCTGCGGTTGGGCTTCCCCCGGTGGAATACATGACACGTCGCGATGAAGCTGGCAACAAGCATAGAATCGGATCCTTCAAACTCGGCTGGACTCGTCTGAGCTGGGAAGAACATCCCTTCGAATGGATTGAAGGACGACGATTCAGCATTCTGCGTGAATTTGAAAACGGTCCTTTTCAATGGTTTGTTAGTACCGTTGAGTTGACACCTCGCGCCGGTGGTGGCAGCTTGCTGCGGCACAATGTTCGAATAGCCGCGCGGGGGCTGATGGGACGGCTGATTGCTCACATAGAAGTCAACATCAAGGGCCAAAAGCCCCTGGATCGCGTCTATCGGCGAATCGACAATGTTGTCTGCGGGCGACTGTCCGGTTCAACGATCACAGATCCATTTGTCAGCGTCGCACCGCCAGCAGCATCGGTTCGGAAAAAGCTCGAATCATATCGAGAGCGACTTTCTGGCGACATCACTGATCAAAGCAGCCTCGACAAGTTCCTGGACGTATTGGCCGAAGGTTCGCCACAGGATCTCGCCCGCATTCGACCTCGCGCGATGGCCCGCCAATTGGGAGTTGCCCCAGACCAACTAACGAATATCTGTCTGGCCGCATGTCATGCTGGGCTCCTTGAGCTGCATTGGGATATCCTGTGTCCGACGTGTCGCGTTGCCGCTGCAGTGAAAGACACTCTTTGTGAAATCGATCGCCACGCAAATTGCGAAGCCTGTGAACATAACTTTGATGTCGATTTTTCAAGTTCGGTAGAAATGATTTTCCGTATTCATCCGGAAATTCGACAGGCCGATCTGAAGACGTATTGCATCGGTGGTCCAGAGCATGCGCCGCACGTGATCGCACAGATTCAAATCGAGGTCGGAGAGAAATTTGAGCTGGACCTCAACCTTGATCGAGGATCCTATATTCTTCGCGGAACTCAGCTGCCGTATACGATTGGCATCGTCGCAGAAACAACTTCCGGCACAAATCGACTGCTGATTCCATTGTCACCAGGACAATCAAAAAGACGACCGGCTTGCGTCCATGCCGGACGTCAATTGATCACACTGGTGAATGAATACCAGCACCCTCTGCTTGTAAGGCTCGAACGCACGACGTCTCGCGCCGATGTGGTCACAGCGACTGAGGCCCTCAAGCTTCCTGTGTTTCAGCAACTGTTTCCGTCGGAGACGATCACACGCGAACGAATATCCAGCGTGGCAACGTCTACGCTGCTGGCGTTACGCATAACAAACGTGCTGGATCTGTTCGCAGACCTTGGTGATTCCGCCACTGTCGACGAAATGGCTCGTGAAATTCAAGCCTTCCAGGTAACCATCGAATCTTACGAGGGCAAGCTGATCAAAGAGCAAGACGACCGATTGTTGGCATCCTTTCCGACGGCAAGACAAGCGATTCAGGCTGGACTGACGCTGAATCAACACAATATGGAATCGCACTCGAAGGCTGGCACGCGAATTCAGGTAGCGATTCATCGCGGAGTCACGATGTCGACGAGCCTCAACGGTAAACTCGACTATTTCGGAAGATCAATCGCTGTCGCATCCGCGATGCTCAACACATCCGAACGACATCTACTGATTGTGTCACAGGATCTCGCCAGTGACGAGGACTGCAACACTCAGTTGACGGAAGCGCAGAAGAGCCTGAGGCCCGTTTCAACGAACGGCGTGGGCCGAATTTTTGAGATCTGCGACAGTTCACCCGGCGATGATCGCGTAAGAACTGCAGGCCCAGCAACCGCCGAACTTCATTCAATCGATACTCTTCAAAACGATACTACACTGCAATTTGATGCTACACCGCTGAAGTCTGGATCGGAGGCACAAGCATGACGACGACAATGAACCCTCCTCCGACCGCGAACACAGCGCCTCTGATTGAAACACATTGGCTTCTGGAAGGTTGCCTGCCAAACCAGACGGGGATTTCGCGGATTGCCATGCATCAATTTCCTTTCTGCATTGGTCGGGATGCAGCCTGTGATCTGCAGATTGCTTCTCGCAGTGTTTCCAAAAGACATGCAAAAATTCTGCACAATCCAGCCGCTGTGATCGTCCAGGATCTCAGCAGCACGAACGGGACCTTTGTTAACGGCGGGCGAATTTCGGTTCCGACACCCGTTGGCGTCAATGATTTGATTCAGTTCGCTGATATCGAAATGCGGCTGGCGCGAGAGGTTTCGCAGGCTGCCGAATTCACATGCGTTGCACAGCAACCGGAACAAAGCTGGTTGATTTCGCGTCTGAACGAAGTACTCAACGAAGGTCGTATGAAGGTCTATTTTCAGCCAATTGTGACTGGACCCGATCGGGAAATATTTGGCTATGAAGCATTGGTACGCACTGATGTTTCCGGACTGGAATCGCCGTTGGAACTGTTTCGAGCCGCAACGCGTCTGGGACTGAGCACCCGACTGAGTCAGAATTGCCGTTCAGAGGCTGTGCGAGCCATAGAAGAGGCCGGCGTTCCCGGAGCACTATTTCTCAACACCGAACCGAATGAAGTTCTGGGTGAGGAACTGATTCGTTCTATGAAGGATCTGAGAGACCTCACAAATAACCGACAGCTGGTTCTGGAGATCCATGAGGAGGCTATGCAGGAGACAAAGACTCTCAGTAAGTTCGCGGCAGCGCTGCGTGACCTCGGAATTCAGCTCGCGTTTGACGACTTCGGCGCTGGGCAGTCGCGACTGCTGGAGCTGGCGCAGATTCTTCCGGACTATCTGAAGTTCGATCGATCACTTGTGAAGGATCTGGGAACGCCCGGAGCGCTGCATGAAAATCTCGTGCGTACTCTGCACGAAACTGCGAATTCATTGGGAATCAAGACACTGGCTGAGGGCCTGGAAACGGCAGAATCGATTCAGGCATGTGATACGATTGGATTCGATTTTCATCAGGGATTCGCGTTTGGCAGGCCACAGCCTTTCAGAATCAGTTGAGTCAGATTCTGCACGAACTTATCGTCACTGAGCTCAGAACGATCGTTTTCGCAACTTCCACGAACTATCTCAAATCCACTGAAAACGTTGTCGGAGCAGCCACCGAGAACACTGGTGCAAGTCGCGTTCGTCGAGCAAACTTTGCACCGCCGCGGGGGAACCACTGAAACCCAAGAAAGGCATCGACCGTTCCTGTGTCAGCCGGCATGACCAGGTTCGTTTCACCATACAAGGCCAAATGATCGTTCAACGGGCTCAGAAAATCGGCACCAAATAGCGGCACTGTTGACTTGGAAGCAGAAGGTCCAGTGACGGCATTGTTTTCGCCGTGGCCGTCGGCGAGTCCTATCCAAATTGTGGTTTGTGCGGAAGAATCCCAGACATGTCTCCAATAGAGCGAACTCTGGTTAATCGTCCGAAGCGATACTGGCCCTCCGCCGAAGGTTCCTGAGTCGGTCCTGGCGCGCAGTTGTGTCGTGATGCCAAACTGATTTCGGTCATCAAAATCGAAGCCCACACGACCACGCCACTGCGACAACAGGAAACGGTCATATGATTGTTCGATCATGAAATCGTGCGCGACGGCCCAGAGAAACCCGGAATCGGTTCGCTGAAACAGCCCGATCGTCGTGTAAGACTGTGTACGACTTGTCGCCTCCCCCAAAAGCTCATAAACACGAACGGCATTCTGCGATGCCACGATCCCAGTTCCGATCTGTAGCCCAAGCCCTGATTCTTCGTCGAGAGCAATGCTCGCATTCACATTTCCCTGGAGTCCCAGATTCGCATTGACGCCATAGTCCTGTGGTTGCTTGGACCCATCAATGCCTCCGAAGAAGGTAAGATCGCTCACCCAACCGCAATCATCATTTGCGAAATTTGGCTGTGTCGCTTTGTCCGATAATGAGTCGATACTTTCGAAAGTATCAAAGATATTTGTGATACTCGTGCACCCGGGCGAAACTGGATCAGTACACGGTGGTTCACCAGACTCGACGGAGTGAAAACCAACTGCCTGAGCCCTCAACAAAGATGTTGGAAAATCATCAGCCGAAATCATATTGCACGGCAACGTGATCAACGCCGAAATCAGTGCGTGCTTGATTCGAAGAGAGTAATGCACCTTGGGATCCTTCCATTGCAGATGCCCGCTACGGCCGGTGGACAGTTTGTATATCGACGATAGTTCTGGAGAGAGCACGAAAGCTTCAATGTCTCCTCCTGAACAGTCCAAATTTGCTAACCCGGAACCAAATTGACGCAGATATTCGTCAAGGTCGACACGTTCTTTATGCAGTCGTGCTGCATAGGAGTGACACGATATTCGTTTTTCGCTTCGATGCAGACCGGCAGAGATTTGAGTGTCCATGGCCGGCAATGGACCGGCAGATTTCGCCACCACTGCCGCGTTCGTGGTGACAAGAACGAGAGAGCACGAAAGGTCGCGTCAAGGTAAACGCACATCGGCGTTGCAACAATTAAGACTTGTGAATCCAGTTTCCTGGGAGTTTGGGGTGTCAACTCGTCGTACTAAATCTACTCGTTGAAGTGCAGTTCGGAGACATTTTGGCATTGCTGTGATTTGCAGGCGTGTGCCCAAGCATTCAAAGTTATCGAAGGCTTCGAGGACATTTGGAAGAAACTGCTACTCAGAAATCTGGTTCAGAGACAGTCAGCAGCTCAGTTGAAGTTGAGAATGAGACACCGATTGTTGCTCAGCAGACAGCGGCTGAAAGTCCTCGTGACGTGCTCAGCATGATCCTTCGTGATGGAGCTCAGAAGATGCTTCAGGCTGCCATCCAGAACGAGGTCGACGATTACCTGCTCGCGAAGTCTGGGCTCGTTGACGAAGCAGGTCGGAAGCTGGTTGTTCGCAACGGGTCGCTGCCTGAGCGTGACGTCATCACGGGCCTTGGACCTGTCTCCGTTCGGCAGCCGCGAGTGCGTGACAAACGACCGGTTGCAGATCGCGAAGTCTTCGTGTCATCGATCCTGCCGAAGTATCTGCGAAAGACGAAATCGATGGAGGAACTTGTTCCGTGGCTGTACCTCAAGGGCATCAGCACAAATGATTTTCCTGAGGCACTCCAGGCATTGCTGGGCAAGGACATCGAAGGATTTTCAGCAACGACGATTACGCGATTGAAGTCGGTCTGGGAAGAAGAATACGACGAGTGGTCGAAGCGGTCGTTGAAGGACAAACGATACGCCTACATCTGGGCTGATGGCATCTACAGCAACATTCGATTCAATGAGAACGATGGTCGCAGCGCCGATGAAAATCGCCAGTGTTTGCTGGTGCTGATGGGGGCAACAGCCGATGGAACAAAGGAATTGCTCGCCGTGGTTGCTGGCGTGCGTGAGAGCGATATTGCATGGAAGGAGTTGTTGTTAAATCTGAAAGCACGCGGCCTGCGACATGATCCACTGCTCGCGATTGGCGATGGTGCGATTGGATTCTGGAAGGCTCTTGATCAGGTTTTTCCGACGACTCGCACTCAGCGTTGCACGGTTCACAAGACGGCGAACGTACTCGACAAACTTCCGAAGTCCGTACAGCCTCAGGCAAAGAGAATGCTGCATTCGATCTGGGATGCACCGACAAAGGACGAAGCCAACATCGCCTTCGATTTGTTCGTCAACACGTTCGAAGCCAAGCACTCATCGGCGGTCGATTGTCTTCGAAAAGATCGTGATGTGCTGCTGACATTCTACGACTTCCCGGCAGAGAACTGGTGTCATATTCGAACCACGAATCCGATCGAAAGCACCTTCGGAACGATCCGTCTTCGTCATCGCAAGACAAAGAACAATGGGAGTGCAAAAGCTTCATTGGTCATGATCTTCAAGCTGGCTCAATGTGCCGAGAAAGGCTGGCGAAAACTGCGAGGTCACCAGCACATCCCCGAACTCATCAGAGGTATCCGCTTCATCGACGGTGTCAACGAACAGACTCGTAATGATCACAACTCAACGACCACCAAAACCCCTACATCTCATACCGAAGTCGTCGCCTGAAAGATTCCTCCTGAACACAACATTTGGTAGTAACTCCGGAATTGCAGGTGACAGCGTTTGTCGGCATGTTTTTTCCCCATGGCCTGCCTGCAGTTCTATCGAAATAGCCTTCGCCTGAATTGCCTAGCGCGGGCGATTCTTCCACCCTTTGCAGCCAATAGGACTGGGGGCCAGCCTAGGGTTTGCTGTTAGCCTTTTGCTGCCTTAGGATGCTCCGATAGTATCACGCGCAAACCCACACGATCTTGTCGAATGGCACGCGCATCCTGCAATATCTGAAGCCGGTCTTTTAGCCGGTCTTCATCCCAATCCAATGTCCGTTTTAACTTGGGACGAGAGGCAACTCCGCCCGCGGCTCGCAATGCGTCCACGATTGCCTTACAGTCCTGGACGCAATCGCTTTCATCCGAAGCGATCTGCCCGGCGGACAGTGGCATCAAGCCAACTTGGGTTACATCACAGGCATCGTTCGACGCCTTGTACTGCTCGCTCAGAGAGACTCTGTCTCCATGAAGTACCAATCGCCCTGAGTTCAGTTCCTGAGCTAAATGACTCTCGATCCGTTCTCGAATTCTTGGCCCCACTCTTCGAAATCCAAGTTCACGAGCGATCAGTTTGACCAGATCATCCAATTCCGTTGATCCAGCCTGCCCCAGAACGGCAGCAGCTGTCAGAAAGATTTGTTGATCGGGAACATCAGTGATTGCTGCAAATGACGGAACCTTCTGCTGTTCAGTCTGCACGAATGTAGGCTCCAGGCCTTCATCCTCATCGATTGGCTCAGGCAGTTGTGCGACCTCGTCACCTGAAGAACTAATCGCTGATTTATATGCCGCGACGATCTTCTGAATCTGCCGATCCGGATCTCGTACCCAGTCGGTCGACCAAATTCGAACAATGCGCCATCCCAGCGATTCCAAAACGCTTTGTCGAATGCGGTCACGATCACGCGCTGTGTTGGATGAGTGATAGCTGGCGCCATCGCATTCAATTCCCAGGCAAAACTTGCCTGGATGTTCGGAATGCTTCAATGCCAAATCAATTCGGAACCCGCCGCACCCGACCTGAGGCACGACATCCAACCCCTGATGCCTTAAAGCGACCGCAACTTCCTCCTCAAATGGAGATTCCGCCTCTGATGCAGATGAGTCGACAGAATCAGCAAGAGCGACGGGGCCACGCTCAGCATATTCAAGATACTTCTTCAACAGATGAGTACCGACGCTGTTGGATGCTGAAATATCCATATCAGCGGCGCGCACAGAGGTTACAAAGACGACTTCTTCCCGCGCCCGAGTGACGGCAACATTCAACCGTCGCTCGCCGCCGGACTTTGTGAGAGGGCCAAAGTTCTTGAGGAAACGACCGGCGTCATTAAAGCCGTAACCCATCGTCAACAGTATGACGTCACGTTCATCTCCCTGTACTGTTTCCAGATTCTTGATAAACAGCGGATCAGGCAACCGTCCGCTCAGCAACGCGTCGATCCGAGAATCACTGCGTCGCCGATCATAAATGAGGTCCTCAATCGCGCGCTGCTGCGTTTGGTTAAACGCTATCACTCCCAGTGATCTGTCCGAGTGATTTCGAAAGTGGTCAATAACCAGATCAACAACGCGTTCGGCCTCCTTCAGATTCTTACGATCAACCCATCTTCCATCTGGGACATATTCCCATCGGACGGCATCTCCCACGGCGTCTTTAACACTGGGAAATGTTACGAGGTCACCGTCGTAAAAGTGCCGATTGGAAAACGCGATCAGAGGTTCACGACGCGAACGATAGTGCCAGCGCAGCCGCTTAGCGGGCATGTTGATGGATCGGCAAAGTGAGAGAATACTTTCAAAATCACCGATATCATCTTCTTCGTCGGTTTCGGCATCGACTCTACTGAAGAAGTTCGTTGGCGGCAGTTGCTTTTCGTCCCCAGCAACCACGATTTGCGATCCTCGGTAAATTGCACCGATCGCATCCCATGGAAAAACCTGAGACGCTTCGTCAAAAATGACCATATCAAAACGGATCTTGTCCGACTCAAGAAAAGTACTGACTGACAAGGGACTCATCATGATGCATGGTTTCAACCGCTGCAAAACATCCGGGATGGATGCGAATAATTTCCGCAGCGGCAGATGCTTCCGTTTTTTTGCAATCTCCTTCTGCAGAATTCCAAGTTCGCTGCTGGCGGCGGCAGCAAAGCCGTTGCGCGGCCTGTCGCTTCGCCCTAATTGAAATTGCCGGATACGCGTCGCCGCTGCTTTTACTTCCCACACGTCCAAATAGCAAAACCGTTCTCGAATGCGTTCATGTACTTCTACTTCAAATTCAGCCAGTGTCTTGTCCGTGGCGCACAAGACATCGAACAGTTTTCGATAGAACCGGACAGCAACCACATCGCAGACCTCGTCCGGTTCAAATCGACCACTTAATAACTCGTCAACGATTGCACCGAATCCTGCCTGACGCATGTCGCGTTTCCATCGGGAGAACTTCATCCAGTCATCAATACCTGTAGTCTGCTGTCGAAGCAGATCAAACCACTGTGCCAGTTCACTGAATTCAGCATTTCGGATGGTAATCCCAACCGATACGTCAGTATCCAGTTCAAATAACGACATCAGAAACTTCCATGAAGCTTTGAATTCTCCGGCCAGAGCGCTATTGATTTGCTGAACGGCCGTGGTCACCTGCTGCCGAATTTCATCCTGCGAAGCCATAGCCTTGATAAGCGGTGTCACGCGATCTTCCCGTGATACCTGCAGCAGCCAGTTGAGCGATTCCTTATCGACAATCGACACATCATCGATTCCAAAATCGCGCAGGATGCTCAGATGAGAAGTTTGCTTCCTATTGACCTCTTGTAGTTGTCGAATCAACTGTAAATCGGCCTCAAGCCGAGCATCATCAATTGAGATTCTTCTTCTAAGATATGACTGCAATTCCTGCAGTCCCTCTGCCCTGGCTGCAAATGCTCTGGCAGCTGAACTGCTGGTTAGCTTCAATTCAGACACCATTTTGCGTGCACTGGTGGAATCTGCTTCATTGGGCCTGCATAGGTTGAGGTGTTGTTCGCATTTGCAAACGTGGCCAATCAGTTTTTGCAGGCAGTTTTTCAGCGTGGCCGCAGCTTCCGAAAGTGCAAACGCATCGATTTGTCCGGCCGTACAAAGTACATGACGCAGAGAATCGGAGTTTCTAAAAAACTTCGCGAGATGTTCCGCTCCGCGAACACCCGCAAGAATCTTTCGCCATGTGGATTCTTGAGTTGCCGTGCTGCCAGCCGGCATCCAATCCGAGTGGTCTTCAAAAGTTTTGTGCAATCCCTGCGAAAGTGTCTCTCGGCGAATGGCCTTGTCTGCGATCTGCAGCAACTCCTTGATTCCGGGCGGAAAGCCGTGAAATACAACCGACGCCTTCGCGAGTGCCTGACGACATCCGACGGTCGCAGTTCGCAGCGCTTCAAGATCTGCAATCACAGTTTCCACCGGCGTCTGGTCCCATTGCCGGTTGCTGCCGAGACCCAAGAGATGTTGCGACAAAAGTCTGAAAGAAATGTCCAGCTTCCGTCCCTCAGCCTGAAGTAATCGCGTGTCAAGGTTGGTGCAAACAGCATCTCCCTTGACCCAGTCCCCCATTCGATTGACCAGACTTTCGGTCGCATTGATTCCCAGCATCAGCTGTCGCCATGCTTCTGCGTCTTGAAAGTCTCTGGCCGGCGGCAGAGTGTTTTCGTGCTGTCGCAGCATCGTCCGAACATCGTTCAAACGTCGATGATATTTGCAAAGCAGCTCCATGTCCTGAAGCAGACTTGTCTTGTCTGGCACCGCTGTGCGATAAAGATCGGCCACCGCTTTTCTGTACTGGCCGAAACCACCGAACAGACGTTTCCATGGTGAAGAAAACTGCGAAGCCTGAGCGGCAAGTTCACCGGCAGATTCACTAAAAGCCCTGTGAGACAGCCGATCAGAAAGACGTTCTTCAATCTGCTGAGCGTCTGAAAGGTCGTCGATTGCCGCCTGGCAGCTTTTCATCAATCGACTTCGTGTCGTCGCTTCTTTCCATGCCAGGTGAATGTACTGCGCATTTAACACATCCGGAAGCGCGCTAAGCAACTGCGTGCTTTGCTGCATCGTCATTGACTCATCCGACGACAGTCCCAGTCCGATTCGGATGGCATCTGCTGCCAGCGCGGCATCCTGCGCGGTCTTAAGTGCGCTGTCGATAACAGTTAGAAACTTGCCCAACGCATCGTCTGTATCATCCGGGATGAGGTTCGCAATAACGGTCCAGCTATTGTGTAGGGATGTAAGAGAGTCTTTGCTGATATTCAGTTCCGGCAATCGCCCCAACGCAACCCGCGTCTGCAGTTCAGCTTCAAGGGCAGTCAGAGAATTCAATTCGACAAGTGAACGTTCGGCCGCCCGTTTCAATTGAATCCAGTTGTTCCGATCGAGCCATGCTGGCTGCATTGTT
The DNA here is from genome assembly GCA_041398825.1 of Planctomycetaceae bacterium. Classification (NCBI taxonomy): domain Bacteria; kingdom Pseudomonadati; phylum Planctomycetota; class Planctomycetia; order Planctomycetales; family Planctomycetaceae; species Planctomycetaceae bacterium. The sequence goes on along the minus strand of JAWKTX010000003.1, from coordinate 100,578 downwards.
CCAGATTCGACAATGCATTCTGCGATCTGAACTACCAGCCTGATCGCAGCGACCGGCAAATCTTCCCTGAGTGGAATCTGCAGTAACTTGATGACCGGCGGCAGGTGGGTTTGAGTTTCCTCGGCACTAAGAGACAATCGTTGCAGAGTTTCGGCCAGGTCTGACAGAAAACTGTGTTGTGCTTCAACATCCGTGGGCAAATCAGAGGTGAGTTGACTTGTCCAGCCATGGACATCAAACAGCTTGTCGCGCAATCCGTCAACATCGACGGTTGTCGCCAATTGTTCGGTATAGTCCGCCAGATTTTGTTTCAGCGTTTGCTGCCCCGACGCGAGAGCCTGCAATTCTAACCCGATTGTGGCGGCACGGTCCGGGTATTTCATCCACCCCGCGCCTAAACGCGGCGTCGTCAGGCTGTCCAGAAGAGTTTTCCTCAGATGGTTGATCTCAGAAACTACTGGCGGACATTCGATCAAGCCTGCATCGACTAACGGTTGCACGCACTCGGAGATTGATCTAAACGCCTGAGACAAGCCCAACAGGTGGTGCTGCAGGTCGTCATTTAAGGCCAGCGATCTTGACACTAAACGACAGCCCCGCCACGGATGCTGATCGTAATTGCTGATAACCAGTTTGTTATCCGCAGCCTGAGTCAACAGATTTAGCCATCCGTCGAATGTCGTCCGATCCACTTTCGCCGGGTCAGGTAACTCGCAGCGAGATTTTGTTGCCATTCCCAGTCTAGTCAGGCGGCCAACATTGCCAAACAATTCGTAGGGAGACAGCCCCAGCGGACTACGAGGCCGGTGGATGCTGCGAACATATTCGTTGAGTCGGTTTCGGTTGTCGCGGGCTTCATTCAATCTCGGTTGGGCATCGCTATACACTTCGGCTTCAAGATTTAGACATGATTCAAGTTCGAACAACACCGATTTTCGATTGGCCTTGCTCGAGTGACATTCAAGACAGAAGTCACCAAGTCCCTTCTCGTCTAAACGCCGCTTTACAACCTGCAACGCTGAGACTTTTTCACTGACAAACAAGATGGTTTTGCCTACCGCCAGACCGTCCGCAATCATGTTGGCAATGGTTTGGCTTTTTCCTGTTCCCGGAGGGCCATCCAGCACCAGACTTACTCCGCGTCGAGCCGCCACCATGGCTTCCATCTGGCTGGAATCGCAATCCAAAATGGCTTTGATTTCGCCAGGAGCAATCTTGTCATCCAGCTCTGCTGCAGAAGGAATTTCGGTGACCGGACCAAACGCCATCATCGGATTGCCAGAGACTTCGCCGGCTATGGCTTTGCACAGTGGATGATTAACAACAGCATTTGCGTGATCACCCAAATCCTTCCACATGGCAACCTTGGGGAAAGCGAACAGTCCCAGAGCGGCTCGATCTTCAACTTCCCATCTGTCGCATTTACTAATCGCCGCCTGCACGGCGGTCAGGAACCTTGTTCTCGCTCCAGGCTCCTCAAGATCGTTAATGTCTGGCAGCGGGGGAAGTTCCAGACCATAATCCTGCCGCAGACGCTGCCGCAGGCATAAATTGTCTATTGCGTCGTCTTCAGCTTCTGTCAGTTCCCAAGGTGCGATGGTTGAAGCGCGCGACAGGGAAACAGGCACTAACATCAGCGGACTGTGTCGAGCATCATTGCTTTCCGGCGATTCGTACCACTTCAGAAAACCGAAAACCATGAATAAGGCATGAACACCCTGCTCTGACATCGCCAGTCGCGCATGGCCGTCCATGGTGCGCAGCCGTCTATCGAGACCGCGGTCGGTCAGATCGACCAACAAATCCAAGTTTTGCAGACGAGAAGACCGTCGGCACTCTTCGAGCGATGGATGCCATTCCTTAATCCGCCGGCGGTCGTCGGAAGTTGCTGTATCGCCAACATCGGCGACAAATGTGGCAGCTTCGTCAAGAGACTCTGGCGTTTGGGACAACAAATTGCCCTCTGCCGAACGAGCGGTCCCTGGTGCCAAATCGCCATCTTCGTCAGGCGGCGGTGGAACCAGTTCTCGCCGCCACGGAAAGCGCATGGATACCGCTCCGGCTTCGCCTTCTGCAGCCAATGTTCTCCAGACGGTTTCGGCGTCCGGAAGGTGAATCTCTAAAACGCCGCGGATCGCATTGAAGGAACATTTGATCAGCGGGTTGCGGTTACCAATATCAAGGAGCTTACTTCGCCATTGCTCAACTTTCTCGTGCAATATCTGCTGCGGATCACGAACTCGGAATGATTCTGTCTCAGCCATTTTAACTTTGGACCTATTCATAGCTGCCATAAATCACGACAGCGATAGAACACCAATCGGTTGCTAAAGGGGACATCCGGAAATTCTGCTTTTCCTTTTGCTTAGGCCTTCTGCGAGGCCTAAGTGACGATTAAAGGCCCAAGATTGCTGCCACTCTTGTCTGCCCGAGTATCTCCAAACGGAGAGTGTCGAGCAAGGCTGTGTCTCGGGGCCTTGAGTTTGCCTTCGAAAACGATGGCTCGTGGAAACCTGGTGGATACGACGGTAACGCCTTATTACCACTGCATTTCTCGCTGTGGTCGGCAGGCGTTTCTTCGTGGTGAGGGGGCCTCAAGATCGGAAGCAGTGGATGTGGATATAGAACCGGCTGAAGGAATTGGCTTCGATTTTTGCTGTCGAAGTTTGTGCTTACGCGGTGCTCGATAATCAGTTGCACGTTGTTCTGCGGCTGAATGATGCGTCGACCGCTGGCTGGACGAAGAGACTCTGCGTCGTTGGGGGAAGTTGTTTCCTCCGCGAGGCAAGGACCCTCAGCCGCTGGAAGTCACGAATGCCCAGGTTGTAGATCGCCTGAAGGATGCAAAATGGATCGCGGAATGTCGCGAGCGTCTGAACGATCTGGGGTGAACGCTAAAGGATGGATCGCGGGTATGCGAAGTTTGAACTGTTAAACCGAATCGTGAATACAGGCAGCAGCTATGTATGCCGCATTCGGGACAACAGCGTCTTCACCATGCTTGAAGAGAAAGCTCCGTCGGAAGCTGATCGACCGGCTCGTGTGCTGTCGGAACAGATGATTTCGCTCGGGAGCGACAACGCCAATGGCAGGCCCGACACCCCAGTGCGTCTTATTGTTATCAATGCGAAGCCGCATGAGTCGAAAGGGCGTCCGGGAACGGGACCACCGGTCAGACCTGCGACGGCTTCCTTCTCTGACTCCTTGCAGACCTGTCACCTATGGTTGCCTTATTCTTTTTTTTGTTTCTTTTGATTCTTTTCTCTACGGATCGGTGTGTTTCGCTCCCTGGGATGCACGATGCGACTTCTCAGTTTGTAATGTTCTCTCGAATTCTCATTTGTATCGAAAAACACCGACACTTCGGGGGCTGAGCGCCATTGAGTGTACAGGGTCCTTCTTGAGCGGATCGGGCCCGGACGTGGATGCTGCCGTATCAATCTGTGGCGAGCGTCCAGCAATCCAGTCTTTGTCTGGATGGTTTGTGCTTCTGCCTTCAGATGAAGTTTGCACGGAACTCCGTGGTCGTTTCCGCCTGAACGTGAGACGACCCAGTACACCACAAACTGTTGCGTCCCTGACTGCATATGGAAAGCAGTTGGGGACCACCAGCTGCCAGTAAGAAAGTCTGTGTCGTAGAATGAGTGAGTCAGATTTACCCCAGAACCCGGAATCAGCCTCGAACCGACGTCCGACAGGAGAATTTCCTGTTTTCTCTTTCCGGAGTGTTTCCGCGGTTATTTTCATGTTAATTCTGATAACCGGCATCTGGCGAATGATGCATTCAGTTGTAGCGCCGACCGTTCCCGAGCCTGCAGACGCTGAAACTGGTATTTCGCGAGTCTCGCAGCCAGGTTCGGTCGGAGTCAAAGAATCTGCGGAGCCTGTCGACGGACACAGCCGAATGGTGGCAATGTTGAAATCCGTCAGAACTCGCAAGGTTTACGAGCATCTGTTCTTTGGTGCCCCATCCGTCGAATCGGAAGAGGCTGTCTTATCGACGACTCGGCCAAGTCCCCAGTCCAGGTTTATGGGACTCATTCGCGTTGCTAACCGTCGATTGTGGCTCGGAGACACTCGCAAAGCTTTGAAGCATCTGAGTCAGGCTTTGCCGATTTGTGAAGCCGGGGGCTCCGCTGTACCACAGCAGATTCGCAGTCGGCTTTACCGCTTTCTGGGACTTTCATGGCTGCGACTCGGGGAAAATGAAAACTGTGTCAACTGCAATAACGGCGAAAGCTGTCTGGCTCCCATCTCGGATTCGGGGATTCATACAAACCGCGAAGGATCCGAACAGGCCATTGTCTTCCTGATGAAGACGCTGTCAGTCGCACCGGAAGATCTGACAGCTCGCTGGTTGCTGAACATCGCGAACATGACACTGGGTCAGTATCCGGAAGGTGTGCCCGAACAATACCGGATTGATACGAAACATTTTGATTCCGAAACTGAGTTCCCACGATTTCCAAACATCGCAGGAAGGCTGGGGCTGAACACCTTGTCTTGCGCGGGGGGCTGCGTCGTTGATGATTTTGATGCCGACGGAGATCTGGATGTCATCACATCGTCCTGGGGAGAAGGCGATGAACTGCAGTACTTTCGCAACGATAAAGGAAAGTTCATTGATGACTCGGCTCGAGCGAACTTTGCCGGAATTTTTGGCGGGCTGAATCTGCTGCAGGCGGATTACGATAACGATGGAGATCTTGACGTTCTTGTGCTGAGGGGGGCGTGGCTTGGCAAAGTCGGCACAATTCCCAATTCGCTGCTGCGCAACGATGGCACAGGGAAGTTCACCGATGTGACCTTCGACTGCGGCCTTGCCGAAAATTCATTCCCAACGCAAACTGCCGTGTGGCTGGATTTTGACAACGACGGAGACCTTGACCTTTTCGTTGGGAACGAGGAATTTCCCTGTCAGCTGTTCGAAAACATCAACGGAGAAAGTTTTCGTGACGTCGCTGCGCAGTCAGGCGTGGAGAATCTGCGATTTACCAAGGGGGTCACTGCAGGAGATTACAACGACGACGGATACCCGGATATCTACGTTTCAAATTTGCAGGGCGAGAATCGTCTGTACAAAAACAATAAAGACGGCAGTTTTGTCGATGTCGCACCTGAATTGAACATCACAGATCCGATTGACGGTTTTCCCGTCTGGTTCTGGGATTACAACCAGGACGGTGTCCTTGATATCTTCGCTTCCGGTTACTCACTGGATCTGGACTGCCTTGGTTACGAGTACTTCGGCGTCCCTTCGCCGCAACAGTTTCACTTCCTGTATGAAGGGGACGGCCATGGAGGATTCCACGAGGTTGCTGACGCTCGGCATTTGAACAGTCACCTGCCTCCAATGGGGGCGAATTTTGGAGATCTGGACAATGATGGGTATCCGGATTTGTATCTTGGCACAGGAACTCCACAGTACGAAGCGTTAATGCCAAATGTCATGTATCGAAATCAGCAAGGCCAACGCTTCTTCGATGTGACAACGGCGGGACGCATGGGGCATCTGCAAAAAGGCCACGGCATCGCATTCGCGGACTTCGATGAGGACGGCGATCAGGACGTCTTCAGCGAAATGGGAGGTGCGTATCCTGGCGACCAGGCAGTCAACTGTGTGTACGAAAATCCGGGGTTCGGCAATCACTGGCTAACCCTGCGGCTGATCGGAAAGACGTCCAACCGATCTGCCATCGGCGCCAAAGTCAGTGTCACTGTCAGTGATGGTGACACTGTCAGAACCGTCTATACATGGGTCGGAAGTGGAGGCAGTTTTGGGGCCAATCCATTACGCTGCGAAATTGGATTGGGGCATGCGGATCAAATCAAACAGATCGTGATCGACTGGCCAACCAGCGGAACTACCCAGACTTTTCGAGATGTTTCGATGGATCAATCAATCGAAATCGAAGAGGGCAGCGAGCAAATCCGTCCGACCAAACACGAATCGTAAAGCTAACCAAGGAATCGCTACTAAAGCGTCGCAGAGGCAGTCGTCAGAAAGAGAGGTCGATTACCTGAAATGAATTCTGCGAGCGCCCGCAGGCCGGCAGAAGCATCTGGTGTCGGCACTTCGAATTGTTGCAGAATGCTGTGTCTCCCTGCTCATTGCTCAAAGCCAGTCCCTTTGATCTACAACCGCTCCGTGCTGCTTCGAGCCGTCGGTTTCAGGCTGGACTACTGCCAGTCCTGACCTTCCTGAACCGTGTTCGCCCACAGCGGATTCCGCTCCACATAGAGCCTCATGATCCGAGCTCGAGAATCGCCCTCTCCGCTTTCAAGGAGAGAGCAGTGGCGAGAGGGTGGCTGGCTGAGAACCAGCCCGCTTAGACGCCCCCTTATCCGTCCATCAGCAGCCTTCTCCCCCGGATCTGAGGGAGAAGGAACGAGTGACTCAGTTCCTGCTGAGTATTTATGTACCGGGCGTCTTGGAATGCGCGTGCTGTGGGAAGTCGAAGGTCAACACGAGCGGTTCCGAACCAGTGTTCTCGATTTCCACGCCGCCGCTGTTCAGAGCCGCCTGGGTGATGAATCCAATTTCGGGATAGAGTTCACCGAGCTTCATGTCCTGGTGATATCGCACTGCGAGCTTTCCAACGCGACCACTTCCTCCGTTCGTGTGAAACAGCGCGGGACTTTCCGGCTTGAAATTCGTTTTGCCACCAGGCTGCACGGTGAGTCGGAGAATCGAGCACTTCTGATCGCCGAGGAAGTCGCCGTAAACGATCCACTTCGCGTCTACTCCTTCGCCTGCGAATTCTTCCGCGTTGATTGCGGGTCGTGAATTCTTCAGGACAAAGTCCGGATCCTGATTCGCTGCGAAGTCGAATTTTTCAACCAGGTACTCCCAGTCTTCGTGCCTGGCCTTCGGATAGTCCTGTTCCCGACAGGCATAAAACGCGTCCGCCGCACCGATACGCCCATCAAGCGTCAGATCCTCGGCCAGGAAGTGCTCATCCATTGTGACGTGCAGCTCGTGTGTACAAAGATTCGTCGGCGAGTGCAGCACTCCATTGGGCATCACGAAGCCGTTATCAATATGCATCATTGTGTGCGGCGACAGATGCCGAACCCCGTTGTACTCGCCCTTTCCGAAACGCTTCATACAGGCCAGAAACTGGTCCTTCGATACGAACGGGTACAGACCCATCGCCGTCGTGTGATAATGCGACGGGCTGACTCCGGGATTGTCAAAAGAGTTGATGTCGTAGACTTCCCACTTTGACCAGTGAAGGTGATGCGGGATCGGATTCAGATTGTCGAACTTCTTTGAGACGATTGGCCATGTCGGATCGCCGTACAGCGATTTTGAAAAGGCTGTGATTTTCTCGCCCATGACTGCTTCCGGGTTGGCAACGATCAAATCCTGCAGCGAGATGGTCTGGCCATTCGGCGTAAGGACGTGCGCTTCCCCTTCGCGGAAAGGCGCCTTATTCGTGCGCGTATCGATGACACCCGTAACGATGGGAACGGTGCAGCACATCCAGATTTCATCAAGCCCCGTACCGTTCATGTAGTCCGGATAGTACGACTGTGCATCAAGCCGAAGCCGTTTACCCGGCGTACAAAAGGTCCGCCCGGCATAACGATGCAGTAGTTGCAACACGCCGCCGTGTTGATTCAGGCAGTCATCGAGAACCGATGCCGATCCTCCGCCCGCTCCATCGATCACATCTTGTTGAGGGTACTCGTGCAGTTTATCCGCGAGAATTGACGATGAATCAGCCAAGGTACTTCACCTTAAGAAGTCTAAAGAAGCGTATCAGTTCGAAAGAATATTCGGAGAACCACTAAAGGGCCATCGCAGCCGTTTTTTTCTGCCAGTCAGTATCTCTAAATGGAGTGCCTCGAGCAAGGCTGTATGTTCCCGACTGTTTTGTTGTGGCTTGCAAAGTGAATAGACAAATCTCCGCCCCCGAATGGTCTTCAGAATCAAGACGACGATTTGCCTGACTTTGCGATAGGTGACCCAGCCTGCATCGCTCGATGTGCGACTGCGGCTTGATGAAACCGGCGCGGAGTATATGAGTGCCGGTGAGGCCGGTGTAATTGGCGAGTTTGGTGTTCCGGATGACTTCTACAAGGCTGATCGTGTTCGTCGCTTCATTTTCGATAGGCCCTTTTTCATTGCTATGAAAGAACCGGATGCTACTGACCCCTGGTTCGTCGCATGGATTGCGAACACAGCATTGATGGAAGACTTCGACAAACCCTGAAACGCCAAAGGGGAAATAGTACCAGTTGGATAAACTGGAATGTCCGCTCAGGTTTCCGTCTTTGGTCTCCCTCTTTGGCCTTCCCTCCGGGTAAGAATTGCTTTCGAGGCCCAGGCGTGCGGCACTGGTTTTTGTCCACAGATCGCCTGCAAATGGAAGTCCTCTCTTAACTTAACAGCCGGTTGAAGAACGGGACTGGCTCGACCAGGAGACGTTAAAACACGATGGTTTTCAGTCGTCCTGCGTGTCCCGGATTCTCAACGGACAGCTAACACTGTTGCGGCTGGCTTCCAAATCAGCATCGGGCTCAACCTTGTTGCCCCATGAACCCAAGTTGTGAGGAAGAGGCGGACCAGCCAGGTTCGCAACGCACCGACACGGGCCCGACGATTAATGGCGAACATGTACGGAATGCAGTGTCTTCCTGATCACCGTTGGCCGCCTGGATGGACTCAGTCTTAGTTGACGATTGCGTACGGGCTCGGATTTGATTTGAGACCAACGGTGTTCACCGTAATCACGCGGTAGACGTGTTGTTGACCGGCCGCCGCTGACTTATCGGTAAATTGCATGGGCACCAGAGGTTGTGTCGGCGTGTCGCTGTATTGAAGGTTTTGGAAGATGGGGCGACCGTACGGATTCTTCGCTGCCTCGGGAACTTTTGCGATGATCTGTCCGTCGCGTTCGATGAGGAAGTGTGCGACGCCACTTTCGAGATCAGCTTCCGCTGTCCACGTCAGTGTGTTTCCTAACAGCATGACAGAGGTTGGTTCCGTTGGCGGTGTGGTGTCATCAATATTGGTGTCCTTCACGTACTGCATCCACAGTTTTGCGACGGCTGCATTCGGCAACCACGCGGCCTTCATGGGATCGCCCTGATACGTCGCGATCGGTACCGCATCGAATCCGGCGGCCGGCGCGAGCCATACGTCATTTGTGGGCATGGGACGAAGTGTCTCTCCGCTGGCCTCTGGCAAACGGCTCGTCAGGCAACTGTCAAGCCACAGAATGGCCATGTATCTTTGATTTCCGCATTCATGCGCCGTACGCGGATCGACTGCGACGCTGATAAGTCCGCCTTTGCTGCGAACCTTGTAGAAGAATTCTTCGTTCGCTGGCCAGACTCCTGCGAACCGGCCATCTTTGACGGTGACGCCTTCCTGAGTCCCCGGATTGCACATCATAGGCACTGACAACGCCGCATCCGGAAGTTGATGAGCTTTAATGGTGGTTCGCTCAGGATTCGGTTGCAGAAGCGGAACACCTGATCGCAACCACGCCGCCGCCACTCGTTCCGGGTGCAGCAAGACCATTCCGCCAGCCCAGTGTCCGCCGCCGCTGTGTCCCCAAAGAGCCCACGGCACCAAAGCCAGTTCAGGATGTCCTGACTTCTCTCCAAGATCAACGAGGCACCTCTGAAATGCGAGGTCTGATCCATTTCGAGGATCGCACCACATCTGACAGTCCGCCTTGTCGGGCTGCTCGTATGAAGGAGACAACAACGCGCATTTATGTTTCTTCGCCAGCGCTTGCCAATGCAGGTCGTAGGCGCCGGTGAGTCCCGACTTGCACGATCCTTCTCCGCAGCCATGCTGATGAACAATGACGCCGCGAAGCAACTTTACGCCTTCGGGGATCCAGATCGTGTAGTTGACTGGATAGATGAGTTCGCCGGGGTTCGACGAACCATCGTAACGAACTCGATAGTACGGCGGATCGGCCGATGGGAAGACATCATAAGGAGACTTCTGTGCAAACGTCTCCATCGAAGTCACGAGGAGTAACAACAGGACCCCGAAGAAAAATGACGGCCTCATTGAACGCATCAAATCCACCCCTCTTGAAGGCAACCTTCTGGAACAGCATCACCGGGAGAAGTCCTGCTGGGCAGACACAGGCTGCTTCGTTATCTCCAGAGAGCAAATTGCACGGCGATTCGATCTTTGTCGCGGCCGCCGGGATCGAAGCTGGAGGATTTGAAGCAAACGCTGGGCTCTCCACTGCAGGACATTCAACTCACCTAAGGTTCGAGGACAACCAGGAGATCCCCTGTTTGAACCTGAGTCCCGGGCTTAACAAAGATTTCTTTCACCTTGCCATCCAGATCCGCATTGATGGCTGTTTCCATTTTCATTGCTTCCAGACTCAGAAGCTTTTGCCCTTTGCGAATGACTTCGCCAACGCCGACGTTCACATTAACGACCATGCCAGGCATGTTTGCTCCGACGTGGCACGGATTAGCGGCATCTGCTTTGGCCGCGGCAGTGCCCGTTGTTTCGACAGACGTATCTGTCACAGTGATTTCACGGGGCTGGCCATTCAGTTCGAAGAAGACTGTTCTTGTCCCGTCCACATGGGGTTCACTGACGGTCAGGAACCTGATGATGAGCGTCTTTCCGGATTCGATATCGACAGCAATCTCTTCCCCCGGCTCTAATCCTGTGAAGAAATGGGGAGTTGGTAGAATGCTGAGATCGCCGTACATTGTCTGCTGTTTGGCAAAATCTTCGAAAACGCGTTCATACAACAGCCACGAGACAACTTCCCTGTCCAGAGGATCACGATTCAGAATGGCCCTGACCTTCTCTCGAGCCGTTCCAAAGTCTGCCGGAGGAAGTGTTTCGCCTGGCCGTCCTGTGAATTCATCCTTACCCAGCAATACGCGGTGCTTGACCTCAGCAGGAAACCCACCGGGTGGCTGTCCCATACCACCGCCAATCAGATCGATAACGCTGGCCGGGAAAGCGATATCCCGATCAGAATTGAGCACATCCTCGTTTGTCAGACCGTTGGCCACCATGAACAAAGCCATGTCACCAACGGCTTTGCTTGTCGGTGTGACCTTGACAATATCGCCGAACAACTGGTTGACGCCTGCGTAGATTCTGCAGACTTCGGCCCATCGATCTGCGAGTCCCAAAGCCCGCGCCTGTTCGAACAGATTTGTATATTGCCCGCCTGGCATTTCGTGGTGATACAAATCGGCCGTCGCTGGCAGTGTGACGCTTTCAAACGGTGTGTAGAATTCCCGCGTCGCTCGCCAGTATTCTGCAATCGAATCGAGCGAATCTGAATTCAGACCCGTATCCCGATCACCGTATCGCAGCATTTCCACAAGCGTATTCAGATTTGGTTGAGATGTCCCTCCGGACATCGGCGCCATGGCTGCATCTGCGATATCAAGATCGACACGACTGCCTTCGAGGATGGACGCGGCCTGAATTCCGGCTGTATCGTGCGTGTGGAAATGAATTGGAATACCGATTTCCTGACGCAGTGCCTTGATGAGCTGACTTGCAGCCGCTGGTTTGCATAGTCCGGCCATATCCTTAATCGCCAGGATATGGGCGCCCATGTTTTCGAGTTGTTTTGCCAGATCCACGTAGTATTTCAAGGAATATTTTGTTCGTCCGGGGTTCGTGATGTCTCCGGTGTAGCAAATCGAAGCTTCACAAATTGCGCCGGTATCGATGACCGCGTCCATCGCGACTTTCATGTTCGGAATCCAGTTGAGCGCGTCAAAGACGCGGAACACATCGATCCCGGCATCGGCTGCTTCCTTCACAAAAGCACGAACGATATTGTCCGGATAATTTGTATAGCCCACCGCATTTGATGCCCTCAGCAGCATCTGAAACAGGATGTTGGGAATTCGTTCCCGCATCTGAACGAGACGCTGCCACGGACATTCGCGAAGAAACCGCATCGTCGTATCGAATGTGGCTCCGCCCCACATTTCGAGGCTGAACAGGTCCGAACAGTTGTGTGCGTAGCAGTCAGCGATTTCCAGGAGGTCGTAGGTTCTCATCCGTGTGGCGAGCAGCGACTGATGAGCGTCTCGAAACGTTGTGTCTGTAATCAAGAGTCGTTTTTGATCACGGACCCAGTCGGCGAATTTTCTGGCACCCAGTTTCTGAAGTTGCTGTCTTGTTCCATCAGGGTGTGACACACCAAGCGGAACAGCAGGCACGACCGCCGGACTACGTCGCAATGGCTTTGGCCGACCTTTGACAAGACTGTTGCCGTTGACAATGGTTTCAGCGAGATAGCTCAGCAGACGCGTTGCTCGATTTCGGCGATGATCAAACTCAAATAATTCGGGAGTTTCATCAATGAATCTTGTTGTGCACTCGCTCTTCACGAACGTGGGATGTGACATCACCTTTGTCAGGAACGGAATATTTGTTTTCACTCCGCGAACCCTGAACTCGCGCAATGTGCGTTCCATTCGGTGGATGGCATCGCTGAACCTGCGGCCTCGCGTTGTCACTTTCGTGAGCAACGAATCGTAGAATGGGTTCACAACAGCACCAGAGAACGCACTGCCGGCATCCAGCCGAACTCCCATGCCACCGGCGGACCGATAGTGGGTGACGCGACCATAATCCGGCATGAAGTTGTTTGCGGGGTCTTCCGTAGTCACACGGCATTGGATAGCAAACCCGTTGACCTTCACGTCCTCCTGCTTCCCAAGACTGATCTCCGGTTCAGACAGTTTCTTGCCCTGCGCGATCAGAATCTGTGCTTTGACGATATCAATATTGGTGATCTCTTCCGTAACCGTGTGTTCCACCTGAATACGAGGATTCACCTCGATGAAGTAGAAAGCTTCGGCATCGACATCAACCAGAAACTCCACCGTTCCAGCGCAGGAGTAGTTCACCTGTTTGCCAATTTTGATGGCAGCGTCGAGAATTTCCTGCTGCAATTTGGACGACAGATTCGGTGCCGGAGCCAGCTCAACAACCTTCTGGTGGCGTCTTTGTACGGAACAGTCACGTTCGAACAAATGAATCAGGTTTCCATGTTCATCCCCCAGCAGCTGCACCTCAATATGCTTCGCGCGAGAAATGAATTTTTCGATAAACACGTCGGCACAGCCGAAGGCGGTCAGGGCTTCACTTCTGGCTGACTCAAAAGCCGCATCGAATTCGTCGGCGGTCTTAACGGCCCGCATCCCCCGCCCTCCACCGCCTTTCGCCGCTTTAATCATCACCGGAAATCCGATTTCCCGGGCTAGTTTTCTGGCGTCCGAAAGCGACTCAATGGATTGCTCAGTTCCGCCGAGCACAGGAACACCTGCCTTCACCGCGATCTCTCTGGCAGCTGTCTTGTCCCCAAGCGACTCCAGACATTCAATGGATGGACCGACAAACTTGATTCCGGCAGCTTCGCAGGCCCTGGCCAGTTCCGGGCGTTCCGAAAGAAATCCGTAGCCGGGGTGAATGGCATCTGCCCCGACTTCTTTTGCCAGACTGACGATGGAATCGATATCCAGATACGCTCGAATTGGCTCACCGGGCTTACCAATCTTGTAGGCTTCGTCTGCTTTGAAGCGATGCAGCGCGTATCGGTCTTCGTGCGTGTAGATGGCGACCGTGCGAATTCCAAGTTCGGTGGCACTCCGAAAGATTCGGATCGCGATTTCGGAGCGATTACAGACAAGCAGCTTTTTAAAGACAGGCATGATTCTTACGGTCTTTTATCGGCGATTGAAAAAAGGAGCCCGGCAAACCGGGCCAGTCGGCCCAGGCCCCGCAAACAGCAAGCCAGGTTATGCGGCAGTTGTGGCAGTATACACGGTTCGTGTGCCGTCAGAAGTCAAGAAGGGCCTGTTCCGGAGTTCGAACAGAAGTCGCCCCGTGCAATGTAAAGGAGGCTGCAAAAACGGAAATATCGCTCAGCCTTTGGAGTTCTCGTGGCCGCCTGGTATGCTGCCACTGTGAAAACACACACTTAACTGATTCAATCTCACGCGATGACAAATTCTTCCTCAATTCCATCGCTCCCACAGGCCCGCAACCTGTTGCGAAAGGCTGGTCTGCGCGCGACGCCCTGTCGCGTTGCGGTGGTGCAGTACCTTTCCGGAATTCTTTCTCCCGCAAGCCATCAGGAGGCCTGTCAGGAATTGGAAGAACGGGGATTTGATAAATCCACCATTTTCCGAACACTGAATGACCTGTCCGATTCCGGCCTGGCCCGACGTATGGAACTGGGGGATCACGTCTGGCGGTACGAATTGATCGAAACAAGCTCCGGGATCGCCAGCGATGCTGCTGTCCACCCGCATCTCCTGTGTACCGATTGCGGCAGTATTACGTGCCTGTCCCATGATGAAGTGCAGATTTCCATTGTCGCTCGGATTGGAGACATCAAGGAAGTCCTTCTGAAAGGACACTGCTCACAGTGCCGTTCAGACCGCAGTTAAGGACGGAGCCTGGTGAAGTCATTGCTCCGGAATCACATCAATTGATCTCTCAAAACACTCTGATGGTCTATCTATGCCGATCTACGTTTACCAGTATCTGAATGATGACGGGACAGCCGGAGAAACCTTTGAGTACCTCCAGAGCATCCGTGATGACGCCCTGATCGTTCATCCCGAGAACGGACGTCCTGTGCGCCGGGTCATCACGGCTGCCGGCATCAATTGCAAGTCATCGTCAGGGAAGATCGAGGCGGACCTCAGCGATAAGAACCTGGATCGACTGGGATTCACCAAATACGTTAAATCCAAAGATGGCTACAAAAAGGCCGTCGGTTCCGGTCCGGAACGCCTGACACCGGGACAGGATTAACGCCGGGACAGGTTCGGCGGCCCTGGCGCGGCTGCATCGGCGTCGCGCATCGGGTCGCGCGGTTGACAGCGTCATTTCTCACGAAGTCATTTGTCACGAATCTGAAATAGTCGCCGAATGGCGTGCAACAGTCCGTCCGGGGTACCAGCGCGGGCTTCATCTTTGAGCGCTTCCAGCGGGGGATGAAGCAGCTTGTTGACAATGCGTTGAATGGTGGCCTCAATCGCGACTCGCTGATCGGCATTCAGATCCGGCAGCTTTCGATAAAGGCGATCCAGCTCACCCCGGCTGATATCGGTCCAGTGTTCACGGAGCCTGTGGATGACCGGGCCTGTCGCTCGGTGATAGATTTCCTGCATGAAACGGTCGGTCTGCTCCGCGATGATTTCACGGGCACGCTGGACTTCGGCCTCTCGCAATGACCGGTTCTTTTGACACGTTTCTTCGAGCGCATCGATATCGTAAAGGAAAACGTTGTCGTCAAGCTCTGCAATCCCGGGATCGAAGTCGCGAGGCGCGGCAAGGTCCAGGATGAACACGGGATGTCGGCGAGATTTAGCTCTGACCGCGGCAAATCTCTCGCGAGTGATCAGTGTCTGTGCTGCACCCGTTGTGCTGACGATCACATCAGCTTTCGCAAGCCATTCGTCAAGTTCATCGAAATCATATACATCGCCTCCGAAAGCCGCTGCCAGCTTATCTGCTCGGTCCCGGCTTCGGTTAATCACAACAATTTTCTGCACACCTTCGCTCTTGAGATACTGCAAAGTCTCCTCAGCCATTTCCCCCGCGCCGATGACGAGCACCGTCTTGTTGTCGAAACGGCTGAAAATGTTGCGGCCGAATTCACCAACAGCGACGCTGGCAATAGAAACCCGGCCTTCTGCCAAACGTGTCTCAGTACGAACTCGTCCGGAAACATTCAGGGCCTGCTGAAACAACACATTGGTCAGTGGACCACAGGCATCGTTTTCCTGCGCGACCCGGTATGCTTCCTTGACCTGATTCACAATCTGTGGCTCACCGAGAACCATGCTATCGATGCTGCAGGTCACTTCAAAGAGGTGAGAAACGGCGCTCGTGCCGTGCTGTGCCAGCACTGACTGGACAAACTCATCGGTGGGGACGTTATGGAACTCCGAAATAAAGCGAGTAATATCGTCAAAAGAAACGCCCTCATCATCGTCCTCATCGGCCGCATAAATCTCAACACGATTACATGTCGACAGAACGACGAGTTCTGAATTCGGGTAGCGTCCCTTCCAGTTGGCGTAAGCCCGGATCAGTTGCGATTCATTCGAAAATGCAAGCTTTTCTCGAATGTTGACCCCGGCATTGTGGTGATTGCAGCTCACGACCAGCACATTCATTGCTGATCTCCTGCATTTCGTTCCGGCAGCCCATTCCCGGGCAAAGACGATTCCGTGGCGATGTTGCCCTGCGATTGAGCACTGCCATTACTTTCCCTTTCGGCATTCTGCCCATGGAAAGTTTTCATTGCCCCTGTTTCGGCGAGCAGCATTGGGCCAAGGATCGTAAGAAGCAAAAAACCTCCGCTGATCAGTGAGAGCTGGGCGATTGATTTTCCGCTGTGGTGTTCGCTGTTCAGCAGACGAAGCAGCATCAGCACCATTGCGATCCACATCACCACGGTTGTTACAATTGTCGGGTCGGTCCAGGGAATCCGGATTGTTGTGTCGTTGCGGTTGGACATGGCCAGCAAAACGAAACCTGTCAGCAGACCAGCCGTCAGACACGGAGCCGAAAAGATGACCATCCACCGATTAATTGCCGAAAGGCTTTCCAGGCTTGGCAGCTGAAAACGACTCAACCACGGACTTCGGTTTCTGAGCTTTTGATGGTTCAGGAGGTACATGATGGCCGTCACTGTGGATCCGAGAACGGCCGCCATTCCCAGAACCAGAGACGCTGCGTGCAACATTCCCCAGCGTCGAATCGCAACTTCGTGCACCTGTGACGTTGCAGTATCGCTGACAAACACCGCCACGATCACCAGAAGCAGCACAGCCGGCAGCATGAACAGTCCGTGGCTCAGAGTGTCATGTGTTGTCAGCAAAACCAGATAGAGCGCGACTCCCAGCCACGCAAGCACAAGAAGCCAGTCCTGACCGCTGGTCATCAGCGGAGGCAGCCCGGCAGTCCGGCTTCGTGCAACCAGATAGGAGGTGTGGGCAATTAGACCAGCCACGGTAAAAGAAAGAACGGTGACACGCATCCATCGCGTGCGTCCACGGAACAGCTGCGAGATTTCACCAATCAGGGAAACCAGATAGCTGAGAAGGAAACAGGAGATATGAACTTTTGCGAGGAATTCCACCGCGCACCATCCTCGGGGGATTGCCCCCTGCTTTGAAACCGCGGCATCGGCCTCGGTGTTGACTGTTCTTACGACATTCCCGGAACATCCACAAATTCACATCCGGAGCACTAAGTTCGGCGCAGGTTGACGAAATCACGGACTTGCTGTGTCATTGCGATCTCCGTTGGTAGTCTTTCCATGGAACTCGCTCCGTAAAAGCCGTCAACTGATTTTACTCGATCCATGATGAATTGCGCGTCCTTTGGCATGGCTATCGGCCCGCCATGGCAAAGGACAAGTACGTCTGGCCTTACTTTGCGAGCTGCGCTGGCTATCACGGCCACGCGTTCCGCGGATTCCTCCAGCGTCAGGGCGGTCGAAGCACCAATTGTGCCGCTGGTCGTTAATCCCATGTGAGCAACGATGATGTCCGCGCCTGCACGCGTCAGTTCTTCGGCCTCCGATTCGTTAAACGCGTAAGGGGTAGTCAGCATGTTCAACTGGCTGGCAGCAGCAATCAATTCGATTTCCAGACCGAAGCCCATGCCGGTTTCTTCCAGATTGGCCCTGAAGACGCCATCAATCAGCCCCACCGTCGGAAAATTCTGAATTCCAGCGAAGCCCAGTTCACTAAGTTCTTTCAGAAAGTGATCCCGAATCATGAAAGGATCCGTCCCGCAGACCCCCGCAAGGACGGGTGTGTGACGAACTGCCGTAAGTACTTCATACGCCATTTCGCGAACAATCTGATTGGCGTTTCCGTACGGCATGAGTCCCGACAGCGATCCTCGTCCCGCCATTCGATAGCGGCCCGAGTTGTAGATAACGATGAGATCAATACCGCCAGCTTCTTCGCACTTCGCACTGATGCCCGTTCCGGCACCGCCGCCGATGATTGGCAGTCCTTTTTCTCGCTTTCGTCGGAGACGATTCAGAATTTTGTCACGATTCTCACGCACTGAATTTCGATCCTTTGGGGGAAGGCTTTTCTACCCGAATGCCTGGTAGACAGTTCGAATGGTACATCCGGGGACGATACATCGAATCATTCAAAAAGTTGACCCACTTCCATTTAAATACGCCGCCGACCCTGGCTTTCCCTTCCCTGGGCCAATGGAACACCTATGACGCAAGGGGAGTCACACCAAAACGTGCAGGGTATGGTGCGCCTATTCGGCCATCCATGTTCGTGTTCCCATTCCAGGTGAAATTGGTGAATGAGCCCCACGAACCCACTTGAAACACTGATCATAAGCTGGCAAGATCACTCACCTGACCTCAGATACGTCGCTTCTCTACACCATGCCTTCTTCTCCTGCCCGAAGCGTCGATTTCCCACGGCACCACACCTTGACCCACACCGAGTCGCTGTTGTTTTACAGTCCTCGCATTCAAGTACAGACGCAGTTTCAGCTAAGACGCGTCGCAGAAATCTGCCAAAGGAAAGTCCCCTCATGGCCAAGGGCAAAAGAATTCCTCGCTTCCGTCGAGGTTCCAAGATCTATCGAGTGGAATGGAACAAACAAAAGCCTTCCGTCGTGGAATACGAAGTCGAGACCGGTTCGGTGCTTTCAATTGTTGTGAAAGACAACAAAGGACGCGAACATATCGTTGTCGGCAAAGAGATGTTGCAGCAGTTCGCAGATACGCCACAAATTGCAGTTGCTGCGGATTTCGAACGAATTTGTACTGACGTCATCAAACACGGCAGGGACACCGTGGGTTGTCTGAAAAGCGTTGTGCAACTCGGCGACCTGATTTGATCCGCAGCTTCCAGCGTCATCTGGCCGTCGGTGATCCTGCCGGATTGCCGATGCCAGGCTCATCGCACGGCATTGATTGTTCGAACCAGAATATCGATGTCGCGATGCAGTCGTCGAAAAAGCGGTACCGCCAGGCCAAACCCCGTCGCACCTCCAACCGTTAGTGCCAGGGTGGAGGCATGATGGCCTTCTGAAAACAGCGTCATCAGCGCCGTGCCAATCATTGGCACCAGCGCTGCGAGCGCGAGAGCCATCCATGACGCCTGCCCAAGCAAGTGCAGGTTGCGTACGTCATCGCGCTGAAACGAATCCCATCGCATCAGTGATGGATAGTAGAAGCGTACGGCGATAACAGAGACGAACAGAAAGGGGTAGGCAGAAGCGATGAGTCCGCAGACTGCTAAAGAAGTCAGGAAGTGACCGTAAATTGAGACGGGCACCTGTCCTCGCATGATATGCAGACAAATCGGGTAGACTGGAGCAGCCACAAGCCACAATGTCAGGGACAAGGCCGTCACCACACGCCCCAGATTCAGACAATCCCTGCGTCGGATTACGAGGGCATCTGTATCGGGTTGTTCTCTTCTGTCGCCCCCAACAATTCGGACGACGGAACGAATCAAACGGACGCCCAGGAAAATCCCCAGTGGAAAAGTCACCGCATTGATCACCGTTTGCAGACGCATAAATGCATCCAGCGATTCGGGAATCTGATCGATAATTTCATCCCGGTTGTAGTGAAAGTTGAAGAAAGCACCCACGCCATTCGGAATGACAGTCGCGAGAATTACGACCAGCACCGGAAACCGGCACGCAAGTTTGCCGACGCCACGACTTGAAAAACTCAACAGCTCCTGTGCTTCCGGATCCATGCACAGCTGCAACTCGCGTTCAACTTCGAGGGCATCGCCCGGTCGTTGTTCGGGTTCAAATGACAGGCATAACTTCAAAACACTCGATAAGCCACGTGTCTCTTCCAGCCCCGGTATTTGGCCCCGAAAAAGTCGAGGGCCGCGTTGCCGCGTTTCAATCATCTCCTTCAACTGCTCAATCGTGCCGCTTTTTGCCTGCGGGTCGATGAAAGGGCGTTCCCCGGTAAGCAGTTCCCACAAGACAACGCCGAGACTGTAAATATCCGACCTGGCATTGACTGCTGTCGCATCGACGTTTGTGCCCGGGTCAACGGCTCGCAACTGTTCCGGTGGCATATAAGCCAGACTGCCACCAAAGTGATCGGTGACCGAAACTCCCTCAAGACCCGCTCCGAAACTGATATTAAAGTCAGCCAGTCTGGGAGAGCCCTCTGCAGTCAAAAGGATATTGGCAGGCTTGAGATCACGATGAAGGACTCGTTGCCGATGTGCGTACTCAAGAGCGCTTGCAAGCCTTGCACCAATCCAGCAGACGAGATGGGACCACGACATTTCTTCGATTTGATGACGCAAGTCGGACGCTTCCGGCGACGTTCCTCCCCGATCCATAACGACCTGGTCAATGATGCTGAGAAACAGACGCCCGTTCCATTCTGCCCGGGAATAGTGTCGCATGTTCTGAATGATGTTCTGCAGCGTCCCGCCGGCCACGAACTGCATGTAGAGCAGTCGGAGTTCCTTTTCAGGCATTCTGAGCTGATCGTAGACGCGAACGATGTGTTCGTGATCCAGCTGAGCGAGCGTCATTCCTTCTGCACCACGATCGGCAGATACTTTTAAAGCCACCAGACGCTGCATCGATCTTTGTCGAGCGTAGAACACCTTTGCAAAGGCGCCAGCTCCAAGTTCCAGCAGCAGTTCAAAATCACCGATCTGTTGCCCCGGGTAAACTGTCTTCCAGGCCCCGCCTTCCAGGCGATCCTGAAGAGACTTTGCGAGAGACGGCGTCACTGCGAGAACAGACAGTAACCGGCTGCGTTGGGACGGAAATCGTTCGCAGATTTCATCCGCTGTCACTTTGTCGCCATGGCTGCGGCGGACGTGATATTCCTCAAAAATCAGTTCGTCGGGAATCTCCGTCAGTTCCGGAAAATCATCGGCGTAATCTTCCACCAGACGTCGCAATCCGGCCGCCCAGCGATTCTCCAGATCCAGCTTCACAAGTTCTATGAGAGCCGGGTACTGATAATCATTCGGCACGAGTTCGATATAGTCTCGAACATCCGGGATCTGACCTTCATCCCAGGCCTGCTGGAACGACTCGATGCAAACAGCGATGGCATCCCACTGTGCATCGCGCACAGTCTCGTCGCTTTCACCAGCCTTTGAGGATTGTCGATCGTGATCCGTCACCGACACATCCAGTGTTCTGCGAGCAACAATTACTGATTGCTCTGAGAAACCTGTGACTCAGGCTTGGGAAGTTGCGTAGCGGCACCAGCCAGTTCCTGTACACGCCGCTCACGCTCATTTTCGGCAGAATAGATCTGGCGACGCAGTTCATCAACCGCCAGCATCGTTGCATTGCGTTCTTCTTCAAGGTCTTCGAGGGCCTGGACCAACCCGACTGTCAGTTCGGGCCGATCGGCAATCGCAGGCTTTGATGGATCGCCCGTCAATTCACCCTTGCGAGCGGCCAGATCGCTTTTCGCACCGTCGAGCAGGGATTTCTGGTTCTGGATGTTGGAATTCGTTGACCGGGCCAGCAGGAGAGTCCGCTGGATCTCCTGAGTCAGTCCCTCAATTGCCAGTCGCTCGCCCGGAGGAACCTGCGAACGAAGCCGGACTCCCTGACTGAAATCCCAGCTGGCCACTTCCTGCTGAGTGACAGGCCAGGTTGGCTCCAGCGTTGCACTTGTTGGCCCGAGACCGCCAGCGGTACCCCGGAATTCCCCAATGTAGCGTGATCCCTGCTGCCCGTCCGGGACAAAGACGTGCACGGTTGGCGGGATGAGGCGTTCCTGACCGTTCTCGGTCACACGTCTTTCCTGAAGCCCATTGTTGGTACCAACACCGGTCACAGCCAGATTGATCCCGGATTTTTGTACCTGCCCCACCTGACCGCCTGGCGGGATCACCCATTCGTAGCCCCAGCCGAGTTTCACGCGAGAGAGTTCTGATTCTGCGGTTGCCAGTTCCACCTGCGCCTTGTTCGCAGCTTCGGCAGCCTTTTCCGACGCCGACTTCGCGGCCGTCAACTGCACCGCAATCTCATTGGAACGCTTCCCCAGTTTGGCTCCCAGTGCGAGCACAAATCCGAGGCCTACGATGTTCAGGAATGCAACGAGTCGGCGTAGGTTGATCATCAAAGTCACTCCGACAGCCCTGTTGGGTCAGGGACAGGTCGATCTAAGAACATGAATTGGGCGCAAAGTCCTAAAGGAACTGATCGGCGGAGAGTTGGGGCTGACTTCGGAACCAGGTTCGGGCAAATGATAACCCTGAGAACTTGGCTGAAGCGAACCTGCCGCTTTCGCCACAGTCTACTGCACCGTTTAAGTCGCCGCATCTCTCCAAAACCCGCCAGTCATGCTAAAAGGGTGAATTTGGCACCGTCAAGGAGATTTACAGCCCCTACGACCGTTAAAGGCAAATGATCACTCCTGATCGGTCCTTGTCACCTGTTTTCGCCCGACTGCTTGCCGAACGAGTAGAAGTTTGCCACGATGGTGGATACTGAAATCTCAGTCGTGCCTTCCCCGCCTCCCTCCACATCCAACTGGAAACTGAGCCCATGCAGGTGCCGTTTCTCCGATTGATCGCCCTCTTTCTGTCGATTATTGCAATTGCAGGACCCCTCGGCTCAACGGACGCATTCGCGGACGACGTCGCGGCATTGGCAACCGTTGAGGTCAATCTGGACGACGCGAAACCAGAAAAAGGAGCGGCCGGTCAGGATTCTGCCGTGTCGGGTACGTCGAAAGATCAGATTGTATTTCCACAGGGCATAACCGTCCTGCCCGGCTTATTTACAGGTGGACTTCAGGGCTCGGCCGTTTTGATCGACGACGCCCTTCAGCAGGTCGCTACGATTTCCAGCAGCGTCGATCTGGATTTGGCAGAACAGGCAACGATCAGCGGTTTTTTCGCCAGTCTGCATCCACTTTCAGATCAAACAATGCATGGGTTAATCGCCAAACGTCAGCCGGACGGAAAGAACAAGACGAATTACGGAATCAATTTTCACCCAGGCAATGACGCGTTTCAGGTGTACGTGAATGACGGAACCGGATTCAAGGTGGCCGTGTTCCCATTCAGGGATGTCCTTGGATTTCGACGACGCGTCCACCTTTCCGCCACATTCGCGACACAGGATGCCCCGGGAGCCGATAGTGACTCGGAAAAAGACGACGTCGTCATTCGTTTGTACGTCAATGGAAAGCCAGCAACACCCGTGCGGGTCACCGCTGGATTCGTTGAAGGAACATCGGCGTGGCTTCAGGATGTTCAGTTGTCCAACTGCCGAAGCGATACACCATTGACTGTTGGCGCAAGCTTTGTTGGCGGTGAATACGCAAAAGTCATTTGCGATCAAATCCGCGTTTTTCCCGTCGCGCTGGACGATGCTCAGGCAGCCGGTCTGTTCCGGGAGTCTGCCGGCGCGGAAGCTGGTCCTATCCTGAAAGAGCAATCGGGAGGATCGGCGGCGGTCGTGCCGGCACCAGTAATCACCCGAGCATCTCAATACGGCCTGACCATAGGTCAGAAGAATCGTCTGACGCTGGAGGGCCGCAATTTATTGAACGGCATGTTGCAGTTTGCTCAACGCGACTGGCAGGTCACTTGCGTGGAAGGTGGTAAGGCCAACTCACAGACATTTGATATCGACATTCCTGACACAACGTTGCCTGGTCGATACTCCGCAAGAATTGTGACGGAGCATGGCGTGAGCTCCCCTGTTGTGATTTCGATTGACAGGCTCCCCGAATTCCCGGTGGACTCATTCTCTGCCGAAAAACCTGCGGAAACCCTGCCACTTGCCGTGTCGGGAATGATCTCCGGCACTGAACAAAAGCAGGTTTATCTTTCAGGAAAAGCTGGCCAGCGCATCGTCGCGGAAGTGGAAGCCAGGCGGCTTGGTTCGCGGCTGGATCCGGTCGTTGAGATCAAGACGGCCAACGGAACTCCGCTGGCCGTCCAGTGGCAGAAGCCACAACTGGTCGGAGATACGAGGGCCGTTGCTGAACTTCCCGACGACGGGATCTACTTCGTTGAGGTGCATGATCTTCAGTTCCGTGCGCCCGGCAACAGCGTATTTCGGCTGATACTTGGTGACCTTCAGGATACATCCGGTGTTTATCCTCCTGCCGTTGGACAGGGGGCAGGTTTACGAAGTGTCGGCGAAAATGGTGTGGGCGGCGAGTACAGTATTGTCTCCGGGAGCAACGGTTTTCGTGTCGATGGCTCTTCCCCGCTGACCCCACTTCCAGCGTTGATCACGGCAGAAAGTCAGGAAGTATCTGAACCCATAGAAGGAACATTCGACGAGAAACCGATCGATGCGACCATGACAAAGGCTCCCTTTGAGCCGCTCTTTGTGAATGGGCGAATCGCCAACCCCGGCGAGGTTGATACGTTCATGTTGACAGTGACGAGCGGGCAGGCTCTGCGTTTCGAGGTTCGCGCAAGAGAAATTAACTCATCGCTCAGGCCCTCGCTTGCGATTTATCAGGGCGAACAACGCGTCGCGTTTTCTGATGGCGCGACCGGTACGATCGATCCTTCGCTTGACTACACTGTGCCTAAGGATGTCACTCAGCTTACCGTTCGTATCACGGACTTCACCGAGCGCGGAAACCCAGGTGCTGTTTACAGGTGTATGGTTTGCCGAAAGGATCGTCCCGGATTTGAGTTACTCACAGATGCTCAATCGCTTCGGCTGCCTGCGAACGGTTCGGTCCCGGTTCAGGTTCAGGTCGTTCGGCAGTCACCTTCGTTCAGATACACCGGCCCGATCCGTCTGGCCCCAAGCGGCATGGATGGAGTTTCGATTGTGCCCGAGATCCTGCCAGCCAGTGAAACAAATCAGACATTGTTCGTCACGCTGACGCGCCGGGTCAACGATCCGAACGGGAACGGCCTTTCTGAGGGACTGTCAATCACAGGGTATTCCGAGGGGCCCGGTCCACAGGTATCTGCCATCCTTCGACCAGCATCCGGATTGCCTGGTCAAAGTCAACTGACACAACCTGTGTTTGAGCTTCCAACAACAGCCTCTCCTGAGTTAGCCGCCACATTGCTTGTGGATGGTGTACCACCGATCCTGTTAAGGGGAATTCCTTCTGTTTTGCCAGTGAAACTGCTGCCATTTGGCCCTATGCCTGCCTTTGTTCGTTTTGAAATGCAGACAACGGAATCAGTTCGCCTGAGTAATCCGGCAGACCCGAAGTCCGCCCCGATACCACGGGTGTCTGTTTCCGAGTTTCAGTTTGGCCCCTCATCGCAGGACGTGCATTTGCTCCGGATCGGCGTACCTTCGGAGGTCGCCGATGCCTTCATCAACGCAGTCATCAGTGCGTCCTTTGTTGACCAGCCGCTGCAGGCTTCCGGCGAAAATGTGGCATGGACGGCTCCTGTACGGTTTGCTGTGGATGACGCCGTTGTTGTGCAACCCGACACGACCGTTTTGAAAGCAACAAAGAATTCCAGCGTTACTCTTCGTGGCAGGATCGTTCGACATCCCCAGTTCCAGGCGGCAACTCAGCTTCAGATTGTGGGTCTGCCAAAAGGGTATTCCGCCAGTTCTGCAAACCTGAGCAGCACGGACACAGCGTTTGAGCTGTCAATCACAACGCCGGACAACGCAGCCGTGGGAGAAATACCAAACCTCTCTCTCCACGCTCAATCAGAAGGTGGTGCGAAAATTAGTGCTTCCGTTGGCATTCAGTTGACGATTGAATGACGCGAGCACACCTCAGTCCCCGGGGCAACACCTGTTTTGAGATTGAGTGAACACGGACCAGCGGTTTCCCTGTCCATGCCCGTTTTGAATCTGGTATCGTTCGGAACTCATTGATTTTTTACGAGATCCGAGACAGGACCAGATGATGACGATTGACGTATTTGGTGTTGGAAACGCCCTGGTGGATGTGCAGGCGCAGGTTGATGACGCATGGTTGTTATCAACGGGCTTCGACAAGGGAATCATGACGCTTGTTGATGACGCTTCACAGGCCAGGGTGCTTCAACAGCTTCAGGGGAAACCGCTGAATCGCTGTGCAGGTGGTTCTGCAGCAAATACGATTGTCGGCGTGGCTGATTTTGGAGGCACGGCTGCGTATGCCGGAAAAGTCAGTACGGACGTCATGGGCGAGTTTTTTCTGGAGGATATGCGAAAGCTTGGCGTTCAGGTCGCTGCTCCGCAGGCTGCGAGTGGTCAAACAGGAACCTGCGCGGTTCTGATTTCAGAGGATGCGCAACGCACGATGCTGACAAATCTGGGCGTGTCAGCCACACTTTCCGAATCGGATATCGATGAAGATCAGATTCGGCAGGCCAGGTATGTTTATGTTGAGGGCTACCTGCTAACCGGAGAGTCGACGAAGGCGGCGGCTTACAAGGCAATTAACCTTGCGAAGAAGCATGGGTGCAAAGTGGCTTTCACCGCATCCGATCCGTTTCTCTGTAATTTAGTTCGCGACGAGATCTGGTCTCTGGTTGAAGGCCCTGTCGACCTGTTTTTCTGCAATGAGGAAGAGGCCCGTAGCCTGACGCGTAAAACGGATCCGATTGACTGTGCTGCGGAGCTGCATCGCCACGCAGAAAACGTTGCAATGACACTCGGAGCTAACGGGTCGATCCTGATGCATGACGGTGAGGCGATCGCTATTGAAGGGGTCAGCACAAAGGCCATCGACACGACAGGTGCGGGAGATATGTACGCCGGCGCTCTGCTCTATGGGATTACCAATGGGTTTTCCTGGAAACAGTCCGGACATCTGGCGTCTCACGCAGCCGCCAGAATTGTATCGCAACTGGGGGCTCGAATGGAAAAGAAGTTCACTGCCGTCGAGATTCAGGCCCTGATGTCCTGAAAACCCGACGAATGACCACAGATTTTGCCCACTGACTGACAAGTTCGTTCCAACACTGATGTGCCCTTCTGCGTAAACCAACTCAGAAAGGCACCGAGATGCTGAAGATGTCCGAGCCGGGTGGGGAAACATCCCCGGATGAGATGGCTGAACCTGAAGGCGCAGAAAACCTGCCGTCGGCGAGTGAGGCACGTCTTGTCAATCAGGCGAGGAGTGGTGATCACGAAGCATTCGGAGCACTGGTTCATCGTTACGAACGTCGCGTTTTGAAGGTGATTCGTCGTTTTGTCCCGGATCAGGAACTTGCAGCCGATCTCCAGCAGGAGTCGTTTCTACGTGCCTGGGAAAGACTGGAACAATTTGACCCGTCTCGTCGATTCGGTCCGTGGCTGTTCCGCCTGGCCGTGAATCTGACGTACGACCATCTTCGAAAAGTGAAACGTCGTGGTCGGTGGACCATGTTTTCGGAGGTAGGCGAGGATGGCGCTCCGGATCCGGCTGCTGCCGATCCGCGAACGGATCGGGACCTGGCTCAGGAGGTGCATCTCGTCATGGAGCAACTTCCGGAAACCTATCGGACGGTCCTGGTTCTTCGTGATCTCGAAGGGTTTTGCACATCGGAAGTTGCTGCGATCACCGATCGGAGTGAGGCCACTGTTCGCTGGCGACTGGCTGAAGCCAGAAAGATGTTCAAGGAAGCCTGGGAACGTCGCGAACGGAGCATCGAGGAAGAACAGCTTTCGTAGTGATGCATGACGAGGTTTCACAGAGACGAATTTGTAGTCAGGGAAAATGACATGATTTGCGCTGATGCTCGACACTTGATTCATTTGGATGCTGGCGGTGATCTTCCTCACGACGAAGAGCATGCGCTGGCTGGACACATGGAGAAATGCAGCGAATGCAGGGCGTACAACTCGGGAATGTTGCAGGCGATGTCTGCCTTGCATGTCTTGAGAGATTTTGATCCCGGAACGACTGAATATCGATCAGTGACAGTTCAGGGGGCGGATTCAATCCGGTCTGCTGCTTCTTCTTCAAGGTCAGGTTCTGTGTGGAGTCGGATTTCTGATCGTCTTCCACAGCGAAAACCGCAATTTGTCGTTCGAAAACAATTCAATACTCGTGTGGCCGCCTTGTGCGTTTGCTCCCTTGCTCTGGCTGTCATTTCGATTGTTAGTAACCTGCCTGTGGCGAATATCGGTTCAGACGGATACGCTCATGTTTCGTCTTTGACGCCTCAATACAGTGCTCAGCCCGTCGTCAACGCTCCGCAGGCGATGCCAGTCGCGAATCCACAGCAGGCAAATAGAAATGCTTTTCCCGTGCTGAATCCGGATGGGTCGCTCGCCGGCTACCTGCGTTTTCAGCCCAATGATCTTGTCCCAATGCCTGATATCGCAGGTAAGTCTTCGGACTCATTCTGATCTCCCTGGCATCCGCTGAGACAGGCGTTTCGAGATTCTTTGCGCGTCGCTTCGCTCGCGTGAAAGATCGAGGCCGAGAAGGTCAGGAGGAGCAATCAGAATCGCAGGATGGGAAATCCGGACATGGAGAAGAATATGGACGAGAATCGCCGATGGCGCATTGCGGATTTCTCATCAATTTCGGGAGTCCCGTGTCCATGCGGCACCGCTCGGCGAGCATTCCATGGCGTGCCTGAGTTTCCCGGAACCGTCCACGTCACAGAGATCAGCGAAAACGCCAGGCTGCACTATCATAAGACTTTGACGGAGACTTACTTCTTCCTGGAGTGCCTCCCGGACGCTCAAATGGAACTGGATGGCGAGATCATTCCGGTGCGCCAGGGGCAATGCATCGTCATTCCGCCTGGTGTAAGGCACCGCGCACTTGGTCGCATGAAGGTGCTGATCATCGTGCTGCCGGAGTTTAATCCCGAGGACGAATGGTTCGACTAGTGGTCGCGACGCAGGAAGACATTCATCCGATGCTTTCTTCACTGGAATGCCGCTCATCCGCAAGTGATGAGGCATACTGCGCCCGGTCTGCTATCTTAACTGAGTGTCCTCTGGTTCGCCTGCGATGCGGAATGGCGGGGCATCATCGAGTTCCGTGGTCACCTGGATGACATCCGGAGCGGGCTCCGTGCCGGGCTCCCTGACGATTCCAGCCTGGACAAGCGAAACATAGGAAAGCAGCAGCAACATCCCCAGGGCAACACCGTTTGGAATCGCTTCGTCGCCGAAGAATTTCATCGCAGTTCCGGCTGACTTCTTGAGGCGAACCCGTGAGCCATCCCACTGGACGCTATACATTTCATCCAGCACAAGGTGTGACAAGAAGCCAATTCCGACGCCAATCCCCATCAGAAGTCGGACACGTACGTCATCGCTGTGATAAGCCACAAACGTGAGTTCCGCGGCGATAATCAGGGCCGGTATGCTGTGAAACATCCCTCGATGCACCGTCAGTTTGCCAAGCAGAAAGGCGCCTCCGTACTTTGCGAACGCGTAGGACAACAGGGCGAACAGCATGCATCGATCGTCGCTGACACCAAGAGCGTGAACATTCTGAAGAAGGAGCAGCGGTGCCAGCGCAGCGGTCACACCGGTGAGTTCCTTAACCGGCCGGCCACTTTCTGAGTCCAAATCGGGCAACATCCCGGCGATCCACGTCAGCGCAGCAGCAATCGTCGCCTGCACTGCCGTGTAGCCAAAAAGGAAAACAGCGGCCAGGGAATACGCAATCCCCAGAAGACCACTGACTGTGACATGTTCCCGGTATCCTGCCATACCTCCACAATATCGGCACAACCCGATTTGTCAGCGACTCTTTCGAGTGTTTCGCTGACTGGGAAGCGGGATGGGAACCAATCGGGACCATGACGCAGTGAAATTCCGGCAGAATCTGCCGGCAGGTTTAATCACCGTTGATGAAAACAGAAAATGACGTCTGTCCGGGACAGATGTGACCAATCCAATATCCACTGGGTGGACGGCGTCCGGGAAGTAGCCGTGTGGCAATCAGGTGGAAACCAATGGTCCTGGATGGAGCCAGCCGAGAAGCGTTGCGAAATTGAAATCGGAAGCCAGTGGACGTCCAAACGTTGGGGAACGGATGCGTCTGGTACGATTTGCGGGGAGGTCCTGGAGTAAAGGCCCCCTGGTTTGCGTTAGCTGGTTTGCGTTAAAAAGCTGGAATTTATCTCTTTAAACTGCTTCGGTTTTGGCGGTAACGATGATCGAAAGTTGCGAAATTGCCGCACAGAGATTCTGGAACACTCGGATTTGTCGCGAATTCTGCTTCAATTCTCCTGTCGGAATAGCGTCGCTACAGACTTCGATTCAATGCGGCGTACTGGTTGTTCGGCTTTATTTGGTAGATCAATTGAACTGGATGCATTCCTATGTCGGTTAGTTCCGTGCCCTCATCGACACCTCTCAGCGCTGTACCGGATGTTCGTGGTCGGTTCGGTGAATTTGGTCGTCGTTTCGTTCCCGAAACGCTGATGTACGCGCTGGATGAATTGACCGCGGCATACGAGGCAGCTCGCAATGATCCGGAGTTTCAGCATCAGCTGAACGATCTTCTCCAGAACTATGTGGGCCGCCCCAATCCTCTGTATTTCGCCGAACGGCTCACCGAAAAATGCGGCGGTGCGAAGATTTACTTTAAACGCGAAGACCTGAATCTGACGGGTGCACACAAGATCAACAACACGATCGGGCAGGTGCTGCTGACCAAACGCATGGGAAAAACGCGAGTCATTGCGGAAACTGGCGCCGGACAGCACGGCGTTGCGACTGCGACCGCGTGTGCCCGATTTGGTCTTCCCTGCGTTGTTTACATGGGGGAAGAGGATGTCCGTCGTCAGAAGCTGAATGTTTTTAACATGAGGACGATGGGGGCCGAGGTTCGCCCGGTGACGACCGGTTCACGAACTTTACGCGACGCAATCAATGAAGCCATGCGTGACTGGATGGCTTCAGTTCGTGACACTCATTACATCATTGGAAGTGTGGTGGGACCGCACCCGTTTCCGATGATGGTGCGGGATTTTCAGGCTGTCATTGGTCGGGAAGCCCGCGAACAGTGCCTTCAGAAGACAGGACGATTGCCGGACGAAGTGATCGCGTGCGTGGGTGGTGGTTCGAATTCCGCCGGGATGTTTTACCCATTTGTTGACGATGACAGTGTCGCGCTAACCGGGGTTGAGGCTGGCGGCCGCGGCCCGAATCCGGGTGATCACGCCAGTACGCTCAGCCACGGAAAACCTGGCATTCTGCATGGCAGCTACAGCTATGTGCTGCAGAATGACGACGGTCAGACATCCGACGTTCATTCGATCTCTGCCGGACTCGACTACCCCGGTGTCGGACCGGAGCACAGTTACTGGAAGGATACGGGACGAGTGAATTACGTCGATATTCGGGACGATGAAGCGTTGGCTGCCTTCACAACGATGGCGCGATCCGAGGGTATCCTTCCGGCAATCGAAACATCGCACGCGATTGCCTACGCGATGAAAGCAGCCGCCAACCGCAGCAAAGACGACATCATCGTGGTGTGTCTGAGTGGCCGTGGTGACAAAGACGTCAACGAAGTGGCCCGCCTGACAGGGCAGGAAATGTAGCCTCGGTGCTCGACAAGCATCAGCCACCCCAACGTTCTGCGCCGCCCGTGGTGACGACGCAATGTGCCCCGAAATTGATATCAGCAGGTTAAGGTTCGAATGCAACTCTCCGAAATGTTTGCGAACGATGAGTTTGTGGTCTCGATTGAGATCTTTCCTCCGAAGACGTCTGATGGTGACGTCGCTCTTAAGCGACATCTTCAGACTTTAATGGCTTATCACCCCGCATTCGTTTCCTGCACATATGGAGCAGGTGGTTCAACGCGAGATCGAACTGTCTACTGGTGCCAGCATATACAGAACGAACTGAAAAGCACGGCGATGGCCCACTTCACGTGCGTCGGCTCCACGCGTGAGGAACTGCTTTCCTGGCTGGAAGAAGCGAAGTCAGCAGGTGTTCATAATATTATGGCTTTGCGAGGGGATCCTCCTGAAGGTCAAAAGAACTTCAAGCCAGCGGATGGCGGGCTGGCAAATGCGAATGAGCTGGTCGAACTGATTCGTTCCGCTCATCCGGAATTCGGCATTGGAGTCGCCGGATACCCCGAAAAGCATATTGAAGCTCCATCAATGGAAACAGACCTGCTGAATCTGAAACGCAAAGTTGATGCCGGCGCCGACGCAATTTTCACGCAGCTGTTCTTTGTCAATGACAGCTTTTACCGGTTTCGCGACGCCTGCGGCCAGTTGGGCATGACTCTACCAATCGTCCCGGGAATCATGCCGATCACAGACTTTGCAAGGATCAAACGCATTACGTCGATGTGTGGCACGATTTTCCCCGATGCACTCGCGCAGCGTCTGGAAGCCGTCAAAGACGATAGCGCAGCTCAGTTTGAGATTGGAGTCGAACACGCCGTGAAGCAGTGTGAACAACTTCGAGCGGAGGGTGTTCCCGGAATTCACTTCTACGCGCTCAATAAGTCTGACGCCTGCCAGAAGATTCTGAACGCGTTAAAAGGCTGATGGTCACGCAATACAAGGCTGTAGTTTGGCTGGAGTGGATTCGACATGGATCGATCAGAAGTACAAAAAGTGGCATCGCTTGCCAGGCTGAAACTGTCCGATCAGGAAGCTGAAGAATTCGGCAAACAATTGACGGCAGTTCTGGATTACGTTCGATTGCTGGATGAAGTTGATATCGAAGGTGTCGCCCCGATGCCTCATGCCGTTGAGTTACAGAATGTCTATCGCGACGACGTTCAGAAACCTTCGCTGCCCCGTGAACTCGCCCTTTCGAATTCGCCGCAGACAGACGGTCAATTCTTCATGGTTCCGCGCATCCTTGAAGAAAAGAAATAGATATCGATGACCAATAACTCTCGAAGCACATTGCAGCTGATTGATGCTCTTCAGTCGGGACAGCTAACCTCTCGTCAGTTGACGGAGCAGTGTCTTGAACAGATTGAGCGGCAGAATCCTACTCTGAATGCATTTCTTTCTGTACAGGCAGCCGAAGCGCTGCAGCAAGCGGATGAAATCGATCAGCGAAGGATGGCGGGCCAGCCTGTCGGGTCGTTGCAGGGGCTTCCCATTGCCCTGAAGGACAACATTTGTACGAAAGGCAGACCAACGACCTGCGGTAGCCGAATGCTGCAGAACTTTGTCCCGCCCTATGATGCGAACGTCACCGAACGGATTTTCGCGGCCGACGGCGTGATCGTCGGTAAGCTGAATATGGACGAGTTTGCGATGGGGTCAACCACCGAGACATCGTACGCCGGTTCAGCCAGGAATCCGTGGAAAACAAATCATACGGCTGGTGGTTCGAGCGGCGGTTCTGCTGTCGCCGTTGCCGCGGGAATGGTTCCACTGGCTCTGGGTTCGGACACGGGCGGATCGATTCGCCAGCCCGCCGGGTTCTGTGGTGTTGTCGGCATGAAGCCGACTTACGGCAGGGTGTCAAGATATGGGTTGGTGGCCTACGCCAGTTCACTGGATCAGATTGGCCCGCTCGCGAGAGATGCCTACGGCGCCGCGATTCTGTACGACGTAATTGCCAGGCACGATCCGCGGGATGCCACCTCCCTGAATGATTCCGAGTTTCCAGCAAACACGGCCGTTCAGCATATCGAAGATTGTCGCCGGAAATCAGGCCTTCTCACGGGGTTAAGAATCGGTGTGGTCGATGAGCATTTTGGCGATGGACTGTCGGCCGAGGTTCGAGATCGTGTGCAGTCCGCCATCGAGTCGCTAAAGCAGTCAGGGGCGACTGTTCACAACGTCAGCCTGCCCCATTCGAAGTATTCGATTGCAGCCTACTACCTGATTGCGTGCAGTGAGGCATCAAGTAATCTGGCTCGGTATGACGGAATTCATTACGGACACCGGGCTGAAAAGTCAGCCGACATGATCGACCTGTATTGCCAGAGTCGCGGGGAATCCTTTGGAGCCGAAGTCAAACGGCGAATCATGCTGGGGACATTCGCTCTGTCCGCGGGTTATTACGACGCTTACTATTTGAAAGCGCTGAAGGTCCGCCGACGCATCAGTGAAGACTTCATGCGGGCTTTCGCCGAAGTCGATGTCATTGCATCGCCAGTGGCTCCGACTGCAGCCTTCGAACTGGGCACGAATCACGACGATCCACTGGCAATGTATCTGAGCGACATCTACACCATCAGCGCGAATCTTGCCGGAATTCCGGGGATTTCTATCCCCTGTGGCCTGACATCACAAAGGCTGCCCGTTGGCCTTCAGTTGATGACAGCCACACGTCGAGATCCATTGCTGTTTCAGGTGGCCGATCAGTTTCAACAACTGACAGATTGGCATCGCGCGACCCCCGGTCCTTAGAAATTCCAGAAGACGAATCGCGCCGATCGTTGATAACGCGTGGCATCCGCCTAGGATGTCGGAGCAGAAGGTTCTGCCCGTCTTTTATCGAACAGTCATTGACGTCTGTCCGGTTGCGACACTGGATAATGGCCCATTTCAAGAGTAAAGCATCGCATTCCATGGCCAGAAGTGAACAGGTTCGAAGCGTCGTCTCACAAATCATCGATCCTCTGCTTGAGCGATCGCTGGCAGAGTTGCGTTTCATCGGTGATGTTGCTGCGACACCCGAGAAAGTCTCAGTAGCGATCACCCTGCCGACGCCTGCGTATCCTGCGGCAGAGCAACTGAAGACGCTGGTCTCCCAGTCTGTCACACCCCTGCTCGACGAAGGTCAGTCACTCGAAGTTTCCGTATCGTCTTCGGTTCGTGGCAAAGATGCTGGCGGCCGCGTCGGATTGAAGATCCACAACATTATTGCGGTCGGCAGCGGTAAGGGTGGAGTTGGCAAGAGTACTGTTGCGGCGGCTCTGGCCTGCGGACTTCATGCCATGGGCTGCCGCGTGGGCCTGATGGACGCCGATGTCTACGGTCCGAGTATTCCACATATGCTTGGAGCTTCCGGTCGCCCAGCCGCTACGGAATTAATGGACGAGCACGGCAACAAGGCGGTTCGGATGGAGCCAATTGACGTGAATGGGCTCAAGCTGATGTCGATGGGTTTCTTCATCGAACAGGGCCAGTCCGTGGTCTGGCGTGGTCCAATGCTTCACAAAGCGTTGACGCAGTTCCTGAAAGATACCCTCTGGGGAGAACTGGACTATCTGATTATCGATCTGCCTCCCGGCACCGGAGACGTCTCGCTGACATTGTCTCAACAGGTTGGTCTTGCCGGCGCGGTGATCGTCTGCACGCCGCAGCAGGTCGCTCTTCTGGACGCCATCAAAGCTGTGGACATGTATCAAAAAGTCAATGTCCCTGTATTGGGGTTCGTTGAGAATATGTCGGGCGAAGTGTTTGGCCGAGGTGGGGCGAAGAAGGTTGCTGATGAGCTGAAAGTCCCGTTCCTTGGTGAAGTCCCGATGAACGGATGCATTCGTGAATACTGCGACCGTGGCGCAATGATGCAGCTTTTGACAGAAGAAAACCCTTCTCGCCAGGACCTGCTTCAGGTTTGTCAGAACGTTGCCATGCAGGTCGTCAAAGAGCTGGTTCGATCTCCTTCGGGGCCAGTCCTGGAGATACTGTGAGCATCACACTGAACGAAATCTTCGAGGAATTTGCTGACCTCGATCCAATGGATCAGTCGCAGTATCTTCTGGAAATTGGTTTCGACCTGGCTGAGTTTCCGGACGAAGCAAAGACCGAAGAGAATCGGGTCCATGGATGCCAGAGTCAGGTTTGGATGGTTGCGACCAGCGATAGCGATGCAGTTGACGCACCGTTAACCATTCGCGCGGACAGCGATTCTCAGATCGTAAGAGGACTCATCACCATTCTTCTGGCTGCCTATTCCGGCAAGACAGCGCAACAAATCCTGGATTTTGATATTCAGGACGTATTCAAACGCCTGAATATCCAACAGCATATCTCTCCACAACGACGCAACGGATTGCGTGGAATGGTTGAAAGAGTGTTGTCGTTTGCAGCAAGTCGAGCCGGTGGAACACAAAAGGCATCCTCAACTGAAACCGCGGCCAGGGGGAAATCGGCGGAGGTTGTCATCCGCGCCGGCGATCCAGGTTCCCCGGTTGAAAATCACACACCATTCGACGTCGAAGAGATTCGATCCCAGTTTCCTGTCCTGATGCGCCCTCTCCCCGGTGGCCTCACGTCTGCCTATCTGGACAGCGGAGCTTCTGCGCAGAAGCCAGTCTGTGTGATTGAGAAGGAACGTGAAGTTGAGGAGCAATACTTCGCGAATGCGTATCGTGGTCGTTACGCATTCGGCGCGCGGATCGATGATGAACTGGAGGCTTCACGAAGTCGAATTGCATCATTCCTGAATGCTCCGTCCAGCCAGCAAGTTGCCTTTACTGCAGGCACGACGATTGCGCTGAACATGATTGCCTTTGGATGGGGGCGTCGACATGTCAAAGCCGGGGATGAGATTCTGATCTCTCTCATGGAACACCATGCGAACTTCGTTCCATGGCAACAACTGGCACTTCAGACAGGTGCAACCCTTCGATTCATCCCGCTCACCGATGATGGACAGTTCGACCTGACACAACTCGACAGCGTCCTGACGCCACGCACAAAAATTGTTGCTGTCTGCGGTATGTCAAACATGCTGGGTACGGTGAACCCCATTGGTGTCCTGACCGAAAAGGCACACGCGGTCGGGGCAAGAATTGTTGTCGACGCGGCACAAAGCGTTCCGCATCTGCCCACCGACGTTCAGTCGGCCCCAGTCGATTTTCTGGTGTTCAGTGGACATAAGTTGTACGGACCAACCGGGGTCGGGGTTCTCTATGGCAGCCGTGAGGCTCTGGAAGAAACAGATCCTGTCCTTTTCGGCGGGCACATGATCAGTCGTGTCTTCCGCGATCGTTCTGAATGGGCGGAGCCTCCGGCAAGATTTGAGCCCGGAACATTGCCAATCGTTCAGGCGATTGCTTTGGGAGAAGCCATCCGCTGGGTTCAGGACGTTGGACTCAACCAAATCCACAAACATGAACAAGTGCTTCTGGCATCTGCATGGGAGAAACTGCTGCAGGTGGATGGCCTGACTATTTTTGGTCCTCCGCTCAGAGAACGGGGAGGAATCATTTCCTTTCGTATCGAGGGCGTCCACCCGGAAGATCTGGCGGCAATCCTGGACCAGCATGCTGTATTCACACGCCATGGCCACCATTGCACGATGCCTCTGCACGATCATCTGGGAGTCACGGCGACCACGCGTGCAAGTCTCGCAGCGTACAATACCCTGGACGATGTGGAACGACTGGTGTCCGCAGTCAAAGACGCGATTAAGAAATTGCGGCGTTGACTTGGAAGGATTCAGGAACGGCATCCGGATTCGGGTGCATCGGCGAATGGATGGCGTCCGGCCGACACGTTTGGTGGGGGCCAGTCCGCTTTCCCTGTGCTGCTCAGGCGATCACTCTGCGCCGCTGGCCTGATTCGCGCAAGTGCGACTTCGAATCGGCCCTCTTCGGAACTCTCTGAGACATGATCTCATCTC
This sequence comes from Planctomycetaceae bacterium, assembly GCA_041398825.1. Classification (NCBI taxonomy): domain Bacteria; kingdom Pseudomonadati; phylum Planctomycetota; class Planctomycetia; order Planctomycetales; family Planctomycetaceae; species Planctomycetaceae bacterium. The sequence goes on along the minus strand of JAWKTX010000003.1, from coordinate 63,176 downwards.
TGTCATTTTTGGCACATTAAATTGCCAAATTGATCGAAATGAGTATCATCCTGACGTTAGTAGTCGATATCTGCTGGCATTCAGGAACCGAATCTGTTCGTTGCGAAATATCCAATGCAGTTCTCCATCGATCCTCGCGACCGCGAAATTCTCGAATTTATCCACCGGTGTTCCGGTGCGGATATTCCGGAACTTTGCGATCTGCTGGGAGTGACGCGGACGGCAATTCGGCAACGGCTGGCGCGTCTTGAATCCGCCGGGCTTTTGTTTTCGGACTTGCAAAGTCAGACGCGTGGGCGACCACGCCACTGCTATCACCTAAGTCCGGAAGGATTGCATGCCCTCGGTGAAAACTATCGGGAACTTGCGATCGTCCTGTGGAAAACCATTATTGGTGTTGAAGACAGCGAGCTGCGAAGTCGGCTGATCAGTCAGGTTCAGGATGCGTTTGCGAAGCGATATCAGCAGAGTGGGAAAGAGGAATCTAACGTCGATGACCGGGTTCGGCGTCTGGCGTCGGAGTTGAAGGCCAGTGGATTCAGTGTCGAGGCCGAGCGATCTGGCGGTCTTCATATCCTGCGGGAAACCTTTTGTCCGTTTCCGATGCTTGCAGAGATTGACGAGACGATCTGTCAGGTCGAACGTCAGGTTCTGGAGCAGGTCCTTGGGTCTCCTGTCGAGTTTGGAAATCGTTGTCGAGACGGGCATAGTTGCTGCGAGTTTCACGTGAAAAGTGAAGAACCCGCCTCGGGATAAATCGCAGAAATTCAAGTCATTTCAGGGAAACAGACATCGTCGATTGCATCGAATACTGAGGCTGGTAGATTCCGTGACTGCACTTCCCGCACAGGTGGCATCTGGATGGGGTTCAGTCAGTGCAATCGATGTATTTCTCATTGGGTTTTGAAAAGGTTCGAGCGACATGACATGGATTGAAGGTCGGTTCGAGGAGAACGTGATCACGACAACTGTTGAACAAGCCCTGAACTGGGGTCAACAGTCAAGTATCTGGCCGATGACATTTGGCCTGGCATGTTGCGCTATCGAAATGATGGCGGCGGGTGCCAGCAAATATGACATTGACCGTTTTGGGGCAGGTGCCTTCCGGGCAACGCCAAGACAGGCCGATCTGATGATTGTCGCCGGTACGGTGACATTCAAGATGGCCAGCCGGGTGCGTCGTCTCTACGAACAGATGCCGGATCCCAAGTATGTGATTGCCATGGGAGCCTGCACCGTCGGTGGTGGCCCCTATTTCAAGCACGGTTATCACGTCGTCAAGGGCGTTGACCTGGTCGTTCCGGTTGATGTTTATGTTCCGGGATGCCCGCCTCGTCCAGAAGCGTTGCTCGAAGGCCTGATGCGGATTCAGGATAAGATCAAGGCAAGAAAGATCACTCGCGCTGAGCAAACATTGCCAGTGCCACACCACTCGGGTTACTCGGCACTAAACGTCTGAGTTTCCTGAACACGATGGTGCGAAATCAGCGAGGAATGCCACTCCTCAGTTTCGTGTCACACCGGGGTTCAGCCTTGCTGATCCCTTAAAAACTGACTGAACTCCTATTTCGATTCGTCAAAGGTGCTGCGGTCTTGCCGTGGCGCCCACAGGAAGTGCATATCAATGACATCCACATTGCGCATCAGCAATCTTCATGTTTCCGTTGCGGGCACGCCCATTCTTAAGGGCGTGGATATGGAAATTCGTCAGGGCGAAGTTCACGCTTTGATGGGTCCCAACGGCTCTGGCAAAAGCACGCTGGCCTACGCTCTGGCCGGACATCCAAACTACGAGATCACCGACGGCAGCATTGAAGTCGACGGAGTCAACATCACTGAATTCGCGGCTGACGAACGAGCTCGTCTGGGCATGTTCCTGGCCTTTCAGTATCCGGTCGTCATTCCCGGAGTAAAAGTTGCCGACTTCATCCGTCACGCGGTCAGTAACATCCGCAATCCCGATCGCAAAGAAGGCGAAGGCCTGATTGGCATGCGGGAATTTCGCAAGGAAATCAAGTCGAAGATGGAAGAACTGGGGATGGACGTTGAGTTCGCTCGACGATACCTGAACGACGGATTTTCCGGCGGCGAAAAGAAGCGGATGGAGATTCTGCAGATGGCGATGCTGCAGCCCAGGTTCGCCATTCTGGACGAAACGGACAGCGGTCTGGACAGCGATGCCGTGCGAGTGGTCAGCGAAGGCCTCGCAAAGCTCAGCGGCCCTCAGATGGGCGTGTTGATCATCACCCACCACGAACGACTCCTGGAATACAATCCACCCAAATTCACCCACGTCATGCTGGGTGGTCGCATTGTTGAAACCGGCGATGCATCATTGGCTCAGGAACTTCACAACAACGGTTACGCTTCCATTCGTGAACGCCATCCGGACGCCGATGCCGACAACGCGAGGGCTGAAGCAGCGGCGGCTGTGTAACGACATTTGCCCCACGTCCGGTGACAGCCTCTTCCGGTGGAACGGCGTGATGGAAAAGAATGTGCGGGGAATGAATGTGTGATCCGAGAAACAGGTGGCAGTGCCGGCATTCGAGATAAAGGACTGCTCGAATCTGCTGTCGCTCAGCCAAAGGCATCGTTCGAGAAAATCGAACTCTACCGAACGCTGGAATCGAAGGCTGCCGCCTTCTGCTTTTCCACCGTGATGAACCATCCATTCGTGGATGGCAACAAGCGAACAGGCTTTGTAGCAGCAGACACGTTTCTGCGAATCAATGGATACTTTCTTGAGGTCGACCAACAGTTGGGCGAAGAATCGATTCTCCAGCTGGCGTCAGGACAAATGTCGAAAGAGCAGCTCGCAACGTGGTTCGCCGCGAATCTAAGAGCATTAAACAAATAGCTGGTTTCTGAAAACTTCAAACAGAAAACTCATCATGAGCACTGATACACCCACCAAAAGCGAAGTGGCCATTGGCGACTACCAGTTCGGCTTCCACGATTCGACCGACAACTACGAATTCAAGAGTCGCAAAGGTCTGGATCGTGAGATCGTCGCACAGATTTCCGAGATGAAAAAAGAGCCTGCATGGATGCGGGACTTCCGGTTGAAGTCGCTGGAGATCTTCGAATCACGACCTATGCCCAATTGGGGCGGCGACATGTCGGAGCTCGACTTTAACGACATCTACTATTACATGAAGGCCTCCAAAGGTCAGGAACGCAGCTGGGACGATGTTCCGGAAGACATTCGCAAAACCTACGACCGACTGGGGATTCCGGAAGCCGAAAAGAAATATCTGTCCGGCGTGAAGGCTCAGTACGAATCCGAAGTTGTGTACGGCAGCCTGAAAGAGGACCTTGCCAATCAGGGCGTGCTGTTCACCGATACGGATTCCGCTCTGCGAGATCATCCGGAGATCTTCCGCGAACATTTCGCCAAAGTCATTCCGCCGGAAGACAACAAATTCGCGGCTCTAAACAGCGCTGTGTGGTCGGGTGGCAGCTTCATTTATGTTCCGCCGGGCGTTCATATTGAGTTTCCGCTACAGGCGTATTTCCGAATCAACAGCCAGAACATGGGCCAGTTCGAACGGACTCTGATCATTGTGGATGAAGGGGCTTCAGCACATTACGTCGAAGGCTGCACGGCTCCGACTTACAGCAGCGATAGCCTGCACAGTGCGGTGGTGGAAATCATCGTGAAACGTGGCGGCCGATTCCGCTATACGACTATCCAGAACTGGTCAGCGAACGTCTACAACCTGGTCACCAAGCGCGCTATGGCTTATGGCGATTCGCTCATGGAATGGGTCGACGGCAACCTGGGCAGCAAGCTGACGATGAAGTATCCGGCCATTTGGCTGATGGAACCCGGGGCTCGTGGCGAAACTCTCTCGATCGCGTTCGCAGGCAAAGGTCAGCATCAGGACGCAGGAGCCAAGATGGTTCACTGTGCTCCTCACACCAGTAGCCGCATCATCAGCAAGAGTATCAGCAAGGATGGTGGCCGCAGCAGCTATCGAGGCCTTGTCAAAGTGGAAGACGGAGCTCATCACTGCAAGAGTAATGTGGTTTGCGACGCACTGATCCTCGACCCTGCCAGCAAAAGCGACACGTATCCGTACATCGAAGTCGAAGAACAGGACGTCGCCATCGAGCATGAAGCCAGCGTCAGCAAGATTGCTGAAGAGCAGTTGTTCTACCTGATGAGCCGTGGACTGACTGAAGCTGAAGCCAGTGCGATGATTGTCACCGGCTTCATTGAACCTCTGGTTAAAGAGCTGCCCATGGAGTACGCAGTCGAAATGAATCGACTGATTGAACTGCAGATGGAAGGCAGTGTTGGTTAGTTGGCATTGTTGGTTAGTTGACAGTGTTGGTTCTTTGACAGTGTTGGTTCTTTGACAGTGTTGGTTCTTTGACAGTGTTGGTTCTTTGACAGTGTTGGTTCTTTGACAGTGAGTTCCTGGCACGTGCCTCTCACGTTCCGCCCAGAGGAGAACGTCGATGATTGAAGTGGGTCGTGAAAGTGCTGGTGCCATCGCTGCTGCAAATGGACAGCATGTTGCAGTAAAAGTGCCGTGAAGTGAACCAGCTCACGTTGTCATTGACTCAGTGCAGCTTCAGTATCTGCGCGGCGCCGATGAGCTACAGACCCTCATCTGAGTCAGATGAGATCGGCCTTGCACTGCGAGGACGCTGCCTGGCAATGGACGTCGCCGGAGCGGCTATCGAGTAATGTTTTATCTTCGTAATTCCACGGTTTTTGTCCTGCGTGTGCTCAACGCTCCGCAGAGTTGGCAAATATCAGATCAGATCCCGTTTGATCAGTAGAGAACGATGACATCGAATACCAGAACATCGCGAACCGGCTACAACGCCGACACCTTCGAAGAATTCCTGACCACTCGCCATGAAGCGGCGTGGATCACAGACGCTCGCCGGGCTGCCTTCGCGCAGTATCAGGAACTGCTGACGGCAGAACTGGATCCGGAAGAATTCAAACGCGTCGATCTGAGGATCTTTAATGCGGCGAAGTTTCGTCCAACGGCTGACGCAGCGGATGCGTCTCAGATTGGGACGCTGCTGGCGAACGAAACGGAATACGGCGGCAGTATCGGTCATGTCAACGGCCAGATGACACATGCGTCTGTCAACGAGGACATCGCAGCTAAAGGCGTGCTGTTTGGCGACCTGCAAACGCTGTTGACCGAACATCGCGAACTGCTGGAACCTTATTTTATGAAGCAGGCGGTCAAACCGGACGCTGACCGCTTCAGCGCATGGCATGCAGCGTTCTGGACCAGTGGCACGCTTTTGTACGTCCCCAAAGGTGTCGAAGTGGAACTGCCGCTTCACAGTCTGATCGCTCATTCTCAGGATGGCGTGGCCGACTTTGGTCATACACTCATCATTCTGGAGGACGAAGCTCGAGCCACTCTGCTGGAAGAGACGACCTCGTCCGACGAAACCATCAGCGGCCTGCACGTGGGCTGCGTGGAACTGATCGTCGGTAGACATGCAAATCTGCGATACGTTCAGTTGCAGAACTGGAATCAGAACACCTGGCATCTGGCTCATCAGGGCGGCAACGTTGCATCTCAGGGCAACCTGCAGTGGACGGTTGTGGGGCTTGGCAGCAAGCTCAGCCATATCCATCAGGACATCAATCTGAACGGTCGATCTGCGACGGCAGAAGTCAATGGTGTGACGTTCACCAGCGATCGTCAAAAGATCAGCTACTACACTCAGCAGCATCACAAAGCACAGGGAACTCACAGCGACCTGCTTTATAAGGAAGTTCTCCGGGACGAAAGCCGAGTCATTTGGCGAGGCATGATTAAGGTGGATGAAGCGGCTCAGCAAACCGACGGCTATCAGCGAAGCGACGCGTTGATGCTCAGCCGTGATGCACGTTGTGACAGCATCCCCGGCCTGGAAATCGAAGCCGACGACGTCCGGTGCACTCATGGAGCCACCACCGGCCGCGTTGACGAAGAGCAAGTCTTCTATGCTCAAAGCCGAGGCATCAGCGAAAAAGAAGCCATGCACATGATCGTAGAAGGCTTCTTCCAGCAGGTCTACGACCGCATTCCGGTCGAAGTCGTTCGAGAAACACTCAGCCGGACCGTTCAGGGCAAACTGGGCATCGAAGCGATCGGAGCAATCTGATGTGGGAAAAACTAATTGCGACGGACAAGATTGCGCCGGGCGAACGAGAATCAGTCTTCGTTGACGATATTCCGGCCCTTCTGGTACGCATTGAGGACCAGTTCTTCGTTGTGGAGGATGTGTGCACTCACGACGGGCAGCCGCTTACGGACGGACCGCTGAAAGGCCAGTCAATCGTTTGCCCTCGCCATGGTGCCACGTTCGATTTGGAAACCGGCAAAGCGCTTTGCATGCCGGCAACAAAAGCCATCCGATCATTTGGTGTCGAGATCCGTGATGGATTCGTCTGGGCGAGTGCTGAGACTCGCAGGCCGGCAAAGGTCGAGTCTTCCGATGTCGAAGACAGTGGTTCAGACTTCGCCGCCAAAAGTCTGCCGGTTCAGCAGGTCAGTTCAAACGAAGCGGATGTGCAGCAGGTTGTTTTCGACGATGGTGGCGCTGTCAAAGAGCCATCATCGGACTTCGACTTTATTGAAGCATTAAAGCAGGTGATTGACCCGGAATTGATGGTGAATATTGTCGACCTGGGACTTGTCTACGCCGTCTTGCAGGATGAAGAGAACGACCGAAGAGTATGCGTCGAAATGACTCTCACCAGTCCAGCGTGTCCTGCGGGACCGCAGATTGTGCAGCAGGCAAAAATGGCCCTGGAACGACTTCATGATGTGGACGAAGCGTCAATCACTCTGACGATGACGCCGCCCTGGAGCCCTGATCGTATGACCGACGAAGCCAAAGATCAGCTGGGAATCTTCTAGCCTGGCAGCCTGTTGAATAACGGGACTGGCTCGAGCAGGAGACCTGAAAACACGACGGTTTCCGGTCGTCCTGCGTGTCTGTCCCGTTCTTTCAACGGACAGTTAAGCTAATAGCGTCGGACCTCTGACGGTTGCCGTGTTTGGTTGTGATCAGCCTCCATGGTCCTGTTGGCTGGTTCTTCCCCGGATTAAACGGCTCCCCGATTTGAAGGGATGCAGGCTGTACTGACTCAGGGCGGCGCATAAGAACAGCTCGATGCTGAAATGGTCGCATCGAGCTGGAATTCACTGTCTGTGGACTTCGTCCGTCTTGTTCAGTCAAATTCAGTCGGACTTGCCGAAGCACATCACTCGACCATCCAGTGTGGTCAGGAACAACTGTCCCTGAGCACCAGAAAGTCCATCCCAGGCTGGTAGTGTGTCCAGCTGCAGTTCGTGCTCGACTTCTCCGGTGTCGGTTCGTACGGCAAGTAACTTGCCACCAGCCACACCTTCCAGAGCATCATCCTGCTGCTTCAGCAACGTTTGAACTTCCGGATCTCGTTCGGACAGCTGCTGGAATGTCGACTCTTCGTCGATAATGTCAGGAGGGCCCACGATGAACAGGTTCGAACCCGCAAGAACCATCGCACGCACATAAATTGGCACGTCGGCGGTCCATTTGGGTTTCACAAGGCTGTCGCCCGGCTTTTGAGCGTTGTTGTTCGCCCCGCGTCGTCGGCCTGCTCCTGTGCCTGTCAGCTGAATCCCGCGGCCAAACTTCCCCTCCGCCTCTTTGACGTTCTCCAGGGTTCCGTTGGTGCGGTAGGTCGACATATCTCGCGCGGTGCCGTCATCGAAGGTCACAACTAAAGCGGGTTCTCCAGACATTTCTTCGTTGTTGCGGAATCGGTCCAGAACCGCTGCGTCACCAACAGCGGTGAAATACAGCCGCACTTCGTCGATGATCCCAATGAATTGATTCGGCGATTCATAGGTCCCCACCGGCGATCCCGCATCAATTCCAACTTCCAGGCCCTGAGCCGGGTTTTTGGTGAGAACGGACGGCGACTTTCCATCGGCCACGCGTTGGCCATCCACGTATAATCGCATGGCTCCGTCAGAGTCCATCACACCGACGATGTGGTGCCAGCCTCCCACGATTCGCTTCGGACCATTGATGCTGGTCAATTCTCCCCCAGCCCGTACAAGAAAATGAGGCTTCCCGTTTGAAGGGTTAATGCGAATCCTTCGGCGGGACCACCGCGCGCCACAATCACACCATTGGGGGAGGTGGCGGTCATCCAGGCTTCAATCGTGATTTCTTTATTGGCAGGATCCAGTGCCGGTACAATCGGGAATCCTGCAAATGAAGCCCCGCATCCGCATTAGCTCCGTTCCCTTTGCCAAAATTGTCGGGAACCTCCGGTGGAGTTGGAGATGCGGCAAACAACTGATGCTCCATTGTCGTTGTCCATCGCAGATACTCGGGTTTGCGGCCATATCCGTAAACGTATCCATCTCCATTGACCATGATCCGGCCGGACGGAGCATACTTTCCTGCCTGATAATAGCCTCCGTGGCCGCCTGCAAAGTTACGGCCCATCACCCAGTACGATCGATGGAACCACGTATCATCCAAAAATCCCATCGGAGCAAACAGATGCACTCCTTCTCCGCGCTGGGCACCACCCTGTTTCGCGAAATCTCCACTGACCGGACCAATCTCGATTCGATTGCCTTCCAGGTCGAACTTCTGTGAACGCATGTAGACGAACTTTTCGTCACTGCTGAGGATGTCCGGCAGTCCCACCGGCATCTGCAGGATTTGCAGCTTCTCCTGCAGATTGTTTCCGGTTTCAGGATTCGTTTCGTCCATGATGGTTTCGGAGATTTTTCGCCCGGTGGCCAGGTCGAGCCGAAGCAGCCGAAGCCCGCCATCGAGAAAATTACTGCGACCGGAAACCGCCCAGATGATGTTCTCTTTAATCAGGACACTTCCGTGAACCGGCCAGAGCGATTCCAACTGTTCGTATGCCATGGTCCGACGATCCATGGGAGCCGCCCGATACCGCCACACCAGCTGACCGTCGTCCTGATTCAGGCAATAGATCCAGCCATCGGCGCATCCAAAGACGACCCGCCCCTGCTCAATTGTTGGTGGCGAATCGACTCGAGCTCCCGCCGTATATTTCCAGACGCGTTGACCATCGGTTTGATTCAGGGCAAACAAAGTGTGCGTATCAATCTGAGAGACATAAACGCGACCGTCTGCGATCACCGGTGACGTAAGTCGTCCTCCCACTGACGTCCCATTGGGTTTCCAATTTTTGGGTCAATCGGCTGCAGTGATGTACCACTACGATGAGCATCGTGGCGGAATGTTGGCCAATCGTCATTCGGGCCGACTTTCTTCGACGCAAGCGAAGAGGAAAATGCGGGCCCTTGTTCCAGACGCCCTTCCTCGGGAATTTCTGCCGGGATTGGCCGAGTCGGCGCTGTCGGTGCCAGGGCATTGAAACCGTAGAGTTTCGCTTCGGGATAGCAGGCGCAATTGTGCGGCGGCGTGTAAGTGAGCCCATTGCATGGCATCACTCCGTATAAACAGCCTCCCCGAACCCAGTGGTTGATGTCCCAGTGTTCCTGTTCGTAATCGACAAACTCCACTCCAGTTCGCGAAGGGATCAGGAAATTGTCTGTTGCCTTCGCAATGTAGCAACGATGATGAAACCAGTACGTGTCGACATCTGGTGCGAACTCTTTCTTGACTTCGCCGGTGCGTGGATCGCGCCCCGTATAAACTCCGGTGTCCTTCCCGGACGTTGTTGGCGCGCACCAAACTAAACCGTTCACTACCATCAGGTCCTGCGGAGACTGGTACCCGGAATTGGGATGCTGTGCCGTCCATAATTCCCTGCCAGTTGCCGCGTCAACACTGATCATTCGACCGTCTCCGCCGGCGTACAATACGACGTCGTTGTGGATAACCAGTCGAGGCCCGAAATTAAATGTAAACTGTTTGCGACGCGTGACAGGCTCGGAACTCCACGCCATTTCGCCGCTCTTTTGATTCAGGGCAATAACACTTTCGCCATCGTGAAAGTAAACATTGGTGCTGTCAGCGGCGAGCGTCAACGGCGACAGCCCTGATTGCTTCGCCCAAAGCCGCTTTCCGGAGGCAGCTTCGTAGGCCATAATCACACGAGGTTCCTCATTCCAGAAGAACTCCTTCGCAACCTGCCCCTGATCACCAACACGGCCGTTTGCCGGAGCATAATCGGCCAATTCAGCTTTCCCTTTACGGACAACGACAAACAACAGTTCTCCCATATTGATGATTTCTTCTGCACCATCTGTTCCCTCAAAAATCCTGAGGGTCGTGCCTGATGCGGCATCCAGAGCCGTAACGGGTGCGTCAAAGCTCAGGGTTGCAAAGACGGTATCGGCGTTGGAAACGAGTCGCCGCGAGAGCTGAGTCGGGCCGCTTCTTCAAAGGCCATAGATGACTCTGCCAATTCTCCATGTCGCGTTTCCAGAGCACCGTCCCATTAAAAGCATCGCGAGCAATGAGCTTCCATTTGGGAGGCAACTGAATCGACACACGACTCCCTTCATCCATGATGTAAAACATTCGACCGTTGGTACTCACAAGCGCGCTCATGCTGGCCATGCGGTCATGATGACGGGACCAGCGAGGACTACCAACCCATTGCAGATGGCGGGGTGGTGCCACTTCTTCATCATGAGCAACGGCGTTTCCACTGGCGTCGTGCAGATAATGTGACCATTCATCAATGGTTGACGGACGCGGCTTGACTGTCTTTTGCCACTCACCATCACTGCCTTTGATCAGAGCGGTGCCATTGGGAACCAGTACTCTTAAGACCTCGTCCATTGCGATGCCGTCCAGCGACTCCGCCACCAGCAGGTTCACAAGGTTATCGACATAAGGGAGCTGGCTGCCGGCGAGCATCACGACAGAGACGTCGCCGTATTTACCCGAATCGTAAATCACATCGCGGGCTTGCCTAAGTTCGCCCTCGGTTCGCACCAGGCCATGAACCTGAATTGCCGGACCTGCTTTCAGCGCCGCAGTCAGACGGCCATCACCCGCGCCCAGATGTACGATGAAGCCCCCACTGATCTGAGCTTTCTCAAGAATCTCTGCCGCCTGCGTTTCCGCGTCGGCGGCCTGCAACTTTGTATTCGAGACTCCCACTTCCAGCATCAACCCAAGGATCACCAAACTTGTTCGCCACACCATGATCTCGCTCCGGGAAAACTGCGCACGGGCATTGATACTCCGCAAACCAACGGCAGGTACCTCAACTCAATTGCCATCGCAGTGTTCAACGTAATAGATCTGTCTCCCGATTGCGATCAATGAAGCGACCTCAATCATCATCAGGCAATCAAATTGTCCCTCAGCTTCCGCCCGGATCCATACTCAACAAACTATCCGTTAAGCCTGATGTTCCCGGGGTTCGGGATTTCGCTTCTGATGGTTGGCACAATGTCTCCGCCGGGCAGCAAAGTCTGAGGCACCAAAAAGAAAAGGGGTTGATGCCAGAAGCATCAACCCCTTCTTATTCCATCGACCTGTCACCCGGGGATGACAGGACGTTGAATCTCAAAGCAAAGGCTTATTCAGGTTTAGTAGCGTCCGCCACCTCCGCCGTATCCACCTCGACCGCCACCTCGACCGCCGCCACCACCACCGCCGCCGCTTTCGCGAGGACGAGCTTCATTGACGACAATCTGACGACCATCAAGGTCAGAACCGTTGAGAGCACGGATAGCTTCGTCGCCACCAGTTTCCATCTCAACGAAACCGAACCCCTTTGAGCGGCCAGTATCTCGGTCAGTAATTACCTTGGCAGATGTCACGACACCGAACTGGCTGAATGCCTGCTCGAGGCCTTCAGAAGTCGTTGCCCAGGCAAGACTGCCCACAAAAATGTTCTTACTCATCACTAAACCCTGAGCCTTGCAGCTCCCCAAACACCAAATCGCTGCCCCAACGGCAGCTGTTAGAACACAAATTCTCACGGCATCTGTCCGATGTAATCGGCCGGAAGCCATGATCAAAGGGCGTTTGCTGCAGAAGAACTCAAGGCTGAAGAGAACGACGTAATCTACGTGACTATCACCGAGAACACTGATGCACACACCATCTGAACTCATTTTCGACGCTTACACGCCACCGGTGAACCCAGACAACTGAGAATCTAGCTTGTGGAAACATGTTTAGCAATACGTACCAGCAATTCGACCCAAGTTGTAGGGAAAGTATTTGGGCGGAAGCCCGATTGTCACCCGGCTCGGCGATAGCGAGCGTTCTGTTGAGACAATCTGGCGACCTGTTCGGTCAACCGATGGATGATATCTGTCATCACTCGCTGCTGTTTCACGACATGCTCAAGAATCTGCCCCAGATTGTCCAGCTTGTCGTTTTGCAGCTGAAGCTGATCCATTATTGAGTCCGTTGCGCGTACGCCGGTGGATTCCACTCCGTTCTCCTCGCTATCGGCTCTGATGGCAGCCGACAGCAATTCACTCACACCAGTCCGCATGGATCGATCAAGAGTCTCGATGACGGACAGCTCACGCTGAATCGCATCAAGAAGCAATTCCGCTCGCAGATCGCCGCTGTTCTCCGCTTCTGCAATTTCAACCTGACACATCTGAGTCAGCGTATTCAGGTCTGCAGCGGCACGGGATTCACAGAGCCGAAACGTCATTCGGAACGGTCCGACTTCTACCATGTCACCATCGTGCAGGTCAGCGTGACGAGTCGCTTCGCCATTCACGACAAGCTCCGGAGTACGGACCATGGTCGTCCATGTTGCACTGGTCGGCGTGATACGAATGACGGAATGCAACGGGGGCAGTACGCCATCACCCAGACGCAGACAACATTCAGGCCCGCTTCCAATCAGAAAATCACCCATGGGGATGGCATGGCGAGGACACCGACTGTCTCCCATTGCCATTTGGAGCCATGCGACGGAATCGGGGGGCAAAGTTGAATCATTGTTACTCACGACAAATCTCCTGCGTTTAGAGAATCGACTATGCGAATTGTGGATCGTGAGGATTCAACCAAAGATTTGCTAAAGTCGCCGGGTAGCGTTACTCTGACTTTCCGCACACGGCCCTCAGGGTACGACCGTGAGCGACACCGACCGGCAACTATCGCCGATCCGCCCAACCAGTCAGCTGAATGCAGAAACCCTAAATCCCAGGAAAGTCCCCCGATGCGAACGCGTGGTTACATCATCATTCTGACTCTCATCTGCCTGACTGCCACAGGCAACACTGCTCTGTCTGATGTTGGCATAGGAGCCAAACCACCGGGTGATGCCGAAGTCATCATCGATGGGTCTCGCGAAATGCTGGACCAGAAGTGGATCTATTGGGAAGGCCCGCGTTTCTCATCGTCGATGCCAATCAAGTGGAAGATTGTTGAAGATCCGGTTGACGGCGGCACCTGCGTAATGACCGACGATCCGGCGGCCGCAGGAGGCCGGTTTGGAGCGGCAGACATAGTCACGAAAAAGGAATACAGAGACTTCCGGCTCCACATTGAGTTTCTCGTTGCGAAGCCCGGAGGCAATAGTGGCGTCTATCTACAGAATCGGTATGAAATTCAGATTCTTGACGGGGATCAGACATCTCACGGGATGGCAGCGGTCATCAACCAGAGCGAAAGCCCCTATCATGCTTACAACGGCACTGGAAAGTGGAACGCCTACGATATCTTATTTCGGGCCGCACGATTCAAAGATGGCCTGCGGATCCAAAAGGCCATGGTATCCATGTACTTCAATGGCCAGCTGGTTCATGAAAACGTACAGATCCATAAGGTCTGGGGTGGGCCCGCTTCAGGGATCGACGGTGGTAATAATAGCGGCGAAGGAATCACGGACACTCCGGCAGGCCTGAAGCTGCAATGTGAGGGCCACGATGTCCGTTATCGCAACGCATGGATCAAAGAAGTTGATCTGAAAGAAGCGGATACAAGCTTCAAAGAGCCTCTTATTGAGTCCAAACCAGAATAATCGATTGCCAGCTTGATTCAGCCCATGTCCACTTTGCGGCCCCATGATTGTCGATATACTGGACAGGCCTGCCTGATCACTTCTACCTCCATTTCAGCCGCGTCCACAAACCCAGGAGAATCGTAATGACAACGAACAGCAAGTCGAAATCTGTCCCGCATCAGGTCGATCGCCGCAATTTCTTACGTTCCGTTGCAGCGGTCTCGGCCGGTGCTGCATCACTATCCCCTCTCCGAGCCGGTCTGTTCGCCGGTCTGGAAGCAGAACAGACAGCGGAGACAGCTGTTGGCGAGTTCTATAAGTCGTTGACCGATAAGCAACGTCAAGTCATCTGCCTGCCGTTCAACCACGACCTTCGCAACCGAATTAACGCCAATTGGCACATTACGAAGCCGGAACTGGGTGACGATTTCTTTGCAGACTCCCAACGTGGAATTGTTCGCGAGATCCTGAAAGGCATTTCCAGTGAAGACGGTTTCAAGCGGCTGGAAACCCAGATGGATGAGGACGCAGGTGGGCTCGCCTACTTTAGTGTCGCGGTGTTCGGAACTCCTGGTGACGGTAAGTTCGAATTTGAACTCACCGGCCGCCATCTTACCCTGCGTGCTGATGGAAACAGCGTCGATCACGCGGCCTTCGGAGGCCCCATTGTTTACGGGCATGGTGAGGAAGACCCGAAAAAGAATCTTTATTACTACCAGACAGAACAAACAGATAAAGTCTTCAAAGCATTAAGTTCCGAACAGACTCAGAAGGCGCTGGTCGCCAAGGCTCCTCAGGAAGCAGCGGTCCAGATTCAGGGCCAGAACGGCGCCTTCCCGGGTATCAGCGTAGCAGCACTTTCCACCGATCAGCGTGAGCTGGTCAAACAGACTCTGGAAGTATTGCTCGCCCCTTATCGCAAGCAGGATGTGAATGAAGTCATGGAAATCCTGAATGCCTCCGGTGGCATTGAAGGCCTGCATATGGCGTTCTACCAGCAGGGAGACCTGAATGCCGACAAGCAATGGGACATTTGGCGAGTGGAAGGTCCTTCGTTCGTCTGGCATTTCCGCGGCGCGCCGCACGTTCACGCTTACATCAATATTGGCGGTGCTAAAGGATAATAATCGTTCTGCTTCGGTGGCGGTCTGATCATCGGCGGTCGCCCGCGACGCCGAAAGGAGTTCAACAGACAATTTTCGGCCACAGAAGACGCACACGATGAATCTGGATCCTCACTCGCTGCAACGTGGGTGAGGATCTCTCGTTCCGGGATCTTTCGATGTTGCATGATCGAGCCTTTGAATTCTGGCAGCAATCCTTCGAGTGGAACAAGTCTCGTCGTTATTTCCTTGGTGTCGGGGCGGGAATCAGCCCCGGTGCGATGGCTGTACATCGGTTGCTGGCCGAAGACTCGGTGTCAACTAAGACGGCGCCATCGCCCTCCCTCCCGAGCGTTCAGCATTTTCCTGCGAAGGCAAAGAGCATCATCTTTCTGACTCAGTCGGGTGGCCCCTCGCAGATTGAACTCTTCGACCACAAGCCGGACTTAGTGAAATGGGCAGGCCAGGAACTGCCCGACAGCGTCCGTCAGGGTCAGCGGTTAACGACAATGACCGCGAACCAGAAGCAGCTGATCATGCCATCGCGAACGAGGTTTCGCCGTTGCGGAGAAAGCGGTGCGACGATTGGTGAATGGCTGCCACATCTTCAGAACGTGGCCGACGAACTTTGCTTTGTCAAATCCATGACCACTGATCAGATTAATCACGCTCCGGCAATGACGAAGTTTCTGACGGGGCACCAGATTCCGGGAAGGCCCAGTATGGGCGCCTGGGTCAGTTACGGCTTGGGAAGCGAGAACAGAAATCTGCCAGACTATCTCGTCTTGATTTCACGAATGAAACGACCGAGTGATCAGCCTTTGTACGATCACTATTGGGGCAGTGGATTTCTTCCGTCCGGCCATCAGGGAGTCAAACTTCGAAACTCTCAGGATCCCGTCCTGTATCTCCGCGACCCGGAAGGCATGCCCCGCGAAGTGCGACGCCACATGCTGAACGGACTGGCTCAGATGAACCATTTGCACCAGCAGGACACTGGCGATCCGGAAACGGTCACTCGCATCCAGCAATATGAAATGGCCTGGAGAATGCAAACCAGCATTCCCGAACTGAGCGATCTGAGCGACGAACCCGAATCTGTGTTCGAATTGTATGGCTCGGACTCAAGACGCCCGGGCAGCTATGCTTCGAATTGCATCCTGGCACGGCGTCTGGTCGAACGGGGTGTCCGTTTCATACAGCTTTTTCATCCCGACTGGGATCACCACAGTCGTCTCGCCTCATGGTGCACCGCACGGTGTCGAGATACCGATCAGGCCAGTGCGGCCCTGGTTCTCGATCTGAAACAGCGAGGACTTCTGGACGAAACACTCGTTCTTTGGGGTGGGGAATTCGGACGCGGTGTCGCCGGACAAGGTGACTGGAAAAGCCCTGAAGGTGGTCGTGACCATCATCCTCGCTGTTTTACGATGTGGATGGCCGGAGGTGGTGTTCGTTCCGGAATCACATATGGCACGACAGATGACTTCAGCTACAACGTTGTAGACAACCCCGTCCATGTTCGCGACCTGCATGCGACATCACTTCAATTGCTCGGCATCAATCACGAAGTGTTTACCCATCGGCATCAGGGTTTGGATTTTCGACTGACCGGTGTTGAACCGTGCCGTGTCGTCGACGAAATTCTCTGTTAACAAACACCGGCAATGCAGCGACCCCTTCAGCAACCTGAGTTCGAATTCAGCGGAATGGTTACCGCCCGCCACGGATCACCGGGGCTGCGTCGCTCGATTTTCGTCGTCCTTGTGGGCTTTGTACTGCTGGTGTGGCTCTGCGTTCTGCCTCGAGTTGCACAGACGGAATCATTTTCACAGCAGATGCGGTTCTTCGATTCACGAGGAATTGATCCGTCCGCGCGCTATTACACAGACCAGCCAGCCGGATGGAAGAATGCGGACGCCATGGCAGACAAGATGCGAGAGTCTCCTGAGGCCTTCTGGCAGTTTTCACAGGCCTCCAGCCGCACCGAAGCACGACAGGAACAGTCGGCACCGCCTTCCCGAAAGTAGTAATCGAACGTGCAAAACGCGGTGTGTGCGGAAGTTCTTGACTCAGAATTCGGGTTCCTCTAACGTCTCGCTCCGTGCAGGCGTTCGGGAGAAGTCGATGAGCCAAACGGGGAACCGGTAGAGCGGTCCGAACACCGGATTCGCTTAAGCTCAACTCTCTGTTTCCGTAGCCGCATTCGCAGAAGTTCGGCTTCGGCCAACATTCCGGCACAAATCCAATCCGGTTCTGCGACGACAGCGCGTTCCCAAGCTGTTTTTCTTCTCTGGTGCGTCGTCCATCGGCCTCAGATCAGAAGTCAGTTCGTCACACTTGCACCTGCAGTGTTCTTAACCTCGTCCACGAAAGTTGTATTGAAAATGGCTGATCTGATCGTTCCTCATGGTGGTTTGTCTGAGCCCGTCTGCTGCACCGTTAGCGAGCAGGAACGAGCCGCGTTTCTGGCTGAAGCAGAATCGCTCACAAAGGTCCCGGTTTCTGCTGCCGATCTGTCCAGTGTTTACCGAATCGCTGATGGTACGCTGAGTCCCCTGACTGGACCGATGAATTCACAGCAGTGGAACCAGGCACTTGATGAGGCAACTATCACATCCGGCGGTGCCAAATATGCATGGACAATTCCCATTGCGTTTCCTGTCGCAGCAGACCTGGCAAGCCAACTGTCTGCAGGACAAAAAGTAGCGTTGACAAATCCTGCCGGAGAAATTGTCGCCACCGTCGACATCAATGATGTCTACGAGTGGGACAAACCGAAGTATCTGAAGAGCGTCTACCTGACTGATCGCACAGACCACCCGGGTGCCGATATGGTTCTTGTCAATGACAAGGATATGACTCACCTGATCGGCGGGAGTCTGAAAGCACTGCCACAGCCCAAAAATCCCCACTTCGGAAAGTACGTGCTCACACCACGTGAGGTGCGAGCGAAACTGGCCGAGCAGGGCTGGGATGCTGTCGTCGCGTTCCAGACGCGAAATCCCCTGCACCGTGCCCATGAATACGCGCTGGTTCACGGCCTTGAAGAATTGTTGAGAGCCGGAAAGAACGCTGGCGCCGTACTGAATCCGCTGATCGGTGAAACCAAAGGCGACGATGTGAGCGCGGAAATCCGCATGGAAACCTATGAAAAGCTGATCGCAACACGTGGTTTGGGTGAAGGCGACAGTGACGCAGAACTGTGGAAGGACCGCTCAGACAGTGTTCCCGACCGGGTCCTGCTGCTGGGGCTGGACATCAAGATGTTCTACGGTGGTCCAAAGGAAGCCATTATGCATGGCATTTACCGGCAGAACATGGGCTATACCCATATCGTAATCGGCCGCAAACATGCCGATGCACCGTTCAAAGACGGAACTGCGATCTGGGGTGACTTTGATGCTCAGGAAATCTTCAACAACCTCAATGGCGATCTGAAAATCTCCCCAATCAATGTTGGCTTTGCTGCTTACTATGATTCCATTGGTCGAGTTGATCTGATGGAAAAGCACAAAGATGAAAAGCCAGTGTTCATCTCCGGAAAAGATGTTCGCGCGACTCTTCAGAAGGGAGAGTTGGTCGATCCGCGTATCATGCGAGAAAGCACTTCCCAGATTCTGGCCGCTGCCATGAAAGTTGGCTAACCCGGACAGATGCCGAAACGCGATGAGCGACTGTTTGCCATCAGGCTGACTCGGCCGAATTTTAAAGGGCTCGCTTGTGATTCTTCGCAGGCGAGCCTTTTTTTGCGCATCAGCAAGATGCGCACCATCAGCGGCGATTCACGAAATGGCTGCCATCGTCAGGGGCGTATGCAGAATCGGCAGAATACCCACGCGGTGGACATACGACACCGGATCTGCGAAAACGCTGCGGCAATGCTGGTGGTCCCAGCAGCTTCGGGCCGGCGAATGCGAAACAATCTCACTTCTTTCTCATGTGGATCCTGACAGGAAGTACTGGAATGGACGAATTCATTAAGCTCGTGACCGAACAACTGGGCATTAACGCGACAGAAGGCAGATCAGCGACAGGCGGGGTATTGAACTTCATCCGCGAACAGGTGGGTGATGCGTTGTTTCATCAGATCAGTCAGCAATTGCCAGGTGCTCAGTCGCTGGCCTCCAGTGCCCAGGCCACATCAGATGAGACCGGTGGCGGCTTGTTAGGTTCAATCACTTCTGTGGCCGGATCATTGCTGGGAGGCAAGGTCGGCAGTCTTGCTACCATTGCTTCGATCCTGAGCAAGAGCGGCATCGGACTCGAGAACTCCTCAAAATTCATTTCGATGCTGATGAACTTCCTGCGGGATAAGCTCGGCGACGACACATTCTCCGCTCTGGCAGCAAAGCTACCAGAGCTTGCCGCTGACAAGTCGTAATCCACGATGCAAGTCGTCGATCTGTAACGCAGGCTTGATGGAGTTCATCACTCCTGATTTGCTGAAATCGGCTCGGACTTCAAAGTCACCGAATGCACGCCATTTCCCTGTTTCGAGGTTTTTGACAACGGCACCAGCAATGGCAAAGAAGGCAGTCAAGACAGCAACATCGTCCAAACGTGCCGGCGACGCGAACGGCGCGGAAGCAAGCGTCAACGCGGCCTCGCCAGTTCGTCGCAGACAATCTCCGCCTCCCGAAGAACGCTACCAAACGGAGCTCGCATTTTTGCGAGCATGGGACGGCGCGGATCGACCAGAAGGCTGGCATCTTTCACCACATGCCGTCGTCTTGTTCATCTGCGGTAGTCGAGGTGAAAAACTGAAATTGCCCGCTGGTTCGGACGGTGACCTGCCATCGCAGCTGGTGATTCCCGAAAAGTTTGTGGGCGACAGAGCCATTGTGGAGCGGTGCGTGGTCACGCTGGCCGGCGAACGAGGTTTGCTGCTTGTTGGTGAACCCGGAACCGCAAAATCAATGCTGTCAGAATTGCTGAGTGCAGCCATTTCCGGTACCAGCGCGCTGACAATTCAGGGAACTGCGGGCAGCACCGAAGACCATTTCCGATACTCATGGAACTATGCGAAACTGCTGGCGAATGGCCCCGGCGAAGATGCACTTGTCCCATCACCCATCATGCTCGGCATGCGATCGGGAAGGCTCGTCCGCGTGGAAGAAGTCACCCGATGCCTGCCGGAAGTCCAGGATGCTTTGATATCGCTGCTCTCCGAACGTCGTTTGATGGTGCCTGAACTACATGGTGACTCAGGCAGCGTATTTGCCGCGCCAGGTTTCAACCTGATCGCAACGGCGAATCTTCGGGACAAGGGTGTTTCAGAAATGTCTGCAGCTTTGAAGCGCCGATTCAATTTTGAAGTCATCTCGCCGATCGCCGAGCATGCGAGAGAAGTGGATCTTGTCCGACGACAAAGTACCGCTCTGCTTGCAGAATCAAAGATCACGCAGCCGGTAGATGACGGTTTACTGGAGGCCATGGTCACTGCATTTCGGGATCTGCGAGAGGGCCGGACCGTGGAAGGCTGGACGGTGGAGAAACCAGGAACAGTGATGAGCACAGCGGAAGCCGTCGCCATCGCAGCTTCGATTGGTCGCCAGACGTGCTTTTTTCCGAGTCAGAAGGACCCACTGAGCCTTTTGCCCGGGCATCTTCTGGGAGTCGTGCTGAAGGATGATGCCCAGGATCGGGCAAGACTGCTGGCGTATTGGGATAGCGCGGTAGCGCGTCGAGCGAAAACAGGAAGCAGCCTCTGGAAGCGTCTTTCGGAATTGCGAAAGGAGCTGGAAGAACAGTAACTGCCAGTCACCTGTCGCAGTTTCAGCGAATCGAATTTGTCTCCGTATTCTCCGCTGTATTTTCGATTTGGACCACTCGCTGCAATATCATTTTCTCAGGTGTGACTACTGCGGCAATCCAGTCGTCGTCGATTTGTGATCCTTCGTAAACGATGCGGCCGTCGAATAGGACCGGCATCTTCCCATATGCGGTCTGGTCTGCTGCGGTTCTTCCTGACATCGCATTCTCTGACATCGCCTTCTCTACGGTAGCTGGAAGCACAAAAGGATTACGGCTTAGCATCCGCTCAAGCTCCGCTTCATCTACAACAAGAGGAAGAACTGCCTGCGTCAACCGACCCGTGGACTCCGTTGAAACGGAATCCCCGGATTGGTTTCTCCCGAAGCTTGTTGCGATACCCGAACCGGCCAACAGCGAAGTTCGCAGCTTCGCCGTGTCGGCCCTTTCAAATTCTGGAGTTGAGTCATCTGCTCCCGGGAGAAATGCATAAAGCAGCACTCCCAGCCCAAACGTGAGTGCACACACGGTCGTCAGGAACTGCCCCGAAGTCAGTCTTGTGCCTTTCATCGCATTGCTCCCGCGACCGTGCTGGTCAGGAGCGATGGTGATGCATGGACAATGCTCAGCGACATGGAAATGGTCTGATAATCCTGCCCTGGTTCCTGAGCTTGAATCAGAAGTTCGTCGATGTCAAACAGTCGCTCCATCTGTCGCATCCTGAACAGAAATCGACAGAGTCCTTCGTATGTCGATGTACCGGTCAGCTGAATCTGAGTGCGATAGAGCTCACCAACCGGCAGGACATCCCCCCGCTGAAACTCGTGAATCTGAATATCATTCTCATCAGCGATGGAGACCACCTGTTCAAGAAATCGAACTTCATCTGCGTCGTCAGGTATTCTGCCGTGCAGCGTGACCAGCAAATTCTGCAGGCGTATTTCTTCCTCGCAGAGGCCCTCCATTTGCTGCTGCAGATTCTTGAATTCAGCGAGCAGCACTTGCTGATCCTGATCAATGAGGCACACCGCGGCCTGACGCTCGCGATAGTAGGCTTCGATCGCGAGAAACATCAAAAGGCCTGAAACGACGCAAACGAATGCGCAAATTGTATTCCCCCACTGATTGAGCCGGTGACACCGATGATCTGCCTGTCCGCCGAAGAAGATCATGATGATCGCTCCCGGCGAGTGCACTCGACGACAAATTCTCGCTGAAAAGCACTGTCTTCCGTCACAGGAGCAGTCGATCGCAGTTGCACAAGATCAAAAACACCGCTGTCTCGTAACGCACTGACAAATTGCGTTGTGCTGATGTCGGTGTCTGCGTGACCGATGAGTTCAACCGTACTTCGGATCCATCCGGGATCATCAAGACATGACTGCGTATGGGCCTGCAGGAAAGATTCTCCGGACACGGCAGCGGTGCAGATCCGGCTGGTTTCAGATGGTAAACACTGTCTTGAATGGGTGATCCGCATAGAGACGACCACCAAACTCGCATCTGTCTTGCTGGACGCAAAATGTACAGCTCTAATCCAGCGTAATGGGTCGGGGGTTGGCTGAGAATGATGATAGTGATTCAGATCATTCGTTAATGCGTTGACGCGTGCACCAGACTCTGAAACGTTCTGCACCAGCGTTCGAACGGCCATTGCAGAGGCCGCATTGGCGGCATTCCGGCGAGCAAGTTTTCGGTAATCATTCTCTCGCAAGGTGATGAGCCCGGCACACGTGACCAGAAGAACCACGCCCACCCGGAGCCAGCGTGTCGTCAGGACCCTCAGAAGGTGTTTTTGTCGTACATCAAACGGCAGAAGATTTAGTGCGTGATTCATTGGATCTCCTGTGAAGCGGACAACGCCAGAGCGACTGCCGATTCTCCCCAGACCATGGGGACCATGTTGATGTCGCTGCTTCCCTCCGCACTGTCAGGAGAAGAACAAATCTTCCACACGAATGACTCGATATTTACTTCGAGTTCCAGAATTTCCGCGATTCCGGGGACGATGCTTCCTGGACCGATCACAATGATTTCTGAAGGGACAATTCTGAATCCAGGTCGCGAAGAATATGCAATGGTCTTCAGAATCTCTTCTGCAATATTCACTGCCCAGTTGCGGCATGATTCCACCAGGGTTCTGAGTAGCCGATCCGAAGCACGCACTGGCAGGTTACGGCTGAGGCCACGCATCATTCGCAGCACATCTGACTGCGGCATTCCCAGTAAACTGGCTAGCGGCTGGACCAGCGAACGGAGCCCATTCCGGACAGGAACGCGTGCCAGCATCGGAATCCCGTGTGTGACCAGTGTGTAAGTGCAGCCGTACCATCCAGCGTGAACAGCAATCGCTGCAGCCGCATCGCTGTTGCTGCCGGTT
Organism: Planctomycetaceae bacterium; assembly: GCA_041398825.1. Taxonomy (NCBI): domain Bacteria; kingdom Pseudomonadati; phylum Planctomycetota; class Planctomycetia; order Planctomycetales; family Planctomycetaceae; species Planctomycetaceae bacterium. Next base: position 40,027 of record JAWKTX010000003.1, on the reverse strand, counting down.
CCAACGATGTTCAGCAGGGAGTACTCGTCTTCATGACAGGCCGGAGGATCGAGTCGTCGTTTTGCTTCCCGGTAGATGTTGACTGCCCTCGCGGATGCCGTTGGAATAGTGTCGATCGCATTAAGCGAGAAACCACCGTCTCCAAACAGGCTCACCACCTGTCCGATGGCATAAGGATTACCAATGATCGCATTGACCGGAACAAGATTGTGATGTGTGGAGTATTCGACAGGAATGGTCCAGAAGTCGAACAACGGATCGCGCATTCCGCCCGATTCCAGTTCTCTCTGCACCAGCAGACGCATTTCCTCCGGCGGTGCCTCGGGCAGATACATTACTCGAAGATCACACAACTCCATTGGCAGTACGCACTTGACGGAAGGTGTATTTGCACCGGCCGTCAGCATCAGTAGATCCGTTGAAGCGACCGGCAACATCGCGGCGGTAACCGGCTGCGATTCTGAAGAAGCGTCTGATGCGGCTGGATGCTGCATGTACCGATCAAGACGTGCATTCCACTGGCCGTCGGCAAACTCCGCCTGCGCACAGGCTATGCCCGACGCATCGAACTCAATTCCGATGCATCCGGTCGATCGCCGCGCCATATACTGTCGACCTGACGCGGCTTGAAAATGGAGTGCGGGTGACATTCTCAGCGGTGCCTGAGTGCGGGTTCTGAAGGTTGGCCATCCATACAGATTTCGCCCCGTATGTGATGAAAACATAGTGCGCATAATTTCAGCCACCGCCTGGTTGCTCGGTCAACGACAACGTTTGTGGCCTTTTGGAAACCTGTTTCGAAGCAGACTACCGGATGTATCGATTGCGCGGCTTTCACGCGCCCACTTATTTGCGTTTCAAGCCGCGCGACTTTATGGTGCCCGCCAGTATTGCCGCCCTCAGAAATGCTCCTGCCCAAGAGGAACGAACGGAATGAAAACCTTGTTTTCAACGATCGCCATCATCATCCTGACTCTCTTCTACACGCGCGCAGATGCGGCAGAACGCCCGAATATTGTCTGGATCAGCTGCGAAGATATCAGTGCACACCTTGGTTGCTATGGTGATCCGAATGCCACGACACCCCGGCTTGATGGCCTGGCAACGCAGGGCGTACGTTACACCAACGCATATACCTGCCACGGAGTGTGCGCCCCGAGTCGGACCGGCATTATCACCGGAATGCACCCCATTAGTCTGGGTGCCAACCACATGCGGTCCAAAGCAAACCTGCCGGATCACGTCAAATGCTTCCCGCAGTATCTTCGAGAGGCTGGTTATTACTGCACAAATAACAGCAAGACAGACTACAACCTGAATTGGCCTCAGAAGCTGGTCTGGGATGAATCTTCCAATCGCGCGCACTGGAAGAACCGCCCCAGCAAAGAAAAACCGTTCTTCGCGGTCTTCAACCTGACGATGACCCACGAAAGCAAGATCTGGCCAGAAGGCTGGGCCGGAGTTGTCCGTGACCTGCCAGAAACAGAAAAGCACGACCCGTCGAAGATTACGGTTCCTGAATTGTATCCGGATACCGACGAAGTCAGGAATGCCTTCGCGAGGCTACTGGACATCATCACGGTGATGGATAAGCGAGTCGGTGAATTGCTCGACGAAATTGATCAGGCCGGACTCGCTGACGACACGATTGTTATTTTCTGGTCGGATCATGGCAACGGGTTTCCCCGGGCAAAGCGATGGGTTTACGACACCGGCACCCGCGTTCCCATGATTGCACGAATTCCTGAAAAATGGCGCGTTGGCGAACAGGGGCAGCCAGGCAGCGTTGATGATCGTCTGATTAATCTGATTGACCTGGGACCAACGGTATTGAACCTGACAGGTATCGCCACGCCCGAGCATATGCATGGTCAGGCATTTCTTGGACGCAACCTGCCGGAGAATCGTGAGTTTGTCCATGCCTCGCGAGATCGCGTCGACGAACGAATGGATATGGTCCGCTCTGTTCGTGACAATCGATTTCGGTACGTCCGCAATTTGATGCCCTGGCGGTGTGCGTTGCAGAATATTACGTATTCCGAGCGAAGCGTCGTACGACAGGAAATGCGCCGTTTGCTCGCAGATGGCACTCTGAAGCCCGAATCCGCACAGTTCTTTCAGGCTCCCCGCGCTCCGGAAGAACTTTACGATCTACAGAATGATCCGTGGGAACTTCATAACCTGGCAGATTCACCGGCACATAGAGAGTCACTCCAGCGGTTGCGGTCAGAATGTGACCGCTGGCAACTCGAATCGAGGGACGCCCATCTGCTTCCCGAATCGCTGCTCGCCCAGGAAGAAGATCAGATCGGCAATCGATGGCAGATCCTGCACGGACAAGACGGCGATTCCCGCACTCAACGCCTTTTGAATCTGGCGAAGGTCGCATCGACCACTGCGGTTGATGGTGCCACTTTGATTCAGTCGGGATTGAAATCAGAAGATGCAGTGGAACGCTGGTGGTCGATGATGGCGCTCGCCCACCAAACTGATGCCGGGGAGCATGCTTCCGTATTCAGATTCGGAATGCACGATCCCGATCCAACAGTTCGAATCGCAGCGGCTCGCGGGCTTCGCTTAGCTGGTCTGGGATCCGAAGCCTGGCCCTTGCTCGCAAATGAACTCAAGAATGAAAGCAGCTTTGTTCAGTATGCAGCCATCCTGGAGATCGACGAATCCGGAATCGACGCCATTCGTGTCGCGGCCCCTCTGATCCGGGAGTTGGGCAAAAGCGAGTATGTCGGGCGGTTGGCTGTTCATTCTCTGGAGCAACTCCCAACGGCCGGGAAGTAACCTCCCGGGCAGTTCAGGGGGAATTCCTGGGAGCAATTCGGAGGTGCAATTCAACCTGAAGAATGCTGTCCAAGCAGGCTGCTGCAGATCGGCATCGAATTCAGTTTCTGTTAACGCTGTGATTCCAGGTGGTTGCGGATCTCGTCGAACCCTTCGGCAACGACCGAACGCATCTGTTTTGCTCGTGCGATCAAATCGATAAGTTGCCGATGAGTCTCCGGTGCCGCAAACCGGTTGCCATCCTGCTTGGTGATCATCTCGAGCCTGTGCAGCAACTCCGGAATCTCCTGAACCAGGAGCGGCACGATTCCTTTTGCATCCGGACGAATTCGTTTGGTGATTGCCTGAATCAAATCGCGTTCGTCGCAGCGAGCAGGGGCGGAAAGGTGACGAGGCCCCGTGTCTTCCAGCTGGTGATCCAGCTGATCCACGTCTACCAGTCGTCCGAATGGCGACACCGCGTCGCGTGCTTTCTTCTGTCGATCCTGTGTCTGCCCCAACAGAGTCCTGGCCTTCGTATTGTCCGGATCAATCCTCAGCACAGCCTGATAACATTGCTGGGCCAGTTTATTGTTGTTCATCTCCGCATACAGCAACCCCAGATTCAGATGAGCGTGGACCATGTCAGGCTTGAATTTGATGGCTTCCTTGTATGCAGACACAGCCATTGTATTCAGCTTCAGAGCCTTTTGAGCCATCGCCATGTTATAGTAGCCCTCGGGATTCTGGCGGTCCCGCTGCAACCCTTTGCGAAGCGCGTCAACCGCCTTCTTGTGCTCCCCCATTTTATTCAGCACTGCCCCAAGGTTAATCCAGCCTGAGGCCCGAAACGGATCGGCCTGACTCAGCTCCCGAAACGTCAACACTGCGAGATCGTACTGCTTGCCGTAGAAGTAGACTGTTCCCAGCAATTCCAGCGCGTCTGCATCTCCAGGGAAATCGTCCAGCAGTTTCTGCAGCAATTGCACAGCTCCATCAAAATCTCTTTTTTTGATTAAAGCGCGTGCGGCCGAGAGATCGGTGCTGTCTGAACTTGCCCTGGTCATCTGTCAGTTCCTTATCGAGACTGTAAGCTTGAGCGCATTTCCAGAATCCGCCCAATGTACCACAATTTTGATCCCTGACACCAAGCCAATTTTTCCACGACTACGAATTGAAACGCCACGATGTGAGCAATCATGAACAGCCAAATTGCAAAAGTCCCCGGAGTTTTCACCATTGCGTACGCGCGAAGCTCACCCCAGGGGCAATGCTGAGCGAAATCGGAGGCTTCCTGAGTAAATCCTCAGCTCGGGCGATTCCTGACCTTCAAACTCTGCCTGTCTTTACATGCTGGAAAGACAGGTAAAGTTTTCCCCCGCGATTCGTCAGCAGTCAAGCGCATAACCACTCCAGTCGATCCACGAGTCATATCGAAAACCTTGCGCGTCGGCGCAGCGGGCAGCCGGTCTGGACTCTGTGAAGAATTGGTGGGTTCTGAATGTTCAAAACAATGCTCCGAACCTCGATGACTGCGGTCACTCTGTTCGCTGCAACCTGCTGCGTTTCAGGGGATGCATTCGCCGACAATCGACAAACTCCACTTGTCAGGGCAGTTCAGCAATGCCGTCGTTCTGTGGTCAATATCCACACAGAAAGGCTCACCGCCGACGAAAAGGAATCGAGATTCTTCAGCGCTAAGCCACGCAAAGTCACCGGAATGGGGACTGGAATCATTGTGGATGAACGGGGCTATATTGTCACAAACTATCATGTGATTCAGGATGTCGATCGAATTCTCGTCACTCAGGAAGATGGCACTTCATTTGATGCGAGACCGGTGTCATTCGATCGCAGACAGGATCTTGCCATCATCCGTATCGAAAGTCGCGAGCCCCTGGATGTCATGCCCATGGGCACATCTTCGGACCTGATGCTGGCAGAAACCGTCTTTGCTGTTGGAAACGCCTACGGATACGAACACACCGTGACATCAGGAATCGTGAGCGCACTTCATCGTGACGTAGAAGTTGATGAAACGCAGTCTTACGAAAATCTTATCCAGACAGACGCAAGTATTAATCCGGGGAACAGTGGTGGACCACTGCTGAATCTGGAAGGTGAAGTCATCGGGATTAACGTTGCCATTCGCGCCGGGGCACAGCGAATCGGTTTCGCAATTCCAATTGATGATGCCCGACAAACCATCGCGCGTCTGATGAGTGTTGAAAGGCTCAACGGTGTCGCACACGGCCTGACGACACGAGATGTTAAATCGGCAGATGCACTGACACTCGTTGTCGATTCCGTGGCACCGGGCAGTGATGCAGACTTGTGTGGAATCCGAGCCGGTGACGTGCTGCAATCCGTCCGTGGGATCACCATCAATGATGGCACAGACCTTGAACGATCTCTTCTCGACATACCTGCCGGCCGAACGCTTGATGTCCTGGTTCAGCGAGGGGGTGAAGAATACACCCTTTCCTATACGATTGGAGCGGGACGGTCGGTTGGGAACTCGTACGTTTCTGCAAAGTCCGGTTCAGGCCTGGAGGCGAAGACTGTTTCAACCACAGGTCCGTCTCTGCCTGTCCTGACAGAACCTGAAGCCACCGCAGCCGAACCCACCCCGGATCCGGTCGTCGCAAGAGCGTGGGAGATGTTCGGGATCCGCCTCGAAGCGCTGGATGACAAGGACATGCGTTCTGTACAGGGACGTTACAAAGGCGGAATGAAGATCAGTAACGTTCGTCAGGGCGGTCCGGCTGCACGACATGGACTTCGCAATGGAGATATCCTTGTCGGTCTGGACGACTACGAAACGCTGGGGCCGGCTAACCTCCGCTATATTCTGAGCGAAGATCGCATCCGAACCATGAACTCAATCAGCTTTCTCATTGTTCGAGCTGGTTCGGTTCCGCCACTCACCGGTGCGATCGATCTCCGGGGTGTGCAGCGTTAGAAGCCCGTTAAAAAACAACCCGATGCGTCAGCGACCGATCGAGGACCGGCAAACGCTTGTAAAGACGTCCCACGCCGACACGGTACTATTGTGTGCGTTCTCAGTAGGGGCGTTCCGTCGATGATGAACTCTCCTGTCCTTCGTGCAGGTCGGAATCAGCGGTCACTCCGGAAGAATCGCGACGTGTCTGCTCACGCAGCCATGCGATAATGTGTCCGACGAACAGATTACGATTTTCTTCAAACTCCAGTGTGTGGCGCGCCTGGGGATATCGGTGCATATGGATGCAGTTTGAGGAGAAGGTCATGATCCGCCTTTGAGTGCGATCGTTATCGATAATCTGATCCTGCCCCGCCAGCATCAGCAGGAGCGGATGTGCGATGTGCCTGCACCGCTCACGAACGATCATATCCAGATGGTATCCGCTGTTAATGAAACCACTCGTCACGGTATGCAGCGCAAGCGGGTCCGCGGCGATCGCTCGCTGCCAGAATGGGTTCGCTGTAAACATTGTTGGATCGGATAATGGCACCGGCACCTGTCTGCGGCGAACGTCGAAATCTCTTGCCGCCCGCAACTGGATCCGCTGCAGGAAAGAAGGTTGCAGACGCGGCTCCAGCCCAGGGTACAGGAATGCCAGTTGATCAATTTCATTCGGGAACAGAGCGGCCGTCGCAGCCGCAATCTTTCCCCCCCAGCTAATGCCTGCAAGACAAAGTGGCATCCGCGGTTCTGAGACCTTGCCTTCGGAAATTGCTCGCGCGTGCCGGATCAGCGTTCGAACATCATTCACCAGACGCAATCCGTGATCTGCGTGGCCTCGATCAAGGCCATTGACGCCGGATCCCCTGCGGTCCGCGAGATACACATCAAAGCCGGCATTCGCCATGTGCCACGACGAATATTCATACCAGCCCGAATGACTTTGAATACCGTGCACCGCGACGACGATGCCTCGAGGTGATTGCGCTTTCCAGTGCCGAAATTTCAGTTTGTATCCGTCGGAGGCCGTGACAGTTCCGAATTTCCCCGATCCACGAATGCCGTCGGGCGTGCCGATGGGCTGGCTCAACGCTGTATCAAACTCGCGGCTCATGCTGGCCTGTCCGATTCGGCAATGTGGCTTTGAAGTCGCATCGAAAGCTCCGTCACTTTCGCGAAATCTGTGCCTGCCACGCTCCGGATTCCGGCAATGTCGTGGGGTCTCCGTTCAATAAACGCTGCGCTTCGCGCAGTACAAATTCCGGGTCCATGAACGGCTCGTAGCTGATATCCTGCCAGCGAATTCGCCCCTGACGGTCAATGACAAAGGTGCCGTGCAGAGCTGCCTTCTCAAAGTCGTCATAGCAACGGTATTTCCGAAAGACTTCCATTTCAGGGTCGGCAAGCAGAGGAAACGGAAATCCCTTTTCGTAACTCTCAAGAGCATTCTTCAGCTCTTCCTGCTTGTCCGTGCTGATGGCAACCACATCGAAACCTGCCTCCTGAAATTTTTGGTATTCGGGAGCAAACTTCTGAAGCTGCTCAGCACAATGCAGGCATCCGTAGCCAAGATAGAAGATGACGATCAGAGGGCGTTCTCGGTAGTCTGACAATGACCGAGTCTTGTCCTCCATATCCCGAAGCGACCATTGTGGAGCCGTCACAGGCTGCCAGCGGAACGGCCCCAGGGAATCAAGGTTTGGTCTGGCTCCGATATCATCCGCGAACTTTTGATCGACACGCCAGTCAGCTTCAAACCCCAGTTGCTGTGCGATGGGAGAAAGCCGCGAGAAGCATGGAATATCCAGATCAATTGTTGCCGAAATCTCCCTCAACTGCTCGAACGCCTTTCGAGCTTCATCCTTCCTGTCAGCGTTCCAAAGTGTTTCGACCTGTGCCGCCAGCGGAAGAACTTCACCTTTACTTGTGCGAACACGGTCCGCAATTTTCTTGATTGCATCATCAACTTTACCTGCGGAGACCATCACTGCAACTTGTTCTTCGACAGACGTTCCGTTCGCTTTTTTCAGCAGTTGCAGGGCATCATCAAAACGGCCTTCACCGGCTGCAAGTCGCCCATCAATTTCATCCAGTGCCCGCTGAACTTCATTCAGACGGCCACTGAACTTGTTCATGGCGTCTTTGCGAGCTTTCGCGACGGCCTTCTCATCCTTTTTGGCGTCCTTTGCTTCCTTCTCTGCTTTGTCGCCGGCGGAATTCTTTTCCGCAGTTATCTTTTCGTGCTGGGCCGTTAATGCCTGCACGATGGCAAGGGCCTGATCTTTTTGACCAGTCGCGGCGAAAGCTGCTCCGACAGCACGATCTCTTGCCAGGTCTTCTGTTTCGCTTCCGGTATTCTCCAGCCATGGCGTATCTTTTAACGCCAGAATCTGCTCGTGCATTGCGTAGGTTCTCAGGACCTGAATCAATCGTTGCCGACCGTACTTGTAGCTGCCTGATTTGTCGATGTGGTTATACTTTGGGTGCCGAGGCATCGACATCATGTTTTGCGCCAGGGCAATGGCATCATGAACGCGACCGATGTAGATCAGATTGCGAATACACCATTCGTTGTTGTGAGCAAAGTTGTGAATCTGGTCCGGAAGAACCAGGTCCTTCATCATGTGGGCATGGTCCACTCGAGCGGACGCTTCCTGTTGATAGACGGCATCGTGGTATCGCTTTAGTCGAGAATAGATGTGGCCCGGCATGTGCCACATATGGGCAATCCCGGGAGCCGCAAGTCCCCCGCGGGCTGCTGATTCCAGCGCCTTCTCCGGCTTCTTGCCGTCCCACAGGTGAATGCGATAGTGGTGAACCGGGTGCAGTGGCTCAACATCCAGAACATCCTGAATCATGGCATCGATCGTCAGATAAGAGACAGTCTTCAGACCATCGCTTCGTGATGACCAGAAGAATTCCGTCATGAATGCTTTTGCTTCGATGTCATCCGGAAACTCAAACAACAGTGACTCAAGATCGCTGATGTATCGCTCGCACCGGTCTCGTTTTTCGTCTTCTGATCCGGACTTGGCATTGATGAAGCGATCGAACGCTTCGATATAGAGACGTTCACGTCGGCTTGCCTTATCTTTTCGCGCCATCGCCTCCTTGATGAATCCCTTCGCTCGGTCTGCATTCTTACGATTCGACATCGCCATGCCCCAGTACGCGATCGCGCAATCCGGATCGAGCATGGCAGCCTGCCGAAACGAACGCTCGGATTCGAAGTACCAGAATCCGTGAAGTTGAGCGACGCCCTGCTCCAGAAACCTGCGAGCCTCATCGCTGGCGGTTGTCACTGGAAAGTGAACAATTCCCATCCCGTCCATCAGGTAAGCAGCCTGCCGCGGCCCGTCGTTGAAGACCTCGCCGTGAACGGAATGCCCTTCAGGCAGAGAATCCTCGGACGCCTTTGCTGCAGGATCCGGATTCTCAGCGGGTGCCGGGGCCTTTGTGGTGTCCCCATCCTGAGATTCGGCTGCGGTCGCGGACGGCGGGGTTTGGTTGTCCGGGACCTTTTCGTCTGCCGCTGCAATCGGAACTGTCGTCGAAGCGATTATCAGCAGACCTGAAAGCAGCAGACTTGCAGCACTCTGCATTTTACGAGACATCATGGAACGAAAATACATGGCGGGATCCTGTTACCACAGGGCGTTGTCCGAAGTTCGGAGGTTTGGTGAATCGGACGAATCCTGACGATTCTCCGCTCCAGAACACGAAGGCGGGAAAGAGCAATGATCGCTGAGTCAACCGGTTTGAGCGCCAAAGCGTCAAGAATCATTCTGCCGTCGCAAACACGATCAGACAAGCCTGGCGAACGCCTGTAGCCACAATTTACGGGACACCAGCAAACCAGAACCGAATGGTTCCTGCTGAAAAATTCAGCAACTTCAGCAGATTGTCGTAAGAAGTTCACGGGGAATTGAGCCTTACAGTTGGCCGGAACGTCGGCAAGGATTACAAATCCCGAGCGTTTTGCGCACGAATACGCTCGAAACCGAATGTTTATGGCTCCACGCCAATTGGTACAACGCCTTCAAAACGACCCACTCATACAGGCGGGAATCACTCGCCATTCCGGCATTGTTCGTTTCTTTTCCCCTGTCGTTCGCAGACCGGTACTCCGGCGACGCGAACGAAGTGTGATCGAGCGATTTCAAATGCACCTAATCGGATCCTAACGTTATGTCTCGAATCAATGATGCATTCCACACGGCATTGTCCGCCAACCGCATGACATTCATGCCTTTTGCCACTGCCGGAGACCCCGATCTGACGACGACCCGAGAAGTGCTGCTTGCACTCCGAGATGCCGAAGTCGACATGATTGAGCTTGGTTTCCCGTACAGCGACCCAATTGCAGATGGTCCCGTTATTCAGGCTTCTTACACTCGCGCCTTGGAGAATGGCGTCACCGTCAATGGCATCTTCGAAATGATGGACACGCTGCGTGACCAGTCCATGCCACCAATTCTGGCCATGGTTTCCTACGCCATCATCTTTCGATACGGTGTCAATGCGTTTGCAAAGCGGGCCGCCGAAGCTGGATTCAGTGGACTGATTATCCCCGATCTTCCTGCCGAAGAAGCCCGCGAAATGGACGAACTGGCCGCCAGCTATGATCTGGACACAGTGCAGCTGGTCGCTCCAACGACGGCACCGGAACGCGTGGCCGAGATTCTCGCTGCATCACGCGGCTTTGTGTACCGCATTTCAGTGGCAGGAACAACCGGCGTTCGCAATGAACTGCCTGCCGAACTGTCTGTACAGCTGCAGCAATTACGCAAACAAACGACTTTGCCGCTCGCCGTGGGATTCGGCATCGCAAGTCCTGATCAGGTTCCGTCGCTGCAGGGTGTTGCCGACGGTGTCATCGTCGGATCGGCGGTGGTCCGCAAAGCGGCGGAGGCTGCCAACGCAAAGGACGCAGCGGTTGCTGTAAAAGCTTTTGCTGAAGACATGGTTCGAGCCGTTCAATCGGCTTCGCCATCGCTGGCGACCGGGGTCTGACGGCCGCCCAACAGCGGTAACTTCACCGTCGTCTCCTTCACCGTCGTCTCCTTCACCGTCGTCTCCTTCACCGTCGTCTCCTTCGCCGTCTTTCCCCCGCTGTGCCACGCAGAGATGCTGGCACAGCGGAAGATTCGCGCGGGATCGAAGCCTCGCAAAAGCGGCAGAGGCGTCACGCCTTCAGGCGAGCTGTAATCTCGTCAACCACGCGGTCGACGGGGATTCGTTCCTGTTGCAGACTGTCCCGGTCACGGACGGTCACACACTTGTCAGTCGCAGTATCACCATCGACCGTGATGCAGAATGGCGTCCCGATTTCATCCTGCCGTCGATAGCGGCGGCCGATCGCTCCCTGCTGGTCGTACTGAACGTTCAGACCGGCCGCTTTCAGGTTTCCAAAGATTTCAGCGGCCTTTTCAGGCATGCCTTCCTTCTTGATCAATGGGAAGACGGCTGCTTTGACTGGTGCGATACGCGGATGAAACTTCATGACAAGTCGTTCCTGCATGACGCCTTTCTCGTCAGGCTGCTGATCTTCGTGATACGCCTCACAGATAAAAGCAAGGGTTGCTCGGTCAGCCCCGGCTGAAGGTTCGATCACGTGCGGCAGGAAACGCTCGCGGATCTGATCATCAAAGTATGTCAGATCTTTGCCGCTGCCACGATGCTTTGGTGAACCATCAGGCAGTTTTTCAACTTCCAGTTCACCCGCAGCATTCTTAACCAGCTTGCCTTCCTGGTGAGATCGCAAATCGAAGTCGCCTCGGTGAGCAATCCCTTCCAGTTCGCCATACTCGCCATCGTCAAGGAACGGGAAGGCATACTCAATATCAGCGGTGCCAACAGAATAATGAGCGAGTTCGTCAGGATGATGGTCTCGCAGAATGATTCGATCCCTGCTGACTCCCAGGTTCAGGTACCAGTTATAGCGACGGTTCTGCGCCAGTAGGTGTACCAGTCACGGGACTGGTCCGGGTGACAGAAGAACTCGATTTCCATCTGTTCGAACTCACGCGATCGGAATGTGAAGACACAGGAGGCGTGATCTCATTACGGAAGCTCTTGCCGACCTGACAGATTCCAAACGGAATCTTTACGCGGCTGCTGTCCACAACGTTTTTGAAATTGACGAAAATGCCCTGAGCGGTCTCTGGCCGCAGAAACGCCGCATCGTCCTCCGTTCCGAGCGCTCCGATGATGGTTTTCATCATCAGGTTAAACTCTCTTGGTTCGGTTAATTGACAACCCGTGTGTTCGCCCACCATCTTGCTTGGCTTTTGCGGGCAAGGCGTGCTGACCATATGGTCCTGTCGAAATCGGCCTTTACAGGCGTGGCAGTCGACCATCATGTCATGAAACAGGTCGTAGTGTCCGGAACACTTCCAAACCTGCGGATGCATGATGATGGACGATTCCAGTCCGACCATTTGATAAGTTGTTGGTGCGCCAGCAGGCTGCAGCAGCTCGTTATGAGCCTGGACCATATCGTGGTACCAGACATCCCGAACGTTTCTTTTGAGCTCTGTGCCCAGTGGACCATAATCCCAGAATCCATTCTGGCCGCCGTAGATCTCGGAGTTCTGGAAGATAAATCCCCGGCGTTTGCACAACGCGACGATCTTGTCCATCGAGCGGCTCATCTTGTCCTGTTTCCTGTCTGAAATGATTTTATGACCCAAGTGATGTAATTCATGACCCGTCCCGACATTCGCCACGCGTCATGAGAACCTTTGTGTATCGGGCAATGGAGACTGGTCGTCGCAGTTCCGAGACAAAGGATTCCCGCCGGGAGTTCGGGGATTGTAGAGAGGGCCAGGATCAGCGCAAAGTCCCATCCGTAAAGCCGTGGACGAAGCGGAATCGTGCCGAATGTGGGAAACTCAATCGACGTTCACGGTACGGTTTGGACCGTGTGCTCGGATCCCGGGACCTCACCCGAAATCGGTTCCCCATTCACGCGATCGAAGCCGGAAGACGACGCAGCATGAACAGATGCGATCTCCAGTGTCGGCAACAGGGTGCTCTGCAGCTGTTCAAGCAACCGGCGATCGTGGATGCTGAGATCCTCCGGATCGTCTACGGCTCTCAAACAGAGCTTCAACGATTCGGTCGCTTCCTCGCGCCAGCCTGCTTTGCATCGTGTGCATGCCGCATGGATCAGGAATTCCGGCCTCTGATCCAGTGAATAGGCCGCTGCTTCATAGAGGATCGCATCGTCATACCTTTCTGACAGGCGGAGAGCAATGCTCAACAAATGATAAGCAGAAGCATCCGCGGGGTGATCATTCACAATCTGAATAGCGGGATCGACCAGATCCCGCCGAGCCTGATCGCTCCATGACAGCAGTGTCAGGACACGGCGTACGGAGGATTCATCATCGGGATGCTCCCTCCAGACTTTTTCAGCAGCATTCAATTCGAAATCGAAATCCACATTGAGGTCGGGAGCCCGATTCTTCAGGCTGGTTCTGACGCCCCTCTCCTGATGCTCGTCAATGGATGATGGTGTGTCCGACGAATCTTGTTTCAGTTGTCTGAGGTAGTCCCAATAGACCATTTCCCCCGGTTCCATAACCACAGCGCGAGCCAGAACCTGCTGACCTTCAGTAACCCTTCCCTTCGAAACCAGCCGGGCTGTCGCAAACAATGAGCGAAGTAATGACTGAAACGATTGGCCATTGACAGAATCCACGATCGCATCCAGATCACCATCGCGTCCCTGTCGGCTTGCTGCCGTCGAAACCTCGGTAACAAGTGAGGGCAAGAATCCGGCAGAATCCTGAATCTTCAGCAAACCGGAAACAGCATCTTCAAATATTCCGGCAGCCGCCTGAGCACGAATCAACCATACGCGAGCCTCGTCTGCTTCCCCGGAATTCATGAGCAAATGACTGGCCGTCTGCATGGCCAGCTCTGGCTGATTCGTCTCCAGCAGCAGTTCCGTAAGCTCGACCAGACATTTCCTTCGCACGAATTCGTGCCCTGCGTATTTCTCGGCATCCTGCAGAAGAAGAATTGCGGAGTCTGTTTGCCCCTGTGCCTTCAGAATTCGTGCGTGGAGAATTGACCTCAGTAACTTGTGTTTGCTGTTATCCGGCAGTGCGTCAACCAGCTCGGTTGCAGCGTCATTCTGCCCGATTGAAATCAGTACTTCTGCCAGACGACCAGTTGCAAATTCATCATTTGAACGCAACTCCAGACACTGACGGTACCAGCGTGCTGCTGCGTCAGGCTGCTCCAGTCGCTGCGCCAGATCCCCGAGGAGGGCCGCCTTCCTGTAGGTATCTTCTAACGACAACTTCGAAAGTTGAGCGTAGCAGTATTCTGCCATGTGCCGTACATCCGGAGTCAGGACAGGATTCGTCCGAAAAATGAATTCGGCCAGATCTTTGATTCGATCCGGATCACCGGGATCCAGCTGACTCGCCCGGTAAAACGCCTGCCCGGCGTCGCGAATTTGATTTGAATTCAGCAACAACCATGCTCTCGCGACTTCGGCTTCTGCCGGTCGATTTCGCCGCATCTTTTCAGCGAGTTGCAGCGCAGCTTCTGTGCCTTCTTCCTGTTCTGCAATCTGAATAAGTCCATGCCACGCGTTTACATTTTGTTCATCAATTTCCAGGGCTGTTTGAAACGCTTCGCGGGCCGGTTCCACCTCTGATAATTGTGCATGACAGGTGCCCAGAATCGTAACCTGTTCGCTGGTTGACAGGTCCCCCTGCATTCTGCGAAGCTCGGCCATTGCCGATTGAAAGTGGCCCAGCTGGAAGGCCGTCCTGACGTACTGCATTCGGGTTTCCGGATCATTGCAGCCCTGTTGCAAAGCTGCCTCCAGCAATCCCATAGCCGTCGACAGAGAGGCAGCATCAGATGATTCGGCCAGAATAAGGCTGGCGTATTCCTGAAGAGGCTCTATTCCGCAGGATCCAAGTGCAAGATGAGTTGAGTAGCACTGAGTTGCATCCGAAACGCTGCCCTGAGCCGCGAATGCCCGCGCGTCGTTCAACAGTCGTGTCCTGATCCGATGAACCTGGAAACCATGGACGGCCATCAGAACTCCGGCAGATGCGACGACCCCAGCCAGTCCGGCAAACACCCAGCGCCAACGGATTGTGATTGGTTGAACATACATTAGTTTTTGTCCCGTCCCCGCAACTCCCAGGTCCACCTAACTGTCCCTTGAAAAACAGGGACAGGCACGCAAGAGGACTGGAAACCATCGTGTCTTAAGGTCTCCCGCTCGAGGCAGTCCCGTTTTTCAAACGGCTGTTCACCTGATCGGATTTGCAATCCAACGCGGCGATTTACTTATGGATGACTTCCAGCCAGAGCAGTGTTGATATGTGGCAGCAGTTCCTGCATGAGCAATTTCGCTGCACCGGGGCCAGAGTCGGAGAAACCAGTCCGGACCCATTGTTCTGACAGATACAGTTTGTGCAGATGCGGGGAACCGGCAAAGAACAGGCGAGGATTGTCTGGTACCTGCCAATTGCTATCAGATCTCCACGCCCAGTAGACCCGGACGAAAGTTGAGTCGTCGACCGCAGTATTTCTGAAGTCAGCCTGCAGAAATCGGTCATCAAAATCAGACGGCAGAGGCGCCCAAATCGAAGGAGAACTGGTCGCGTGATATCCCCGCGCGGTGAAGCAGGCTGTTGGTGGGTGTACCGCAACAGGGCCGGATTCTCCGGTCACCAGCAGCAGATGAACGGTCGCCCCCGTATCGAGATGCTTGTATTCGCGCTTCACATAACCACGAATTTCTCCGACATTCAGTTCCACATCCGAGAGTTTCTGGTCAATGGATGTCCATCGACCAACCTGCGGAGGAATCTCAGTGAGTCGCTCGACAGCATCAGCGATGGCGGGATTCGTCGACCAGCGATCGGTCCTCCAGCCATGTGCCAGCCCTGTAACGGCCACCGTCACGATTGCAGCCAGCAGGAGTACGCGGGAATTCATCAGGCAACTCCTCCTGAAGAGGTTGCGGGGTTTGCAGGGACAATCGCCGGGCGACTGAATGCGTATTGACCTGAATGTGCGGGGAATACGAGCGAAAGGTACTTGAGTTCTGCGCAAACCAGCCCCAGTGCCGCGGGCATCATTAACCAGCCTGCAACGTCATGAAATACCTTCTCGGCCAGTTCGCGGCCTGCTACCGAATACAGGACGCCAGTCACCGTGATTCTCACCACGTTGCAGAATAGTGCGATCGGTACGGCGCTTAGAATGACGAATAGTTTCTCAATCCAATTGCGTTCCACAACCAAAGCAATCGCAGCAGAAACTGCAAAAAACACCACCAGCATCCGCATTCCACTGCAGGCTTCAGCAACACCCAGCACGTGTTCTTCCACGCGGATGAGGTTTCCGTTACGAATGGCAGCAATTCCCAGGATCTGAAGCAGAAACTCCGAGCATCTGCCTGCAAGCGACTGGAGGGGCATTGCCATCGCCGTCTCAAGGGAATACGGCATTGGAATCATGAAGGCCAGGTACGCCACCGCCGGGAGGCAAACACGGAACAGCCATCGCCCTCCCAGCAGGAGTGATATCCCCATCAGAATAGGGAGCATCGAAATATGTTCGAGCCATTCAAAATACAGATGCGCGCCCAGGAGATAGGCTACTGCACCGGACGCCACAAGCAATAACCCGGTCCATGCTGGATGCGATGAAGTCCTGGAGACCTTAGATAACCGAATCCACAGAATGTAAGCGGCAATGAATGGGACAAAGTAGCCATGCGAATACTGAGGGTCCTGAGACCAACGCACGCCAAGCACCTGAAAAACAGGCCACCATGCCCAGGCGAAAACCACGGCAAGAATACCTATGAGCCCAAAGGGAGTCTGCCCGGAAGATAAGAGGTCTGGCTGACAAGAATCAGATTCTCTGGTTTTTATCATGCCAAAATCCACTCCTTGAACAATCACTGTGCCTGACGATCTGTGAACCGTCGTAAACCACCGTTTGAATCCGTGGAATCGCCGACGTCTCCGGCCTTCATCTGCCACGGCCGGATCAAGAGAAGCTGCGGCTCACGCCGCAGCTCTCTCATTGATGCTTACCTCGCAATTCCGAGGTTCGCAACATCCGATCAGGCAGGATCCTCCAAACTATGCTTCTGCGGTTGTTTTTGCCGATCGATACCGCCGAAATCCGGCAGCAGCCAGTGCCGTGCCCATCAGCACCATCGTCCCTGGTTCCGGAACAGCTGGTGTTCCACCACCACTGGTCGATCCACCACTTGTCGTGCCACTGGTTGTAGAGGTCGTCGTGTAAGTGGTTGTCGAGCCCCAGCCGCTCGATGTTCCGCCTCCGAAAAAGCCAGACCACGACCATGCGGCTTCGCATGGCTGCCCCAGCACGGCAACGATTGCTCCCGTCAGGAACAATGCTTTCACCGTTTTCATAACTCTTCTTCCTTTCATCTGTTCGATGACGATGCCGCAGCCAACAATGTCTGCGATCGAGGGCAACAAACCATTGCCCTCATCCAAATGCGAGCTGCGATGACCACCGCCCGTTCGGACGTAACCAAGTCTTCCCGCAAAGAGCCATGCAGGCAAAAAACTTAGAGCAGTATTAGCGCTATTGCCGGAATCAGTTGGTCAGGCTTCGCATCGGTCAGAGCCGTTGCCACAACTCAACAAGAAGGGTTGCCAACAGGCAACGAATCCGCACAGTCCTGATTTCCGATTCGACAAGCTGTCCGTTGAAGAATCGGAACAGACACGGTGGACGGCTGTAAACCTTGCACTTTTGAGGTCTCCTGCTCGAGCCGGTCTCGTTTTGAACAGGCTGTCAGGTGGCCGTCGATCTGTGGAAGAACCCATATCTACGGTCATCACGCCCCCGGGCAAAGATTCAGGACTGTCACACTGCGGAATGAATTCATCCGATTGACAGGAACCCGGAAATGCCGACTCGAAGAATTCGCAATTCGCGGCTGGAGCCTTAGCAAACGAGGATCTCACCGAATCCGGTTGTACTCGACAGACTCTTGCTCTTGTTTATTCCGGGTTCAGGCAGTTGTGTTGACCGCGTGGAACCATAGCGGAGACAGGATTCCCACCTGCCCCCGCTCACAGGCCAAGTACCATACACCTTCTCAGCACCGGCTTGGTACATCATCAGTGACCAGCCACTTCAAACCGGTCCAGCTCCATGACCTTTGTCCAGGCGGCCACGAAGTCGTGCACGAATTTCTCTCGTGCGTCATCAGCGGCATAGACTTCAGCGATGGCTCGCAGTTGAGAATTCGAGCCGAAGATCAGGTCGACTCGGCTGGCCGTCCACCGGACTTCGCCTGTCCTGCGATCGCGACCTTCGAAGAAGTGGTCGCACACGGCCGACTTCTGCCATTCGGTATCGATGTCCAGCAGATTCACAAAGAAATCATTCGACAGTGTTCCCGGTTGCTGAGTAAACACGCCCAGTTGAGCAAGCGGGCCGGGGCCGGAATTGGCGTTGAGAACACGCAGACCGCCGATCAGAACGGTCATTTCAGGAGCCGTCAGACTTAGTTTGTGAGCTCGATCGATCAGCAGTTCTTCCGCAGGCCGATCAATTTCGCGCGCGTGAAAGTTCCGGAATCCGTCCGATGTCGGTTCCAGTACCGAGAACGATTCGACGTCCGTCATTTCCTGAGTCGCGTCGGTTCGACCGGGTGTAAACGGAACAACAGTCGGAACGCCCGCCTCTTTCGCGGCCTGTTCAACGGCAGCACAACCACCCAGAACGATCAGGTCCGCCAGCGAAACCTTCGTTCCGTCAGATTGAGCGTTGTTGAACGACTGCTGGACGTTTTCCAGCACGTTCAGCACCTTTGTCAGCTCGGCCGGGTTGTTGACTTCCCAGTCCTTCTGTGGAGCAAGGCGAATGCGAGCACCGTTGGCGCCGCCGCGTTTGTCGGTTCCCCGGAATGTGGAAGCCGATGCCCACGCTGTCCTCACCAGCTCCGACGCTGACAGGCCGGAATTCAACAGAGTCGTCTTCAGTTCGGCAACCTGTTCCAAACGGACCAGCTTGTGATCCACCTCTGGCACCGGGTCCTGCCAGATCTTTGGTTCAGGAACGTCTGGACCCAGCAGTCGCGAGACTGGTCCCATGTCGCGGTGTGTCAGTTTGTACCATGCATTCGCAAAGGCGGCCGCAAATTCGTCCGGGTTCTCATGAAAGCGTTTTGAGATCCGGTTGTAGACCGGGTCCATCCGCAGGGCCATGTCCGTGGTGAACATCATCGGTGCATGCGACTTGTTAGGGTCGTGAGCATCCGGGACAGTTCCTTCGGCGGCGGGATCGGTCGGCTTCCACTGCCACGCTCCGGCCGGACTCTTCACCAGATCCCAGTCATATCCGAACAGATTATCGAAGTAGCCGTTTGACCATTGTGTCGGCGTGGTGGACCATGCTCCTTCCAGACCGCTGGTGATCGTGTCTTCCGCGTTCCCTTTGCCGAAGGAGTTCTTCCAGCCCAGCCCCTGCTGCTCGATTCCGGCCCCTTCCGGTTCCGGCCCCACATGTTCCGCACTGGCCGCGCCGTGTGACTTTCCGAACGTGTGTCCACCGGCGATCAGTGCCACAGTTTCTTCGTCATTCATCGCCATGCGAGCAAATGTTTCTCGAATATCTTTCGCGGCCTCCAGAGCACTCGGCTTGCCACCGGGGCCTTCCGGATTCACATAGATAAGTCCCATCTGTACGGCAGCCAGTGGATTCTGCAGATCGTGTCCATCGCTGTAACGATGGTCTCCCAGCCATTCGCTTTCCGGCCCCCAGTAGATGTCTTCCTGAGGCTCCCAGACGTCTGCTCGCCCGCCGCCAAAGCCCAGCGTCTGAAAGCCCATTGATTCCAGAGCGACGTTGCCGGTCAGAATCATCAGGTCCGCCCAGGAAATGCGTTGACCATATTTCTGCTTAACGGGCCACAGCAGTCGTCGAGCTTTATCCAGGTTGGCGTTATCCGGCCAACTGTTCAGAGGTGCAAATCGCTGGGTCCCGTAACCCGCACCACCACGTCCATCGGACACTCGATACGTCCCCGCACTGTGCCAGGCCATGCGAATGAACAGTGGGCCGTAATGACCGTAGTCAGCTGGCCACCAGTCCTGCGATGTCGTCATCAGTTCCCGAAGATCTTTCTTGACGGCTTCCAGATCCAGCTTCTGAAATTCTTCGGCGTAGTTGAAACCATCGCCCAGCGGATTGCCCTTCGCTGAATTCTGATGCAGGATGCGAAGGTTCAGTTGTTCGGGCCACCAGTCGCGGTTCGACATGGCTCCGGCAGCCGTGTGGCGAGCCATCGCGGGCTGAACATTTCCCATCACAGGACATTGGCTTGGATTCATAGGTTTGAGGCTTTCTTTGAGGGTTTCCGATTCGTCGGCCGAAACGGTCGCGACAGTGATCAATACCGCACTGACGAACGATCCACAGGCAATAATCGCTGGCTTTTTCATGGTTTCTCCTTTAATCAGGCAGGCTTTAGCTCTTCCGAGGCTCCTCCGGACTCAACCGGCTAACTGTCCGTTGAAAAACCGGGACAGTCACGCAGGCGGACTGAAAACCATCGTGTTCTGAGGTCTCCTGCTCGAGCCAGTCCCGGTTTTCAACAGGCGGCTAACAGATTATTGGGCGCATCGACGGATTTACCCAATGCATTCCTGTACTACAATTGATGCACTGAATGCATGGACTTGATAACGGAGCCATTCTGTGGAACTCGATCAGCTCAGATACTTCCTGCAAATCGCGGAACGAGGCAGCTTCTCACGCGCGGCGGAGGATCTGACGATTTCCCAGCCCGCGCTCAGTCGTTCGATTCAGAAGCTGGAGGCCGAACTTGGTCAGCCGGTGTTCGAACGCAGGACACGGTCCGTTTCACTGACAGATGCCGGAACTCTGCTGCAGGCCCGAGCACAGCAGGTGCTGACCATTCTGGAAGACACGAAAGCGGAAATCACAGATGACGGCGCAAGTGGTCGCATTCGAGTCGGCGCGATTCCCACCATCGCTCCCTACTTTCTGCCCCAGGTTCTGCGTCAGTTTTCAAAAGAGTTTCCGAAAGCGACGCTGATCGTTCAGGAAAGCACGACCGACGATCTGCTGAAAGCCTGTACTCAGGGTGAAATTGATCTGGCGGTTCTGGCGCTGCCTGTTCCGGTGCGGTACCTGGAAGTGGAGGAACTGTTCGAAGAAGAACTGCTGCTTGTTCTGCCGCCGGGACATCCTCTCACAGAAAAAGCCAGGATCCGAGTCAGCGATGTCAAAGCGTATCCGTTCGTTCTGCTGGATGAAGCACACTGCCTGTCGGAAAACATCGTGTCCTTCTGCCGCCAGCGTTCCTTTCAACCCGTTGCTGTGGAGAAAACCAGCCAACTGACAATGGTTCAGGAACTGGTTTCACTCTCTCACGGCGTCTCCATGATCCCCGCCATGGCCCGCGACGTCGACCAAAGCAACCGTCGAGTCTACCGTTCATTTTCCGGACAAAAGCCCATGCGTACGGTGGCTGTCGTTTGGAATCCCTACCGCTTCCAAAGCCGACTCATCCGCATCTTCCGGAAGCGCCTGCGCCAGTTCCAAACGGACAAAGAGCCGGGAGCTTCATGCAAATTCGATGAATGAGGAAATTGATCAAAGGGACATTCAACACAATGGCAGCCGCGCAGCGATGTTTGAGCACAGGCGTGCTAATGGTAGCGAACTTGCTCTTATCCACAGATCGCACGTTCAGTGCCGCCCGTTTGGATTGAGTTCGTCACTGAAGTCCCACCGGACGCTCCCCCCTTCCAGCAGGAACTGTTTTTATGAACCGCCACTTTCTTCGAGAAGCGATTCGGTTGTCGACTGAAAAGATGGAATCCAACGAAGGCGGCCCTTTTGGTGCTGTGATCGTGCAAAACGGGATCGTCGTCGGTCGAGGATGGAATCGTGTTACTTCCACGAACGATCCAACGGCCCACGCAGAGGTCATAGCGATCCGGGACGCATGTTCGCATCTGAAAACATATTCACTGGACGGCTGCGAGCTCTACAGTAGTTGTGAGCCCTGTCCGCTTTGCCTGGCTGCCGCGTACTGGGCTCATTTAAACCAGATCTACTATGCGGCCACCTGCGATGACGCCGCGGCCGCCGGATTTGATGATCGGAACTTCTACAGTGAGATTCGGAAGCCGGCAGAAGAGCGCACACTTCCCATGCAACAAGCTCTGCGTGAAGAAGCACTTGTCGCTCTGCATGCATGGACAAAGAAGGAAGACCGACTGCAATATTGATCCGTTTGGTTGTTGTCGGTGATTAGCGTAACGTTAACAGCCTGCTGAGAGACGGGACTGGCTCGAGCAGGAGACCATAGATCACGACGGTTTCCAGCCGTCCAGCGCGTCTGTCACGATTCCTTGACAGACAGCTGGGACAGAGTATCAGCCGTTTCAAGGAGTTGATGTTTTCTATCCACGACAAAATGACTGCTGTCAGCTGGCCGTTCCAGGGCATCTGAACATAGCTCCCCGGAATCGACGCATGTTTGTTTGTCCCACTGAGTCACGGATTCCGGTTCAACATCGCTGTAATCAACATCGCTGTAAATCGTGACTGGGCAGCCTGCATCGGGCAGGCCCGAGGTGTGTGAAAGGCAACCCTGAACCGCAGTGCTATGACCTTTGATGATGCAGCAAAGGGAAAAAGATGGCAGAATACGGCCCCACCGGGTCGTGAAACTGTCAGGGAATCAGATTGGCAAATCAGAACCCTCCGGAGACTTTCGTCAGCCAGCCGCGGAAAGTGATGTATGCAGAAAGCGAACCGAGTTCCTCGAAACACGCAGAGTGACAACTTGTGGCGGCCCGGTCGGCGCACTGCCATGGCAGCCGGTACCCTGATGGCGTTACAGGGTTTCTGGGGAAGTGTGTCGTCGGTGGCGTCAACGTTGTCGCCCATTTCGCAGTCGCGGAGACGCGCGAAGTCGGTAATCCTGATCTTCAACTGCGGTGCTCCCAGTCACACCGATTTGTGGGACATGAAGCCGAATGCACCATCGGAAGTCCGTGGCGAATTCTCACCAATTTCAACAAATGTCAGCGGCATCGAGATCTCGGAACTGCTGCCCGAAGTTGCAAAGCGGATGGATCGTCTGGCCGTGGTTCGCACTTTGCATCATTCACACGGCGGGCACAATTCCGGCATGTACTGGTCCACTGTCGGAAAGCCCTATCGAATTGACAGTACTCTGATCAACCCCAGTCGGGCCGACGTTCCTTGTTTTGGCACACTGGTAAACTGGCTGGCTCAGCGCGACGGCTATTCAGGAAGCGTTCCTCCGTATGTCATCACTCCGCAGCCGCACTGTGACAGCTTTGCCTATCTGACTCCCGGACAGTTTGGCAGTTGCCTGGGAAGCCGATTCGATCCGTTTGTGTTGAATGCAGATCCCAATGCGAAGGGGTTTCAGGTGAAGAGCCTGAGGCGGAATGATTCGATCAGTGCCGAGAGGATGGCCAGTCGAAGTTCGCTGCTTGATTCTCTTGACCTTCATTCGGTGGCACTGGCGGAATGCGATATGACTCGCGATCTGGATGTTCAGCGTGCAAAGGCAATGAATCTTATTGCGACTGGCCAGGCGGCAGATGCTTTCGATCTGTCACAGGAACCGGATTCTGTTCGTGATCGATATGGTCGCCACAGCTGGGGACAGTCTCACCTGCTGGCCCGCCGACTGATTGAAGCGGGCAGCCGTTTTGTTACGACGGTCAACGGTCCGTCCATTACATGGGACACGCACAAAGACAACTTTAACCAGATGAAGAATCGGCTGGTTCCTCCTATGGAACGAGCTTACGTGGCCTTGCTGGATGATCTGAAAGAACGCGGCCTGCTGGATGAAACTCTGGTTGTCTGGATGGGCGATTTTGGTCGGACACCCAGAATCAACAAGGATGCTGGACGAGATCACTGGCCGCAATGTTATTCGATGGTGCTGGCTGGTGGTGGTATTCGCGGCGGTCAGGTGATTGGTGAATCCGACAAGACCGGAGCTGCTCCAAGACTGCGACCCGTGACACCAGCCGATATTCACGCCACCGTCTTCGCCGCACTGGGTTATGACGCGAGTCGGATCATATACCAGCTGCATGACGGACGGCCGGCCATTGTCAGTGATGGTGATGTGCTTCAGGAACTGTTGACCTGAATATTCAAACGTATTGTCCCCGCCCTACTAAGGTGTTTTCGGACCACATCGTGTTGCTTTGTCTGATCTGACTTTCTTTTCCCCGGCAGTTTCTCTTCGCCGTTTTATCTGTTCAGGCAATTCGGGATGGAAGAAATGCAATCATGTATTTTAATGTCATGCGCCTTTCAGCTCTGATCCGTTCGGTTGACAACCTTTCGGCAATGCGGCCTCCTCTCAGGACCACAATTCGCAGATCTCGCAAACCCCTTTCATACAGGCAATGGCTTTCTTCGGCGGTTGCCGTCCCATCCCATCTATTCCTTTTGTCGAAGGCGGTGAATTCATGGTGCCCAGCCGATGGCGGCGTGCCGTTGTGTCATTATTCCATCTTCACCTGAACGGTGTCCCGCGAAACTCAAGACCACGATTGAAAGCAAGCCGGCAAGCTCTGGAATGTCTTGAACCTCGTTGCCTGCTGAGTGCAGATCATTCGCCCTTCACCATTGGTCTCGACGCTGCCGGGAACGAATGGAATGCTCCGGAACCTGTTGACCCTGCTGAAAAGGCAACGACGATTGCCGGAGGGACGAATACAAATGGCACTTCCCCGTTCGCGCTGAATCAAACCTTTCAGCTGCATTCCAATCCATCCGCCAGACATACGATCTATCTGGACTTCAACGGACATACAACATCAGGAACGGCATGAAGTACGAATTTCAACGGGGGATCGGCGTTTTCGACACCCGCCTGCAAAACGGACGGAACTGCGGGGTTCAGTGATACCGAGTTGGGTGTTGTCCGATTCGGCCTACTCTTCAAGCAGCGATTTCAGTCGATCAAAGCATTCTCCCCACGCGCGGCGTAATCCGTCAGCTTCATTCCGGTTTTGAATTCTCTGATGATTCAGCATCAGTCCCGTCTTGTTTTTGCCCTTATCCGAGAATACGACATCGACCTGTGTTGGGGCTTCTGCCCCTGGCTGAATCCACGTAAAGCGAAGATCCTTCTTTTCGCGAACCCGCAGAAACGTGCCGGAGTTGCCATCACCGTCGCTGAACGCGCCACCATTCTCCACCGTCGCTTTAGACTTGCTGCCAAACCACTTTCTCAGAAGTGCTGGTGTCGTCCATGCCGCATAGACATCAGCCGGCGGAGCATTAATTGTCTTCGTTGCACAGATGTTGAACCCTTCGATACGACCGTCCTTCTTGTTAACGATGCCTTTGAATCGCTCGTATTCCACCCAGATGGTGGTGGGCCACCAGACATTTGTCATTCCGACATCTTCATAGATCCAGTTGATGCAATCACGACGCTTTGATTTCAGGTCATCGCGTTCGTCGATCACACTGAACCATTGCGTCAGAGTTCTTCCGGTAACTTTCTTGCATTCGGCATCCGTGACCGGAAAATCAGCCGTACAGTCGATGTTCATGGGATCCCTGCTTTCGTGTGGAGCAAACAATTCAGGTCAGATCAAACTGCCCGATCCAGTGGCCAGTTTTCGCTGCGGCATTTTGCAGGTGTCATAAAGCTCATCATCCCGATCACTCGAAGCAACAATCGTTTGCCAAAAGACGGCCGACCGGTTTCCACGACCGACTTGAGCACATCCGTGATGAACGGGCCTCCCTGAATCATCTGCTTTTCGGTCTTTGTCCCCGCCGGAATCCGGTCGGAAATCAACGTGAACTCCGTACCACCTTCGACTTCTTTAAGTTCGTAGGTAACACGACACGGAGCTTCATCAAAGTTTGTAAACCGAAACGTATGGGAAAAACGATACGGCGGGTCACATTCCAGAATCTCACCGACTACTCCGGTAAATGCACCATCAGGACTTCGCATACGAAGCTGTGCACCGGGTTGCAATCCGGTTGTGTGCATGACGGAACCAAAGAAGTGCGGCAGCACCTCGCCCTGCTTCGTCAGTGCTTCCCAGACTTGCTGAATCCCGGCTTTGATCACGACACGACTGATATGCTGTGTTGTTTCGGACATAAACAAGTTACCCGGATGAAATAATTGTGTGAACGGTCGCTACTAGAAAAGCACTCGCCCATACAGGACGAGTACGAGAGAGAGGGATTCGAATGAATGCCCCCTCGAAATGGACAGTCGCCGGCGAACCGGAAACCGACTTCAGATGAAGATAAATGTCTAGTCGGATTTGTCGCTCGCTTCGATCCGACTCTCCAACAGGTACTTCAGATCCACAGCCTGAGATGCCCAAAAACGGCTGTATTCAGTCGTCCAGCGATCATAGATCAACTGGATGGGCACCGCGTTAAAGAACAATTCTCGTCGGCGACCGACCTTGCGAGACACGATTAGGTCAGCCGCCGTCAGGACATCCAGATGCTTCATCACCGCAATGCGCGTAATGTCTTCGAAGTACTTTGCCACATCCGCAACACTGCAACCGGGCAAGGACTTGACGATGTCCAGGATTTTTCGCCGAGTCTGATGACCCAGGGCCACAAACACGGCATCCATTGATTCAGGCTTCATAGGTAACCATCAGGTTACATATAGAATCCGGAGGAAACAAGGGCGAAGAGACACAATTTTTGGGAGAATTCAGTCGTTCCATCGATCACACCACGCAACGGAACCGAAGCACCGAAACTCACCGACCGTGCACTTCAATGAGCAGCTCAGAGACAAGGAGCCATCCCCGTCCCCGTTGGCATCCAGACATGAGCCAGAGACCGTGCACCAGAACCGAAGGCGAGTTCAAGGCACTACGACATAGCTTCCTCGCGGCACTCCATTGGAGATCTTCACTGGCAGCCAAAAACGGATGACATCCTCCACCCTAAAACATCCCTTTACGATGCAGGAAGACCGAGCGGACGGGACCTGTAGAATGCCCTCTTGCCGTTAATCTCATGAAAAGTGACTCTAAGAAATACATTTCGTATAGATCTGGAAGTGCAGCATGCCTACCGTGAAGTTGAATCAGAGGAACTGAACTCGACGTTCTTATCACCCACGTTAGATAACCGGCTGCCGAGCGTTTCCGAGTTGCGACCCGGAGGCTGGAAACCGGAATTCAGTTGATGCTAAGGAGATTAGTTAGATGTCACGTTTTTTGTGTTTCTTACTCTTGTGTTCTGGCTACAACACCTCATTGGCACAGGAAAGTCGATGCGATTGCGATGCCATACTCCGCTTCGAAAGACGTAAGAATCTTCGCCCAGAAAGACCTATCGCTTCTGTATGAAAACCAGATCGGTATTGAGAATCGGCTCAAGGAACTTGGGGGTTCTGGCTCCGTTATGGTTGATGCTATTCCACTAAGGGAACGTTTTCTGGAAAAGTCGACAGGACGTTTTCAGCCAGTACGAGAAGCTGAATGTTAAGTATCTCGATACCTACATCTTTCAGAATGAGCTTGGCGTTGGAGTTGCCGATAAGTGGTTGGAGTGTATGAAGTTATGCAATCACCGTGCCTGGATGATCTTCGACAAACAAGAGTCTAGTTTGCTCAGATTTGGATATGGTGATGCGAATAGTTATCCAGCGAAAGTCGTCTCACTGCAGACAACAAAAGGCTTGGTGCTGAAAGGTGACTTTCCTAAAGAGTTCAATGGCGAGCACACATTGTCGATTGGTCGAAAGGCAGGCACCAATAGGGCTGAGGGTGTACGGCTTGAGTTGTTGCTCAAAGATGGAAAGACGGTGTCACTTGAGGCAATTCTGCCCCCAATAATTCCCAAATTAGTACACTGGAAGAGCGAACTCGTCTCGACACGCGTTCCGCAAACACGAGAAACGCGTTGGAAATGGGATATTCCGAAATCCCGAAGGGAACCAATGCTGTCCTCTACTGTTACTACCAGGGTGGTTCTCCCGCAGAGCAAGCACGCGTCACCCTAACAGCTGGCGGCTCACGTAATTGACGAAGTCACCGGCGAAGAGGTTGGCAGGCTTCCGTTGGTCAGCGTTGGGGCCACAAACGCACATCCCTGCTTCGAGTCAATCGATGACGCTGCCGGCTGGCAAATATCGAACTGAGGGGCAATTGGTTACCGAAAAGAATGGTGACTGGGCTGGGTCGTCTGGGCTCCAGATGATGATTCTAGTGAAACTAAATGAAGACGATTTCAAATTGGATTGGAACCCGAAACCTGAATAAAGTAGTGCATGGTGAGGAGCAATCTGATCGTATATGGCCTTCACGGTCGAGAGTTCTTCGTTTCAGCGGGTGTCCAGCAATGCTGGGAGTTTGAGGCGAGCCTAGTGTTTGGCGACAGAGACTCGTGCTTATGCATCTCACCAGTGCATCAACCTCAGGGGAAACACAAGCACAGGCAGAGGCGGCAGCAAACTCTGAGGATGCAGGATTCACTTTCGACCTGCGTTTGACAGTGCCAACCCGCCCATCCAACGCATTGTTCGTCGTCCCCTGGAAGAACACGAGCCTGGTTTTAAATCGCGGCTTATCACCGTCTTTAATCCGTCACAGCGAATCTCGCTACATAGTGCCAGACTTTCTTTAAATCGTCGTATGCGTAGCTTCCGGAAGCTGCAGCCATACCTATGATTTCTGGCGTGAGCCAGCCGTCTACCGCAAGACTATCAGCCAATCGCAGAATCGATGGGCCACGATAATCCGGGTATTGATGGATTGTGTCCAGGGAGACACGGAAACCTGAGTGCCACTCAACATGAACGGGCAATTTCATTGCATCCAGTGCAACAGCCGTTCCGTGATAACATTCGTCGAGGACAAGGGCTTCGACGTCCCGGGACAGGCGCACTCGGGCCGTGCACGTGCGCTCGATGTAACGATCAAGTTCGTCGCAATGATCGGATTCACATGCATCGATCAGCCCCATGTGTGATGCGTTACCAAAATGAATCGGTTCAAAAAAACTGTCGGGGTAGCAAAACGTGGTCCGGTTCAGTACGTGAGAAGCCAGTCGGAAATGGGACGAGCCGAATCGTGGCGAACCGCCGACAGATCGTCGACGGTGGTTGAGCGCACCGTATTTGGGCCGCCGGGATGGCAACTCGATGTCATACGCCCCCGAAAATATCCGACTCTCCCAATTCCAGCGGCACCACCCTCGAATGCGGTCAAGCCTCCGTTGCTGGTCCGTGTTTCAAACTGGGAACGGAGCACCCCGTCTCTTGCCAAGACCTGTAACAACCATGAATCACCGGCTTTGCGGTCCGGATGAAAATTGATCGTAACGCGAAACGAAGGGTCCAGCGATGGTCCTGACGCACAGCTGGCGATTGCGGATAGAGCACTGGCCTCTGCTGATTCCGGAGGTGGCGTCCACATGGAGTTGCCTTTCACTTATGGCCACCAAACGACCCACATAACCTGGCAGCGGCTGGGAACCTCTGGCTTCAAAAATCTCCCCGATCCGCCGCTCGAGTGACCGCCTTGTCAGCCTCGGATTCGATAACGAAGGTCGTCGATCGCCCGGTGCCAGTCCTCGTTGTGTCCGCCTTCGTCCCATAGTTCCGGGAGTTCTGAATCTTCGCCCAGGATGCGTTCAATCGCCAAGTCCGCAGATACTTTCAGATCGTCCGGAACAGAAGTCGGATTGGCCTCGATCCATTTGTCGAGTTCTTCACTGTATGCGTTGCGTACGCCCCATTTCCCCTGCAAGCGAGCGAGCACCTCGCATGCCGCCAGGCAATCGCATGCATCATCGCTGTCGAGGTAATCGTCTGACTGCAGCACGGCCTCGATAGCGGACTTCACGACTGGCAATCCTGGATCATCCAGGAAAGTGCCGATCCAATCACAGGAACTATCGTTCCCAAACGTGTCTTCCGCCCATGCTCCCATGGAGTGTCTCCTGGTTGATCCGAAGGATTGACGACGCCAATCACCCGGTTGGCGCACGCGTTATGGTAAAGCGAAACGAGCACAGCCACCAACGCGGTGTGCATTGCATTGTTATTTGGTTGCTGAATTGATTTCCGGCTGCCATGTACGCAGGAGACTCGGCCTGAGTAAGTACACAGTAGAAGCGATCACGCTGATGCAGAAGCACGCCGTAGCGACCGTCATGTTGATGAATACGGTATCCGGAGCGAACGGCGGCCCAGCGTAAAACCAGGGAACGTCTAACGTGTACAGGCGAACTGAAAAGACGACGACAAGTACAAGGGCGGCAAGAACTGAAAGAACTGGCCGCGCAAGCGCAACGTAGGTGATAAAGCCTGGTGCTAACAGAATCCAGAGTGAGAGACCGCATTCGTAAACCGTCCGGCGATGCGCGACCGGAATCCAGAGCCCAAGGAAAATCGCGAACGAAATGACGCCCCAACGAGAGCGGATGAATGCGGAAAACACGGTGGTTGCCCCCTGTAGCGTTCGAGGCGGTGAATATGGGGTTTGAATGCCTGGTCGCCAATGCCGACAAGCGGATTCATTGCTGGTCCGAATTGCCCAATAACGATCCGCACAACGGGATGGCGGGAGCTACCTTTGATTCCGGAACCCGCGCCATCGGCGGCTTATGGTCATCCGCAGACTTCGATGAGTCCTGGTGCGGCATGGATCCAGTTTACAGCTCGGAGACCGGGCCAACAAGCTGACAACAACTCCCGTGTGCAACGGTTTGTTCGTCGCCTTTGCGGCTGTCAGTGTTCAACCGGTATCGTCAAAGCAGCCAAGCCAAACAATTCTGGAATCGAGCCACATGGCGAAGTAGGTGTAGTCCCACGCGACGTCGAAGAACCAGTTGGGAAACAGTCGTACCGTGGACTTCATCCGAGTGTCTTCGCGCGATTCCATTGCAGTTCGAAGGGACAGTTGTAAAGGCTGACTGTCCGTCGAAAAACCGGAACTGGCACGCAGGACGACTGGAAACCGTCGTGCTTTAAAGTCCCCTGCTCCAGCCAGTCCCGTTCTTCATCAGGCTGCTAAGCTAACGGCAGTGGTCACCCGGCACGCGCGGTTGACTCTCCATTTCGAAACGCCCGACTCGCATGCTCGGGTGCACCACATGGACTTCTGCCTTCATCGATACCGAGACGGTAATACACGCTCGAAGACGTGCCAGCGATCAGAACACACCAATTCATTTGAAAAATCAGCAGGGCGACGCTGGAACTTCTTGCGGACCGAGTTGACCTCAACGCTGAGCCCCATGTTGATGATCAGGGACCGTAGCTTACCAACGGGAACGCCAAGTTTATCGGCGGTTGGTTTGCTGATTGATCCTTTGTTTCTTGTGACGACATCAAGAAGACGCTTTTCTGATATTCGCCAGTCACCAGAGGCGAAGTAATCTTTCCAGCTTCGATCTTCATAGAGCGCGAGTACGTTTCGAATGTTCTTCACGAAAACGGGATGACCATTGGAGTACGGAAATCCGATCTCTGTCTCCGCCACGACTGAAATCGTTGGAGCAAGGTCTTCGTAAACGTAGATGCGGTACCCCCGGTCGTTGTATGGCGGAAGTCCTTTTAATCGCCGCCGCCATTGTTCGAGGATGTGGTTCACGCATTCCACGCGATAATCGACGTCAATCCAGTCGCAGGTATCAGCGAGGTATTCAAGTTTCCAGAGGTGGATGTGGTTGCCAGATGAGTGCTGAAGCGGATGCGGGCCATCGAAGGAGAGCGGACTGTGCGCGACGGCGTCGATGTACTCAGCGAGCTCGGGCGAGCGTGATCGCGTGTATTGAAGAAGCTCCATGACGCTGCTGTCGGCAAAACATCGAATTGCGATCGATCCGATGGCAGGATGCTGCCATAGATCGTGCGTTGAACCTTGCCGCGATGTGAGTACTTGCGGCGAGGTTGTTTCTGTTTGCGGGATTCATCACGGTGAAGAATCCGCTGCGGAGCAGTTTACTGGAGAGGCAAGGGGTTGACACCCTGAGACTGGCAATTTGACGGTGGCTCGAGCAACGAATGAAACGGCATCTCCGGATGCAGCGAAGAGATCACCTTCCGTTTCGAAGCGATCTGAACATCAACTTGTGTTGTCAGAATCGCTGTCATCCATCGGGCTCCCGCGTTCCATACCATGCTAGCTTCGCGTCGCTTCGAAGGATAACAACTGCCTACCGCCGGTCGGGCTGTGATTCAATGAAACACCGACCAAAAACAAGCCTTCTGTCTCCTACATCGAACACCGAACCCATGCCTAAAAAAATCCAACACACCCTCACGGACCAACAACAATCAACGCAAGAAAAATCACGTTCAAAGATCTTTCTTCAACGTCATTCTTGACAAAATTCAAGACCGTCGCTGACACCTTTTAACGTGCCCCGATACGTGAAGGAAGCCTATCCCGGCGTGATCCAGACGGAGTCCGATGCAAACCATCCGACGCCCGAATACTTCAGCAAACGACGACCATCTACGATGCTCTGGGCAGAAGCATTGCCAGCACTGTCTGATTGCAGCCGCTCGGGTTGGTGGATGTCGGTAATCCGCCGATTGCAGGGTTTAACAGCGTGCCGGGGACCGATGGCCTGACCACTCAGACGGTGTACGATGTCGACCTGACCGATGGCGTTGGTTTGGACAGCACAGCAGGAATCAGCGTGACAAATCCGCTGGGAGGCACGTACACTGTTTCACTGAGTACCGCGATTACCAAACTGGCCGAACCGACGGCTCAGGGTGGAGCGGGGATCAGTTTTCCTGCCGGAACACCAGGGTCTGCCGTGGTGAACATCAACGCCGAAAACGAAGTCAGCTTCTCAATCACCGACGCTCAGGGACGCAGCGTGATGTCCGGCCAGATGAGCTCTCCCGTAGCACAGGCTGCCAGCCTGTTGTCCTGGTCCTGCCGGGTCCACGACACCCTCGAAACCATCGGCAACGACGTCTTCCTGACCAGCATCAGCGTCGATGCGCGGCGAGAAAAGGGGACGCAGCTCATTCTTGACAAGGATCCGACCCCAAAGGCAACATAAGGCTTGGTGTAAAAAAGGGTCTGCTGAAGAGCATCGTTGACAATGCTGTTTTCAGAGGCAACGGAAACTGTTTGGTTGTCACTATCGACTACCAAGCTAAAACAAAAGCCCAGCAGGGGCGAAAAGCGAAGCAAAGTGCCACTTGCGAGTTTCTCGTCTGTGCCACGGAGACCGGTGTTTGGTCACCTGTCGTAACGGACTGGAGCGTTGTTGGATTCTGTGATTATAAATGTAAAGGCGACAGCTGTTGCTGTGGGAACTCAGCATTCTGGTCGTTCACTGCAAATGGAAATGCGGAAAGCATCTTGGAAACTGATCCTGATCTTTTGAGGATTTGAAATGTCAACTCTGCGTGCCTACTTGACAATGCTGATCATTATGTTCTTTTCGGGGATTTGCAGCGGAGACGAAGTAAGTGTTGATGCAGATTGGTTAATTGTGCGGTCTGTGCTGGACCAGTTCGATAAGATTAGCTTATCAACTTTGCCCGATTTTTTGCCAGGGGAACTAGCGCAAGACCTCTGGATCGCTGCAGTGGTTGATTGTCAGGATGCCATATCGCCACTATTCAGACATCCAAGCTCTCGCAAACTGATCTTCTTGCTGATGAGCGAATTTGGTCGCGGCAACGAAAACGTAGACTTGGGAATACTCTTGGGACTCGGACGCTATGCAGTACCTCAGCGTTCTGCAAATGCCGGATTGATCGGTGGTGGATTGCTCAATACTCAAGATGATGACTATCGAAGTCGCCAATTGCTAGTTGCTGAATGCCAATCTCGACTCTTTATAGAGCACCCGGATCGCCTGGATCGATATATTTATTTCCTGGCCTCTATGCAACTGTTGAGCAAATCGGCGTATTCTCATTACAAGCAATGCGCAGCTGATAGGATCGCATCTCCTGACTATTGGTGGCATGCGCGGAACTTGATCGTTTTGCGGCGATTCGCTGGGTATACCAGTGAGGCTGATACCGATCCTGCTTCCCTACACCGCGAATTTGTTACCTGGATGGTTCGAGTCTCTGAGTTCAACATCGAAGTTCTCGAGCCAATTCCTGCAAAGCCATTCCGTGACTGGAGTGGTGGAAGTACGGTACCAATTGATGTGTGGAAAGAAATATGGGATTGGATTCCCGGAGCTAAGTAACCGTCCACCAGAACCATTTGGCTTTCACTGGTGGGTTACTTTTTAGTTTGCGGCGTCGGGCTAGGAGAAACAAGGGGACGCAGCTCATTCTCGACAGGGATCGAGTCGTGGTTGATATGTGTAGTTGCCACGTCGACCTCGAATCTGCCCGTCCGGTGTTTGCTTTCACGTTTTGAATCGCGCTGTTGCTCGGTTGTCGGGCAGGATGTGATGGAACGGATTCCGTACTTTGCCATTACTGGGAGCACCAGGTACCGCAGGGCAACAAGGATTTTATACAATGCGCCTGTGGGTTTGCAGAAATGATGGACATGCTCCCAACGGCCCGGTGGACTGCGTTGTTTGTCGGTTTGCTACACTGCGGCGTTTGCGACATCTTGACAAGTGCCACAATTGGATGTTCCGGTGGTATGTCGTCGTTTTCGTCATGGACTGCGACAGCACTGGATTGTGTGTCTGATCTGATACTTGCGAGTCCATACGGCAACCCAGATATCGCACTTACAACAGTTATGCAAGGATTCATTGCGCGGATGGGGGATGTCGCAGTCTCAGAGTCTCCCGGTGGAAAAAGGACACTCAAAGCCTGTTCGGCACTCTTGTAGAATCGGAGTATTTCGAGGATGTTTTCTACCTCAGAGGTATTGTTGGCCTTCGCCCCGGTCCTGATTCTTGCTGTTTGTGCACTTGATCCATCACAATTCTTACGCGGAATGCGCTTTCACGGTCCTGCCTTTTGTGGAATCTGGACGTTTTCTCATATAGCAATGTCGAACAGTTTTGCGCTCGCTATTTGCTTATCCCCATTGTCAGCTTACTTTGGATTTCGACTGGGTGATTATATTGACAAAAATCGACGTGACCTAAGGAATGGTCAACACACATGCAGCATTTGCAGACAGCCGCTCAGAGAGAGATCGTTTGTGCCGTATATTGAGTTCGTGCATGGTATTTGTCCTTCATGTAAAGAGAGATTGAAGCGAGACAATACGGAAGAGAACAGGGGACGCAGCCAATAGTGAGCAAGAAAAGGGGACGCAGCTCAATATTGACGGGGATCGAGTCGTGGTTAAGATGTCTGAATGCCACGTCGACCTCGAATCTGCCCGTCCGGTGTTTGCTTTCACGTTTTGAATCGTGCTGTTGCTCGCTTGACGCTGTTTGAGAAGCCGGAAGACTATGAAGCGTTTGAGCGTGTCCTGGAAGAAGCGGTCACCCGCGTTCCCCTTCCCATTTTTTCTTATCTGATCATGCCCGATCACTGGCATTTCGTGGTTCGTCCCACGACCGACTCGGAATTGTCCGAGTTCCTTCAGTGGCTGACGCACACTCATACGATGCGTTGGCACGCTCATCGTCACACGGAAGGAACCGGCCATCTTTACCAGGGGCGTTTCAAGACGTTTCCCGTTCAAGATGATGACCACCCGTTGACCGTGATCCGTTACGTTGAACGAAATGCTCTCCGTGCCAATTTGGTATCTGACGAAACGGAATAATGCTCTGCCGGGACGCAATTTTGCGAGGCTTAGTCAGTGGTTCGGTGCCTTCACATTCCTGGGCGAGTTGATCATGGATTCTTTTGTTCAGGTGGCTTCATTGGCACGTTGATCAATCCACACCTGATCTGTACGAATGAGCGTGTTGAGAATGGTCAGCAGTTTTCTCATGGCTGCCGTCAACGCCACTTTCTTCAGTTTTCCGGCTAGCTCGATCCGTGGTACTAATTCAATCGACTTCATCGGCGTGACATCGACGACTTCGCTGACGTCGATCACCTTCAACATGCCGGACTACAACGCAGTCGACAACTTTCGCTTCGGAGCGGCCGCAGTGCCCGAGCCGTCCATGTTGACGGTACTGTCAGGGCTCGGAGGGCTCGGGACGTTACGATTCAGGCGGCGCGGGCTTGCTTGAATTTCTCGCTACCTCGACGACGGCGACTTATCGATTGCCAACAACGCGTCCGAACGAGCCATGCGGCCCGTCGCGATCGGCCGCAAAAGCTGGATGTTCGTCGGCAGCCATCAGGCGGGCCGTCGTGCCGCGCCAGTTGCAAAGCCAACTGCGTGGAACCATGGACATGGCTCAACGGTGTCCTGATCCAGCTTCCGCTCGGAGCCCCTCTCGAGTCCCTGCTGCCACACGCCTGGCTCTTCTCCCACCTACAACACCGCTGGACCATCGCTGAACGTAAAGAACTCGAACGATAAACCTGCTCAGACCATTAGAATGCTGTTCGCCGGGCGCTTACTCAGTTGTCTTGCGGGTGCAAATAACGAAAGTACCTGCGGTTGGTGGCTAGTCTGCCGCAACCGCCCATTTTAGGAGTTGTTGCATTGCGAATCTCAACGATAATGATTTCCTCATGCTTCCTGTTTCTGCCCACATGTGGCGTCTGCGAGGAGGCAGATCCGGAGATGGTGCGCACCCTGATCCTTGCTTGGGCGTCCAAACTGCCGTCTCCGCCGGTTAAAGGATCACTTAGCGAAACCTTAGAATCTGTTCCGAAGGATCAGGTTCAGCAATATATTGATTGGGGCACGCCACCTGGGCAAGCGGTTACATTTGAGATTCAGGCGGCTGAATTGGGAGAATGTCTGCTCCACTTCAGCACTGATGCTGAGGGCGTTGAAAGGGTAACGGCTTGCAATGAGCGATACGCTTTCATCCTTTCGCGACAGTCCGGTGATCAACCATATCTTATCCAGATGCTGGCGGACCGGATAGGCGACTCAAAAACGGAGGCCGTGATCAACCGCGACCGATACGCGGCGATTATGTACACCCGTGCTGCCGCAGTGTTTGAACGAGTTCCCATCACCGAAGTACTCTCTCATCCAGGCTTGGTGCTGCATTCAGCGACCGTCAGTACCGACGCTGCGGCGAAGCGGTATAAACTTATGTTCGAACTGGATATCTCTGACAATCGAAAATCAACGTTCTATGATGCGTCGATTCTTTTTGAGGCAGAACCATTCCCCAGGGTTGTCCAATGCAGTGCAGTTACGGGGTCTCGCACTAGCACAAAATGGACGGCTGATTTTGAGTACCAATCCCCGAATGACCCCGCGAGTGCATTTGCTGTTTCCTATAAGAACGTCGACCATTCTGGTGTGATACAGAATCGCGTCACGCATATCACGCCGTCCGCGATTCCCCCCGACCCGGCCATTTTCACGTTGTCACATTACGGGCTGTCAGAGCCGGCTTTTCGAAGAACAACACGGTTGTACTGGGTACTGTTGCTGGTAATAGGCGTCGGGCTCATTGTGTTCGTTCGTAAGCGACGATCAAAATGAATAGCACTGCAAGCAAAGGTTGGTCCCGTTCAGGGAGGCAATCCGCCGTTGGATGAATCGTGGAAGGTCGCCGATGAGCTTCGGGCGAGCTGGGAACACCCTAACTTAATCATCATTGATGATGCCAAAATTCAATACGAAAAGCTGGACGGACGGTGATCGCGTCGATATCAATCTGTAATGAATCGTTTTTAACCTCAATGGATGCGTTTCACACGTCCGATCCAGAGGTCGTTTTCTACTTAATCTGTGATGGTGAGACGTTCAACTTCGCCGAGGTCATCGATCGTCAGATTCGGGCCATTCGATACCGCGCAATCGAAACCAAAAAATGGCAAATTGTGTGTTCAGTATGGTTTGGAAGTCGTGTTATTGATCCGAGTGGAGACAACGTGTGTTTACTCGGTCCGGAGCCAGGTATATCCCAAACGTATCAGAATACACTGGTATCTGCGATTGTTGACGAAAGGCAACTATGAATATGCATCATCGTAATTCATTGATGCGATTACGAAGAGCGGGGTTCACACTTATTGAGTTATTAACTGTAGCCGCATTGATCGCCATCATGGTTGCTTTGCTGCTACCAGCCGTTCAGCAAGCTCGTGAAGCAGCAAGGCTTGCCCAATGTCGCAACAACTTGAAACAGATTGGAATCGCACTACATAACTACCACGACATCTATCGACTGCTACCACCAGCGTCTGTCTGGAGCGGACGAGGTGAAGTCCTCGGCGCCGGGGTGATGCCACTGGGGACAATCGATCGCGTGGCGATTGGGGTGTCGCCTGGAAATGAGCCGGACCGACTGTATACAAATTGGTTGATTTCAATACTGCCAATGCTCGAACAGGCTACACTCATCCAGCAAATGGAAGTCAACTTCCCGATTGATTCGCGTGAGAATGAATTTGTGCGAAGCACCAGACTTTCAGCGTTGTTATGCCCCTCCGATCCATTTTCCACAAGCATGTATGATCGAGGCGCCCTGCGTGGCAATCCGGGACATTTCTATGCCCGCGGCAATTATGCGATGAACGTCGGCCCCAATAGAATCTGCCTGAATGGAACAGCAAAATGTGAAGACGGTTTTACAATCGACAACCTCGATCTCTTAAATCGTGGTTCGACTCTCATCGGAAGTGGAATTGGCGGTGTGAACCGGTCGGTTCGATTCTCGGAATGCACTCGGGGACTCTCACAGGTAATTGCTGTCGATGAAGTGCGTTCAGGGATCAACGCGATTGATCCGCGAGGTACCTGGGCTCTGGGAATGTGTGGCGCGAGTATGACTGCAGGAAATCGGTATGGTCCAAATGCCCAGGAATTCCCCGATGCCGTCGTTTCATGCACGCAACTCCTTCTTGACCCAACCAGCCAGGAACTTGGACGCCTCCGAATGCCTTGCGCGAGCGGGATTGTAGCCGGCAACTTCGCATCCAGCGCTCGCAGCATGCACAGCGCATCCGTTACTACCCTCCAGCTTGATGGCTCGGTGACAATACACAGCGATTCGGTCGATCGAGAGCTCTGGGTGGAACTTCACAGGCGAGCTGAATAATGGCAATCGTCCTGTGAAATGCATCTTGCATGAGTTTGTAACGAGGCGAGGGCCAGCGCCAAGTTAGTTGGCAGCAATTGTAACCCGAAGCGTAGCAAGGGAGCATGTTGCCGTCGCTGACACCTTTGTGTCCCCTTGTTATATTGCGTTTACCGGGCCACAAACTCATCAACAGTTTTAATCCAAGAATGATCTAGCTGCCACAATGTTGCCTGAATTGACTTTTCATCTCGTGGGGCAGTGACGTATGGGTCATGCCAATGCAGATCAAACATCCTGTGCCAGCTTCGCTCGATTGTGGAGTTCACGCGATGGTCAGATGGCGGGTTGGACCACGAGCATCTGAGGTTTTGATTTAGAAGACCGAAGGCCTCAGCGTCCGATTCAGATGATGCGAGATACCAGTAGTTTAGTGCGTAGTGCCACAGTTCGAAGTCGGACAGGAGGACGCAGCTATCAGGAATCGTGAATCCGATGCGATAGCCACGGGTACCGGTTGGCAGGTACCCGGAAGATCTGAGATCGGGGCGTTTTCTGTGGATACCGTCGTATTGATGCCATGCCCAAATTGGAACGGAGATGTGAGCAGATGGTGGCTGCCCGATCCGCTGACGCATTTGAGTTGCTATCCAATCATACGCGGGCAGAAAGTCACGATCAGCGTGGCGGCGTTGACCGCGCAAGTACCCGTGTTCCTGCAACGACTGCCATGCTGGAACGGTTTGAATTGTCCAGAGTTTCATTGCGCTCTTCGCAACATAACGAATTGCCATCTCTGCGACGGCCCGATACTGGCGCATTGATCGTGCGTTGAACTATGCCGCTTTGCGAGTGATTGTGGCTCGGTTGTTGGCTTGCGGGATTCATCACGATGATGGATCCGCTGCGGAGAAGTTTACCGATGGGACGACGGGTTGTCACCCTGGGATTGGCGATTTGACGGTGGTTCGGTTCCGGCGGATTTTGGGATTGATTCGGATGCGGCTGTTGTTCGAGCAACGATTGCGGCTGCATCCTCGAAGTGCCGCAGCGGCGAAGAGATCGGTTTCTGTCTCGAAGCGATCTGAACAGCGACTTGTGTTGTCAGAGACGCTGTCATCCATCCGGCTCCCGCGTTCGATACCATGCTGGCCTCGCATCGCTGCCAAAGATGTCTTGCCAGCTTGTGCGACGGACGTATTCCACACGTTCCAATTC